>CALRGC010000012.1 GCA_943357105.1 Candidatus Magasanikiibacteriota bacterium | reverse complement strand
GGAAATGTTATACTTTAATGGTTATATAATTTTTATGTATACCAAAAAGCAACAAGAATTAATTCAATACACACGTAAGAAAGTAATTCGTTATTTTGATAAACATAGAGCCCCTGGTCATGGCTCTGATCATGCCACTCGTGTCGCTAGCTGGGCGGTAAAAATTGCGAAAGCTGAAAAGAGCAATATATTTCTATGCGAAATGGCTGGCTGGCTTCATGATGTGGGTAGAGTGCCAGAGCATGGATCCGATGGTACTAAAAGTCATCACGAGTTTTCCTATGAGATTTGTCAGGATTGGTTTAGAAATGATTCTGAGTTTAAAAAATTAACTAAAAAAGAAAAATTAATTTTACTTTATAGTATTCGTTATCATTGGAATAACGCGGCGGATAAATATGTGGAAGCAATAATTTTGCGTGACGCCGACAAGATGGATCTATTTGGGAAAATTGGAATAAAGCGTACAGAGGAGTTTTTTAATTATGATAAACATAAAATCAATTTGAATATACGCCTTAGAGCCAACAATGCTTTTTGGATTCGCACCAAGACCGCCCGCAATTTTTTTAATAAATACAAGATGTTTGATCCGATTTATAAATATGAATTAAAAAATTTAAAATCACAGATTAAGTCAGTTGAATTATGAAGAAAAAAGTTTTAATTTGTTTATCGGGTGGCGTGGACTCTTCGGTAGCCGCTGCATTGTTGGTAAAAGCCGGATACGATGTCACGGCCGCTTTTATGGTGAATTATGATGAAGTTAAAAACGGTGTATCGTGTTGGCACGGTGATTATCAGGATGCTTTGCGGGTCGCGGCAAAGTTAGGAATAAAATTATTACGGTTGGATTTCACGAAAGAGTATGCCCGTGATGTGCTGAAATATATGTACGCCGAATATGACCGCGGTCGGACGCCCAATCCCGATGTGCTTTGCAATAAATTTGTGAAATTTGGCGCGTGGCTCAAAAAGGCCGATGAACTAGGTTTTGATTTTATCGCCACCGGACATTACGCCCACACCAAAAAACAAGGCAAAAATATTTTGTTGGTAGCCGCCAAAGATAAAAACAAAGATCAAACATATTTTTTGCATCAGCTCAATCAGTCTCAGCTTGAACACATTTTGTTTCCAATTGGCGATTACACCAAAGAGGAAGTAAGAAAATTGGCGCGTAAATTTGGTTTGGCCACGGCTGAAAAAGAAGAAAGTATGGGAATATGTTTTGTGGGAGAAGTATCGATGAAAGATTTTCTAAAAGATAAAGTAAAAGCAAAAGCGGGGAATATTATTGATACCAGTGGAAAAATTTTAGGTCAGCATACTGGCCTACCTTTTTATACTATTGGTCAGCGTGGATTGGGAATTAGTAATACCGGCGGTAAAACTTTATTTGTAGTGGATAAAAATATCGCTAAAAATGAATTGGTGGTAGGAGAAGAAAATGATCCGCGACTTTATAAAAAAGAAACTACTTTAGACGATCTGCATTGGATTGCGGGTAAGGCGCCAAAGCTCCCGCTGAAATGCCAAGTGCGTTTGCGTCACCGTCAGGAATTGCAAGATTGCGCTATTACCAATACAATGATTAAATTTTCCAAACCACAACGCGCTGTCACTCCCGGGCAGTTTGCGGTGTTTTACTTGTCCCCGCGATGGGGTCAAAAGAATGTTTGTTTAGGCGGGGGAGTTATAAATTAATATGTCCTATCAATACTTAGATTGGATAGACAAAATAAATTGTCGTTCGCAAGCTTTGCGGGCGCGTTATTTTGAACCAATTTTAAAATTTTTGACCAAATATAAAATTACTGCCAATCAGGTGACAAATTTTCGTTTGTTTTTGGGAATAGTCGCGATTTTTTTATATGCGGAATTTTATCGCTATGGTTGGGCCATTCATTTATTGCTAGTTGCCAATCTGCTAGATATTTTGGATGGCGCTTTGGCTAGGCATCAAAATACCGCCAGTGATCGTGGTAAGTTTTTGGATGTTTTTGTGGATTATCTTTTGTATGCATTTCTATTGTTGTTAGTGTCGGTAATAGCCAGCAGTATTCGAGCGGTAGGTTACAATCTTTTTATCATCCCAATTTTATATCTCTTAGCCACGATTAAAAAGCAAGAATTTTTGCCTAGCGATTGGCTAATAAAAGTCTATCCGCGCGTGACTTATGTGAAAGCTGTTGTATTTATTGCTTTTTTTGCTCATTGGTATTTTGATCTAGGGTTGGTGTGGCTGGATCGCGCGCTCACATTTTCCAATTTATTGGCGACAATTTTGTCTGTCTATTATTTTTTATATATTCAATTGCGTTGGAAGAAAATAAAAGTTTAGTATGCAATTTATTTTGAAAATAATTTGGTTGCTGTTACCGGCGGGTGTGGCCAATATCGTGCCGGTGTTGGTACGTAAAATAAATTTTTTGAATTATCCCATTGACGCAAATAAAAAATTATTTGGTCAGAGAATTTTTGGTGAAAATAAAACTTGGCGCGGTTTCTTTTTTGGCATCTTGGCCGCGATGGCGGTAATAGCTTGGCAGAGATACGCTTACATCTATTCTATTATTGCCAAATCAATTTCGTTGTTTGACTATGCGGCGGTGAATATTTATTTGGTAGGTTTTTTGTTTGGGTTTGGAGCTTTGTTTGGCGATCTGATAAAAAGTTTTATCAAAAGACGCTGTGGTATTGCCGCCGGTGCTTCTTTCGTCCCGTTTGATCAGATTGATTGGGTGATCGGTGCTTTGCTTTTTTCTAATTATTTTTTTGACACTACTATTATTTTTTGTCTGGCGGCTCTGGTCATTGGCGGTTTATTGCACCCGTTAGTCAATATTATTGGTTACTGGCTCAAACTCAAACCAAACCGTTTTTAGCTTTACAAAATGGCTTTTTTTGGGTAAAATCAATCTACTATTTAAATAACTTATGCTCACCTCCAAAGAACTCCGCCAGAAATATTTAGAATTTTTCAAAAGCAAAGGACATGCTATTTTGCCGTCCGCTTCTTTGATTCCGGATAATGATCCGACTGTATTGTTTACCACCGCTGGTATGCATCCGCTGGTACCTTATTTGATGGGACAAAAACATCCAGAAGGTGCCCGCCTCGCCAACGTGCAGAAATGTATCCGTACTCAAGATATTGATGAAGTGGGTGATAATCGTCATGATACTTTTTTTGAAATGCTTGGCAATTGGTCGCTGGGCGATTATTTTAAAAAAGAAGCGATTGAATGGAGTTTTGAATTTCTTACTTCCAAAGAATATTTGGGTTTGGATATTCGCAAATTAGCCGTGTCCGTTTTTTCCGGTGAAGCCGAAAATAATATTCCACGCGATGAAGAAGCGGCTGGTATCTGGAAATCACTTGGCATGCCCGAGGATCGTATCGCGTATTTGCCTAGAAAAAATAATTGGTGGGGTCCGGCTGGACAGACTGGTCCTTGTGGTCCGGATACGGAAATGTTTTTTTGGAGCGGTGAAGGTGAATTTCCACCAGCTGGTAGTAATCCGGCGACTGATGAAGACAATTGGCTCGAGATTTGGAATGATGTGTTCATGCAGTATAACAAAAATGCTGAAGGCAAATATGAACCACTTGCGCAGAAAAATGTGGATACCGGTATGGGGCTTGAGCGCACACTCGTAGCGCTCAATGGTTTCGCGGATGTTTTTCAGGTAGATACTTTTTGGCCACTCATTCAAAAAATAGAAGAAGTGGCTGGGCGTGAATATATTGAAAATATGGCCGTGACCAAATCTATGCGTATTGTGGCTGATCATATTCGTACGGCCACCATGATCATGGGTGATGATCGTCGCGTCGCGCCAAGCAATGTGGATCAGGGCTATATTGTGCGTCGTCTGATTCGTCGCGCTGTGCGCCACGGTCGCCAACTCGGCATGAATACCAATTTTTGTGATCAGATCGCACTACAAGTAATTGAAATTTTTAAAGATGTTTATCCGGAAGTAGAAAAAAACAAAGAATTTATTTTGCTTGAGCTGGCCAAAGAAGAAACTAAATTTAGAAATACTATTGAGCAGGGGATGAAAGAGTTTGAAAAGCTTTTAAATGGTTTCCGGATTGCGTTTGAAAAAACTGGCACACACATCACCGAAATTTCCGGCAAGCAAGCTTTCAAATTATTTGAAAGCGCCGGTTTCCCATTGGAAATTACTTTGGAGCTTGCTCGTGAAAATGGCCTGACTGTAAATGTGGCTGAATTTGAAGCCGCTTACAAAGCGCATCAAGAATTATCGCGCGCCGGTGCCGAGCAGAAATTTGCCGGTGGTCTCGCTGATCACAGTGAGGTCTCTACTAAATATCACACCGCCACCCATTTGCTCCATGCTTGTTTGCTCAAAGTACTTGGCCCTCACGCTACTCAGCGCGGCAGTAATATCACTCAGGAGCGTATGCGCTTTGATTTTGCTAATCCCCAAAAAATGACTCCGGAACAAATAAAAGAAGTGGAAGATTTGGTAAACGCTGCGATCCAAAAAGATTATCCGGTATCTTGGCAAGAAATGACTTTTGAAGAAGCTAAAGAAAAAAATGCGATTGGATTATTTGAAGATAAATATCAGAGCCGAGTGAAAGTATATACGGTAGGCGATGTAAACGAAATTGCCAAAGCGGATCCGTCCGCGCCGACTTTTAGTCGTGAAGTTTGTGGTGGTCCTCATGTAGAGCATACTGGCATGATTGGCAAATTCAAAATTGTCAAAGAAGAAGCCATTTCTGCTGGCATGCGTCGTATCAAAGCGGTGATTGAATAAAATTAATTAGGGAGGGGTTATGGCGTTTATATTTTTAGACGAAAGTGGGGACTTGGGTTTTGATTTTACCAAAAATAAAACTTCGAAGTTCTTTGTAATTAGTTTTCTGTTTGTAAAAAATAAAGATTCGGTTGAAAGAGTAGTTAAGAAAATTTTTAAAAGTTTTACGGTTTTAGAGCGTAAGTTTCATCACGGCTGTTTGCATTGTCACAAAGAAACACCCAAGGTGCGTAGTCAGCTGCTAAATTTATTGAACGAAAAAGATGTTTCGATAATGTCGATTTATTTAAACAAGAAAAAAGTTTATACAAAATTTCATGATGAGAAACATATTTTGTATAATTATGTAACAAACATTTTAATAGATAGAATCTATACAAAAAAATTAATTTCTACGGAAGAAAAGATACATCTAGTAGCGTCCAGAAGAGAAACAAATAAATTTTTGAATAAAAATTTTAAAGATTATTTAGAGAGTCGGATAAATGAAAAACATAAATTATCTATAAATATTGAGATCAAAGCTCCTCATGAAGAAAAATGTTTGCAAGTTGCTGATTTTGTTTGTTGGTCTATTTTTAGAAAGATTGAACATCGAGACGAAAGTTATTATAATTTGATCAAACAAAAAATAGTGGAAATTAGTCCACTATTCACTTAAAAAACAAAACCCTGTATGCTATTTAAGAGGAACCATACGGAGCCCCACATACAAGGAATTACTTGTGTAGCAATTTCTTACTACAGCCCTATAATATCATGAAAAGACGGTTTTTGTCAAGTTATACACATATGTTATGTTTTCTAAATTAATAACAAAGCTATGGTCCATGCGCGCGGAATTTTCCCGCTATTTTGTCGTGGGCATTACCGGTCTGGCGGTGGATATGGGCACGCTGTGGCTATTTATCGACAAATTTCACTGGGCGGCAATTCCGGCGCTTATGGTCAACCAATTTATTGTTCTTACCTTTATTTTTTATCTCAATAAGCTCTGGGCTTTCAAAAGTCAGGGCCAAACACACAAAGAAGTCCAGCGTTATATCATTTTATATTTTTTCAACTACATCATCGCTATTTCCTGGATGTGGTTTTGGCACAATAAGCTGGGTTTTGAGCCAAAATTGGTGCGTCTAGCCAATATTATCCTGGCTGTCTCCTGGAACTTCCTTTTATACAAGTTTTTCGTCTATAACGACAGAAATACCACTGTTAATAATACCCCCTTGACTTAATTGGTTTTTTTCGCTAAAATATACCCATTAATAATTTATACAATGGTCAGCAAACAAGACGTCATTGAGTTAAAGGGCAAAATTGAGGAGCTTCTTCCGGCTGGCACTTTTCGTGTCACGCTCGAGAGCGGCCAATCAATCATTGCTCATTTATCTGGTAAGATGCGCCTCAACAAAATTCGTTTGGGCATGGGCGATCAGATAAAAGTAGAAATGACCCCATACGATTTGACCAAAGGTAGAATTATCTTTCGTTTCTAAACAATTCAAATCACCACTTTTGTGGTGTTACATATCAACCATTGCGGTGTAGCTCTTCCTTGTGAAGGGTGTGGATATCGCGGCAGTGGTTGGTATTTTTGCTTTACTTAATTAATTTTTTATAAGTACCGTATGAAAGTACGCGCATCAGTAAAGAAAATTTGCATGAAGTGTAAAACCGTGCGCCGCAAAGGCCGTGTGTTTGTAATTTGTGAGAATTCAAAACATAAACAAAGACAAGGATAATTAATTTATTACCTATGAGAATCGCTAGTACCAACATCCCAAACGAAAAGAAGATCGCTTATGCCTTACCTTATGTATACGGCATCGGCCCGACCTTGGCTGTAAAAATCTTGAAAGAAGCCGGTATCGATGGCAACATCCGTTCCAAAGATTTGACCGAAGCTCAGCAAGATAAGCTCCGCGCGATCGTGGAAAAAGCTTACAAGACCGAAGGTGACTTGCGTCGTGAAATCATGAGCAACATCAAACGTCTCAAAGATATCAAGTCTTACCGCGGTATCCGCCACATGAAACATTTGCCGGTTCGTGGTCAGCGCACCAAAACCAATTCCCGCACCGTGCGTGGCAATGTTCGTAAGACCGCCGTATCCGGTAAGAAATTGGCCAACCAGAAGACTTAAAGATTTGATGCCTTTACTTTTCCAAAATTAAAATTATGACTGAACAAAATATTAAAACTGAAAAAACCGAAGGTGCTGCCAAGCCGGTAGTCGCCAAGGCCAAGAAGAAAGCTAAGAATGTTCGCCAGGTACCTCGTGCCAACGCTTACATCCAGGCTACTTACAACAACACTATCATCACCATCGCTGATCCAAACGGTAACGTTTTGGGTTGGTCATCCGCTGGTGTAGTAGGTTTCAAAGGTCCAAAAAAAGCTACTCCATACGCCGCTTCTTTGGTCACCAAAAATCTCATGGACAAAATTGCTCCATACATGGTGAAAGAAGTTAGTGTGTACGTCAAAGGCATCGGCGGTGGTCGCGAAGGTGCTATCCGCGCTTTGCATACCAACGGTCTCAATGTGGTGGCTATCAACGACGTCACTCCGATCCCACACAATGGTTGCCGTCCTCCAAAGAGACGTCGCGTTTAATTCACCTTATTGATATAATTTTATGGCAAGACGTATTGTTCCTAAACACAAAATTTGTCGCAAATATGGCGAAAAGCTTTGCGACTCTGTAAAGTGTCCTTTGACTAAACGCGCTTACCCAGCTGGTCAGCACGGTCAATCACAGAAACGCGCCAAAGTTTCCGGTTACGGCAAACAACTTTTGGAAAAACAAAAAGTAAAAAAGATTTACGGTATTTTGGAACGCCAATTTTCCAACTATGTGGAAGAAGCTTCCAAAAAAGTAGGGGATACCAGCAAGATTTTGTTGAACTTCCTTGAATCCCGTCTCGACAATGTAGTGTACCGCATGGGCCTAGCTCCATCTCGTACTTCTGCTCGTCAGATGGTCACCCACGGTCACATTGTAGTGAACGGTGAAAAAGTAGATATCCCTTCTTACCGCGTAAAAGTTGGCCAATCCGTTGGCGCTTGTGAACGCTCTAAGGGTAAAAAATTACTTGAAGGAATTAGTGAGAAATTGCAGAAGGTTGAAGCTCCAGCTTGGTTGTCGGTAGATGCCAAGGCAGTAGGTGGCAAAGTTTTGAATGCCCCAACTGTAGAAAATCCAAACTTTAATCCAAAAGCTATTATCGAGTTTTATTCTCGCTAATCTATTAATATATATTTTATGGAGAACTTTCTTTTACCATCCAAAGTTGATTTCGTACAAGGTGATGATGCCTTGCACGGCACTTTGGTAATCACCCCATGTTTTCATGGTTATGGCACCACTTTGGGCAATGCTTTGCGCCGCGTGTTGTTGTCTTCACTTTCTGGCGGTGCGGTGGAAGCTTTTAAAATTAAAGGTGTTCAGCATGAATTTGGTGCAGTTGAGGGTGTGCAGGAAGATGTAGTAGAAATCATGTTGAATTTGAAACAGCTCGCTGTGAAAGTTCACGGTACTGAGCCGGTTACTTTGACCTTGACCAAAAAAGGTCCTGGTGTAGTAACTGCCGGAGATATTACCAAAGATGCCAATGCCGAAATCATGAATAAGGATTTGGTAATTTGTAATCTTACCTCAAACAAAGGAATTGAAATGGAAATCATCGTCGGCCGCGGCCGCGGTTTTGTTCCGGTAGAAGAAAAGGATAAGAAAAACTATCCTTTGGGTACAATCGTGACCGACTCTATTTACACTCCAGTAAAAGATGTTGGTTATCGTGTGGAATATACCCGTGTCGGTGATATCACCAACTATGAAAAGTTGACTGTGAATATCGAAACCAATGGCACTCTTTCTCCAGAAGACGCCGTGAAACAGTCCGTGCAGATTTTGATTGATCACTTTTCGATTGTTTTGAGCAGTGTTGCTTCCGCTAGCAACTCTTCTATGTCTGCTGCCCCGGAAACAGCGATGGAAGAATCAGTTGTAGCTACAGAAGAAATGGCAGAGGAAGAAACAGAGGAAAAAGGCAAAAAGAAAAGCAAGAAAAAGTAATTATTTAAAAAAAGGATTTATTGTATGCGACACCAAAATAAGAAAAAAACTCTAGATCGCAAAGCTGCCGGACGTCGCTCTCTTTTGGCGAACTTGGCCGAGAGTTTGATTATCTATGAGAAAATAAAAACTACCAAAGCCAAAGCAAAAGCTACCCGCTCCTTGGTAGAAAGATTGATCACCAAAGCCAAGCCAAATGATTTGGCCGCTCGTCGATTGCTCAAACGTGTACTTTACACCAAGAATGCAGTTGATAAAACTATGGAAGTGCTTGGTCCGCGCTACCTCGATCGCAAAGGCGGTTACACCCGCATCACTTTACTCGGTGTTCGCAAAGGCGACGCTGGTGAAGAAGCGTTGGTAGAGCTCGTTTAATAATACTATTTATGTCAAAAAGAAAAACTATCGAGATTGATGCTACCGGACAAGCCCCTGGCCGTCTCGCCACTAAGATCGCTACGATTTTAATGGGCAAACACAAAGTAAAATTCACACCCCATATTGATTACGGAGATAAAGTAGTGATTACCAATTACGACAAAATCGTTTTCACCGGTAAGAAGCTAGATCAGAAACTTTATCGCCACCACTCCAATCACCCAGGTGGTTTGAAAGAAGTTCCAGCCAAAAAAATCATGGCTGAGAAACCACAAGAAGCTATTCGTAGCGCTGTTCTAAAAATGTTGCCAAAGAACAAATTACGTGATCAGCGTATGATCCGCTTACACTTTAAGAAATAAACTATGACAAAGATTAGCAAAACTGATATGAACCGCGCCGTGGGTCGCCGCAAACGCGCAAGCGCTCGTGTGCAGATCTCCAAAGGTACGGGTAAAGTGGTCATCAACGGCCAAGACATCAAAACATTTTTGCCATATTTTGAATGGCAGGAACTAGTGGTGGCTCCATTGAAAGCTATCGGCAAAGAAAAAGATCTTGACGTATCCGCGTTGGCACAAGGTGGCGGCAAAAAAGGCCAAGCTACTTCTGTCCAGCTCGGTATCGCTCGCGCTTTGGTGCTCTGGAATGAAGAATTCCGCAAGACTTTGAAAACACTTGGTTTCTTGACTCGTGATCCACGTATTAAGGAACGTAAGAAGCCGGGTTTGAAGAAGGCTCGTCGTGCGGCGCAGTGGTCAAAACGTTAATTATATACCTTACAAAACATCTCGATTCGTCGGGGTGTTTTTTTGTTGGCTAATTATAGCTAAATTTATTGGGTGTGGATAGTTAAGCTTGAATTTATATTGACAAATTCCAATTTAATTGATAAACTTTGAATATAGATTTACATAATCTATTTAAAAATATGTCAAAAACTAAATTTATCCCTGGTAATTATCGCCAACAAAATGGCTATAAAAGTTTTTTACCGAATCCTATAAATAAACCATTTGAATGGGAAGATAAGCGCATTGATTTGTTGCTATCTGACGCAATGCGTTATTTGGGTGAACTCAATGCGTATTCCACTCTTGTGCCGGATGTGGATTTTTTTATTCGTATGCATGTGGTCAAAGAAGCTACACAGTCTAGTCGTATTGAGGGAACAAAAACTAATTTAGACGAAGCGGTATTATCCAGCGAAGAACTTTCTCCTGAAAAACGTGACGACTGGGAAGAGGTTAATAATTATATAAAAGCCATCAATTTTTCAATTGATCATCTGAACAATTTGCCATTATCGATGCGTCTCTTAAAAGATTCGCACCGCATCCTGCTTTCTGGTGTGCGTGGCTATAGTAAACAGCCTGGTGAAATTCGCCATAGCCAAAATTGGTTGGGTGGAGAAACTCTCTCCGATGCTGTTTTTATTCCACCTCATCAAGATGATGTCCTGGATCTACTTAGTGATCTAGAGAAATTTTGGCACAATAAAAATTTGGAAATTCCAGATCTTATCAAAGCAGCGATTTCACATTATCAATTTGAAACCATTCATCCATTTTTAGATGGTAATGGTCGTATTGGTCGTTTGCTTATCACTTTGCAGTTGGTGGATTTGGATATTCTTAAAAAACCAACCCTTTATTTATCTGATTTTTTTGAAAGAAACCGCTCAAAATATTATGACGCCCTTTCCAAAGTTAGGGAGTCGGGGGATATAGAGCATTGGGTGAGATTTTTTCTTACCGGCGTTGGTCAAACCGCCAAAAAAGGTAAAGAAACATTTGAAAAAATTATTGAATTACGTAAAAAATACGAAGATGCGATTGAATCAGGAATGGGAATAAAACGCCAAAAAGCAGGAAAAGAATTGTTACTTAAACTTTTCTCAAGCCCAGTTGTAACTGTAAAAGATATAAAAGATTTAATGAATTCTAGCATTCAGACTGCCGCTACTATGGCCAATGAATTTGAAAAATCAGGTTTATTTATAGAAAAAACCGGTTTTTCTCGTAATAGAATTTTTTATCTCAAAGAGTATTTAGATTTATTTATTGACGGTAATTCAAAATAATATTTTCTATGAACAATTTTAATTCTAAAGCTGGTATAATTTGGCAAATCGCTGAGCTTTTGCGCGGAGGTTGGAAACAATATGAGTACCAAGATGTAGTTTTACCGCTGGTGGTTTTGAGACGTTTGGATTCAGTATTGGCCGACACCAAACCAGCCGTTTTGGAACAGTATAATCGTTTTCATGGGAAAGTAGATCTGGATCCGATATTGAAGGCGGCTAGTAAAGTTGGTTTTTATAATACCTCCCCGTATGATTTTGCCAAACTATTAGAAGATCCAAAGCATGTTGCCAAAAATTTGCGTCATTATATTGATGGCTTTAGTGATAACATTAAAGAGATTTTTGCAAAATTTGATTTTGAAAAACAATTATTCCGCTTAGAAGGTGGAAATTTATTGTATTTAATTTTAAAAGATTTTAATCAAGTAGATTTGCATCCTAGAGCAACTGATAATCACGAAATGGGCTCTATTTTTGAAGAGTTAATCCGTAAATTCAACGAACAATCAAATGAGACCGCTGGAGAGCACTACACCCCACGCGAGGTTATAAAAACCATGGTAGAAATTTTGTTTGCGCCTGACAAGGATCTGCTAAACAAGAGACATATTATTAAAACAATTTACGATTGTGCTAGCGGCACCGGCGGAATGCTCACCACCAGTAAAGAGCATATTTTGTCTGTGATCAACAAAGACGCCGACATATATTTGTATGGGCAGGAATTGAACCCTGTAACTTACGCTATCTGTAAATCAGATATGCTTATCAAAGGAGATGATCCGGATAAAATCAAAGGCGGAGATAAAGACCACACCAAAGCGAGCACGCTTACTAACGATCAATTTATTGGTGAACAATTTGACTACTGTCTGACAAATCCTCCGTTTGGCGTGGATTGGAAAAAAGACAAAGAAGCGGTGGAAAAAGAAGCAGAACGCGGTTTTGCCGGCCGGTTTGGCGCTGGTTTGCCAAGAATTTCCGATGGGCAGTTTTTGTTTCTCCAACACTTAATATCTAAAATGCGCAATCCGATTGATGGTGGTTCGCGTTTGGCCATTGTATTTAATGGTTCGCCATTATTTACTGGCGATGCCGGTAGTGGAGAAAGCGAAATTCGTCGTTGGATATTGGAACATGATTGGCTGGAAGCTATCGTCGCCATGCCGGATCAATTGTTTTATAACACGGGCATCAATACTTATGTATGGTTTTTGAGTAATCGTAAAGAAAAGAAAAGACAAAATAAAGTACAGCTGATTGATGCCAGAATATTTTTTGAAAAAATGCGCAAGTCTATCGGTAACAAACGCCATGTAATTTCCGACGAAAATCGCGCCAAAATTTTGGAATTATACAATTTATTCACCGAGAATGAATATTCTAAAATTTTTGATACAACTGATTTTGCCTTTCGCCAGATTATCATTGAACGACCGCTGAAATTAAATTTTCAAGCGAGTGCAGAGCGTTTGGTGATATTAAAAGAAACAGAAAAAATGAAAAATGATACGCCAAGCAAAAAGAAGGGTGCGACTGGTGAGGCAGAAAATCAAGAATGGCAGAACTTACGGGCGGAAATTTATAAAGTGCTAGAAAATGTCGGAGATAAACTTTATAAAAACCGCGAAGAATTTTTGAAATTGCTTGAAGATAAATTTAAAAAAGCCAAATTAAAAGTGCCGGCGCCATTGTTCAAAAATATTTGGCAAGATTTAAGCGAACGCGACGAGTCAGCTGATGTTTGTGTGGGTAGTGATGGCGAATTAGAGCCGGACAGCGAACTGCGTGATAGTGAAAATGTGCCATGGGGTACAGATATTTATAAATATTTTGAAAAGGAAGTAAAACCATACGCGCCTGATGCTTGGATAAATGAAACCGTGCGTGATCACAAAGACAATGAAGTTGGTAAAGTTGGTTATGAAATTCCTTTTACACGATATTTTTATAAATATACCCCACCGCGAGAATTGACGGAGATTGAAGGAGAAATTGAAGGTGTAGAAAATGAGTTGTTGAATTTATTGAAACAATTGTAGAATATGAATAATAAAATGAGAAAAGAGGTTATTAATTTTGTTGCGGAACTTAACAAAGAAAAAGGCCATAGATATAATCTTGTTTATGGTGTTCTACATAATTATTTAGAAAAAGCTGGGTACAAGGCAGCCGAAATAGGTGTAGAACTTGCATTATTAAAGGACGAAGGTATCATAGACGCGAATTTAGGTGATGATAAATTCTTTGATACTTCCATAAGGATCACCGCTGTTGGATACCAGCAGTTAGACCCGTGGTATAAAAAATTTTGGCGATGGTTTTCCGATGATTTTTATAAGATTTTAACTGTTGTTGCAACTATTTTGAGTATATTTGCCACAACGGTTAGTCTTTGGAAAAAATAATATGCAAAAAATTGAATTAAAAAAACAATTTAGGGTTTATGCAGAGTATAAGGATTTGGGGGTGGAGTGGATAAATCAAATTCCGCGCGGTTGGATGTTGCTTCATTTACAAGATTTTGGTCATTTTACATCCAGCGGCATTGATAAAAAAATGGTTGAAGGTGAACCGGCAGTGTTGATGGTTAATTACATGGATATATATTCAAACCCGACGCATGAGATTCGCAATAATCGTGAATATATGATGACCAGTTGCCCTGGTTCAAAGGTAAAATGTCATTCTATTAAAAAGGGTGATTTACTATTTACGCCTAGTTCGGAGACAGAAGACGATATAGGTCATTCAGCGGTAGTGGTTGAAGATTTTATAAATACTGTTTACAGTTATCATCTTCTTAGATTTAGACCAAAAAAAAAGATTTTAGATTTGAAGTTTGAAAAATATTTGTGTAATAATTCTTTCGTATTAGCACAGTTTTCAAAAAGATGCAAAGGAACAACTCGTCAGATTCTAGGGAGGGAAGTATTTAAGAAAACCGAAGTAGTGGTGCCGCCCGTCCATGAACAAGTAAAAATTGCTGAGTATTTAGACGCCAAAACCCAGATTATTAATAAAATTATCGAGCAAAAACAAAAATTAATAGCTTTGCTTCAAGAAAAACGCGCTGCGGTCATCAATAAGGTCGTAACGTGCGGGTTAGATGAAAATGTGGAATTGGTGGATAGCGGGGTAGAGCGGATTGGGAATGTCCCCAAAGGGTGGAAAGTCGAGAAATTAAAGTTTGTCGGCCAAGCAATCATTGGTTTAACATACAGTCCAGAGGATGTTACAGATGAGGTGGAAGGTACGTTGGTTCTTCGTTCTTCAAATATTCAAAACAGTGCCATCGAACTAAATGATAATGTTTACGTAAAAAAAATTATACCTAAAAGTTTAAAAACAAAAAAAGGTGATATTTTGATATGTTCGCGAAATGGTAGCGCCGCACTAATTGGCAAAAGTGCAGTTATCGATGGAACTGGGGAGGGCGTTACTTTCGGGGTATTCATGTCTATTTTTAGAAGTAGGTATTGGAAATATATGGAATACTTTTTTAAATCTGAGCTGTTTTTCTTCCAACTAAGGTCATCGGCGACTTCAACCATCAATCAACTAACGATAGATGATCTAAAAAATATTATCGCGACCGTTCCATCGATTGATAAACAGGAAAGAATTGCTATTTATTTAAATAAAAAAATTTGTGAAATTGATTTTTGCACTGAAAAGGTAAAAAAGTCAGTTAAATTATTACAAGAATACAAATCTTCCTTGATCTATAATGTGGTGACGGGTAAAGTGATGAAAGTATAATTATATGGAAAGCAAATCTGAATTTTTTATTAAATATAAGCCCGCGTCTAATTCCGCAATAGATTTTTCTTTGCTTGGTGAGTCATTAATTGGATATGAAGAATTACTAAGACAGCTAATAAACAACGTCGCACAAATAAAAGGTGATGTTAAGGTAAGGGCGATAAAGGCTCGTGAAGGTTCGATTATATTTGATACCTCAATCATCGTGTCGACCGGAACAGAGTTTTTTATACACGCTAACCATGGATTAGAATTTTTAAAAATAGTTGGTGGGGACGCATATAGTAAATTTTTGGAATTACATCGTAATCTTAACCAACTAGCAGCGGATTACCCAGTAGACTATGAAATTGGGAAATGGCTAGGTCAATATTTGTTGATCCAAATTTGTTTTTCTAAATATCAGAAACACAAAATTCAAACAAAATACGATGGCAGAGAAATGCCGGTTGAATCAACTAAGCGTTTACATGGCTTGGTGCGTAAAAATAAATTCAAAAAAATATTTACACCATTTATTGAAGCAGAAAATAAAATTGAAAGCATTGAATTCAGTGATACAGCAAAATTTGATAAATCAATTATTATTAACCAAGAAAATTTTGAAAATTTTTTAAGTGAGGACAAAGAGATTCTGCCAGAACTTCATAACGGTGATGAGGTGCAATTAGAAGGGCAGATCATTGGTTTGCAAGCATCACGCGGGGACTCAATGCGTTTTAGGTTAGATGATGCCGATCAACGGCATCGAGATTTGGTTGCATATCCGCCTAACGGGAAGGGGACGGAAAATTTTAGACAGTTTTACAAGACTAGGTTGGTTAGCGTGAAAGCAAGAGTACTACGTTCGTCTCAATATCAAAAACCTAAAATAATAATTTTAGAAGTGGCACCAGTTCAAAGAGAAATTATTTAAATGATATGAAAACTAACACCAAAGAAAAAGGATTTGAGGATTTTATTGAGGAATACTTGATAAAAAATAATGGCTATGTAGAAAGAAAGCCAATTGCCTATGATAAGACATTGTGTTTTGACACGGAGCTAGTTTTGAAATTTATTAAAACATCTCAAACAAAAGAATGGCAGAAACTATCTGACCAGCACGGTACGGATGTGGAGCAGAGATTTTTAAATAGATTGGATGAAGAAATAAAGGCGCGTGGGGTGCTGGATGTGCTTCGAACTGGGTTAAGCGACCATGGTGCGCGATTTGATTTGGCATATTTTAAACCAGGGACCGGTTTGAATGAAGAAACAAAAAAACAATTTGCCGGCAATATTTTAAGTGTAATGCGACAGGTAAAATACAGTCATAAAAATGAAAATTCCATAGACATGGTGATATTTTTGAACGGCTTGCCAATTTTTACCATTGAACTCAAAAATCAACTCACTGGCCAATCGGTAAAAAATGCCATTCAACAATATCGCACCGACCGTGATCCTAAAGAAAAATCGCTATCTTTCAAGCGCTGTCTAGTGCATTTTGCGGTTGATACCGAATTGATATATATGACCACCAAATTAGCAGGGTTGGCCACATATTTTTTGCCGTTTAATAAGGGTAATAATAATTCTGCCGGCAATCCAGTGAATGCGAATGGTTATAAAACCAGCTATGTATGGGAAGATATTTGGACACTGGAAAGTACACTGGAAATAATTGGCAGGTTTGTACATTTAGAGAAAATTGAAAAAACCGATGCAAAAGGGCGTAAATATTTTGCCGAAACTTTGGTTTTTCCACGATTCCACCAGCTTGATACCGTACGCCGATTGGTTCGCGACGCTCGGGAAAATGGAGCGGGAAAAAGTTATCTTATCCAACATAGTGCCGGTAGCGGTAAAAGTAATACTATTGCCTGGACTGCTCATCACTTGTCAGAGTTGCATAATGCCAAAGATGAAAAAGTCTTTGATTCGGTAATCGTAATTACAGATCGTCGGGTGCTGGACAGGCAATTACGCAATACGATTATGCAGTTCGCACAGACGGCCGGTGTGGTTAAACCAATTGTTGAGGGGTCCAAAGAGTTGAAAGAGGCGTTGGAATCCGGAGAAAAAATTATTATTACAACTTTGCAGAAGTTTCCGGTTATCGTGGAAAATATGGACGCGATACCAGGTAAAAGGTTTGCGGTAATTATTGACGAGGCGCATTCATCACAATCTGGTGAAAGTTCAAAAAGTTTGAAACAAGTTTTGAGCGCGGATAATAATGTTGATGAAGATATAGCTTTGACCGAAGCGGAAAATAACGAGGAGGCCTTTGAAGTGGAAACGACCGAAGACATGGTATTGAAAGAAATGAAAAGCCGTCGCGCGAAAACAAATAATATTAGTTTTTTTGCTTTTACTGCCACACCAAAACAAAAGACATTGGAAATTTTTGGCGAGCGTAGTGTACTAGACGGGAAGTTTTATCCGTTTAGTTTGTATTCCATGAAGCAGGCGATTGAGGAGAGATTTATTTTGGACACTTTGAAAAATTATACAACTTTTCAAGTATATTTTTCTTTGCTTAAAAAAGCCGAGGATGACCCGGAATTCAAAAAGAAAAAAGCTCAAATGTTATTAATTTCTTATGTTGAGCGTCATGAACATGCGATAAATAAAAAGGTTGAAATAATGGTGGATCATTTTATTAATAATATTGAAAAACAAATTAATGGCCATGCCAAGGCGATGATCGTCACCAAATCGCGTTTACACGCAATGCGGTATAAAATGGCCGTGGATGCTTATTTAAAGAGCCACAACTACCCTTTCAAGGCCATGGTGGCTTTTTCTGGTACAGTTAAAGATGGGAAACTGGAATATACCGAAGGGCAAATGAACGGCGTGCCGGAAAAAAATACCGCGGAAGAGTTTAAAAAGGATGAATATAAATTTTTGATTGTAGCAGAAAAATTTCAAACTGGTTTTGACCAGCCGTTATTGACAGTAATGTATGTAGATAAAAAATTGGGCGGTGTGAATGCAGTGCAAACATTGAGCCGATTAAATCGCACCTGTCCGCACAAAGAGGAAGTGTTCGTGCTTGATTTTGTAAATGATGCGGATGATATCAAAGCATCTTTTCAGCCATATTACACCACGACTATTCTGTCGGAAGCAACTGACCCGAATATTTTGCACGACCTAGAACGTGACATTTTGAATTTTAAAATGTTTAGCGCAGCTGAGGTGGAGCATTTTGTTACTGATTATTTTTCCGGAGCAAAGCCGTCGGTTTTAAATAGTTTTCTTGATGGTGTGGCGATAAGATTTAAACAGTATTTGCCGGAGGAGCAAGAAGATTTTAGAAGTAAATTGCAAGATTATGTTCGCAAGTATGCTTTTATTGCCCAAATTATCACTTTTGAAGCTACGAGCTTAGAGAAGTTGTATGTTTTTTCTCGTTTTTTAATTCGTAAATTGCCGGTTATTAAGGAAAGATTGCCATTTGAAGTTTTGGAAAGCGTTGACATGGAATCATATAAAATTTCAAAGACCAGCGAAACCAAAATTGAGCTGGAAAATATTGACGGAGTAATTGAACCGATTGACGGGCGAGGTAGAAGTGAACAAGAGGAAGAAAAGGAATTATTGTCAAAGATTATTAAGGATGTAAACGAAAAATTTGGAACCAATTTTTCTGGTGATGACAGAATAATATTAAATAATTTGAGTAAACGGTTGTTAGAAAATGAGGGAGTAGAGGGTGCTGTGAGAAATAATACGCGAGAAGCGGCCAAAATTAAATTTGATACTGTTTTTCAAGATGAATTGATCGGGATGGTCAATAATCATTTTGATTTATACAAGAAGCTCGATTCCAATCGTGATCTGAAAGATTATGTAAAACATAGAATATTTGATTTTGTGCATCGTAAATTAAAAGTTAAATAAAACTTATATGGCAAATTATAAGATCCGCGTCGGTAATTTGTATAATCCAAAATCAATTGATCTATTTCGCCTTAGCCGTACCAGGCTGGAATTGTTTTTTGAATGTCCGCGTTGTTTTTATTTGGATCGTAGATTGGGTGTGGGGCGTCCGGATATGCCAGGGTTTTCACTCAATATCGCTGTGGATGCTTTATTGAAGAAAGAATTTGATAGTCACCGTGCTGCTGGCACGGCTCATCCATTAATGAAAAAATACAAAATAAACGCTGTTCCGTTTGCGCATGAAAAAATGGATTATTGGCGTGATTCTTTGCGTAAAGGCATAGAATTTAATCCGCCAAAAACCAATCTGCTTATTACTGGCGGTGTGGATGATATATGGAAAAATAATAAAGGCGAATTGATTATTGTAGATTATAAAGCGACTGCCACTTCGAAAGAAATTACGCTGGAAGGAGAATATAAGGCGGCCTATAAAAGACAAATGGAAATTTATCAATGGTTATTTAGACAAAATGGTTTTAACGTTGCCGATGTTGGATATTTTGTATTTGTAAATGGCAAGTCTGATCGTGAAGCGTTTGATGGTAAATTAGAGTTTGATGTTATGTTATTGTCCCATAAAGGCGATGATTCATGGGTAGAAAAAGCTGTTAGAGATGCTTATAGATGTTTGAAGGGTAATAAAGTTCCGAAGCAGAGTGGTAATTGTAAATATTGTAATTATATTTCAGCAGTCATATCAAAAAATAAGATATGTTGATCAGTATTCCATTAGCCGAAATAAAAATAACTTTTGCCCGCTCCGGTGGCGCCGGTGGCCAAAATGTAAATAAAACTTCTACCAAAGCAATCCTGCATTGGTCTGTAGGTAATTCACAAGTTTTAAGTGTAGAAGAAAAAGATCTAGTACGCACAAAACTTGCCAATAGAATAAATAATAACGACGAAGTGGTCCTAATGTCCGATGAAGAGCGTTCCCAACCACAAAATCGTGATTTGGCCATTGCCCGTCTCCAATCCTTGGTCGCTGGCGCTTTGCATGTACCAAAAAAGCGTCGACCAACTCGCCCTACCAAAGCATCCAAACTCAGACGCATTGAATCCAAGAAAATAAGATCACAAATAAAAAGTGGGAGACGGTTTTCGGTTTGATAAATACCCCAGTTTAAGGTAAAATACACCCGCTATGTCCTACACCGTCACCCAAAACACTTCCTTCCTTACTGCGGCCTCTGTATTGCAAAAGGTGATTTCTTTTGCTTATTTTACGGTGGTGGCGCGTCTCATTGGGGTAGAGAATACCGGGGTTTATTTTTTTGCGATTACTTTTACTACTATTTTTACGGTGGTGGCGGATTTTGGCTTGGGGCCGATTCTTACTCGTGAAGCCGCGCGCCATGATGACCAGGCGGCCACTTATTTTAATATCGCTTTTTGGGGCAAGGTGATCTTTGGCTTGGGGGCGTATATTTTGGTAGTGTTTTTTATAAATATTTTTGATTATCCGGTGCTGACCAAAACTTTGGTGTATCTTTCCGGTATTACGATGTTTTTGGATAATTTGGGAGCGGCTTTTTATTCTATCTTTCGCGCGCGCAAAAATTTGATCTACGAATCTATCGGGATCGTGGGTATGCAAGCGACTACTCTGGCGGTGGGATCGGTGGCTTTGTTTTTGCACTGGCCACTGCACTGGCTGATTTTGGCTTATACCATTCCTTCGTTTTTGAATCTTTTGTATGTGTCATTTTTCTTGCGTCGCGTGTATGGGATCTCGGTGACTGGGAAATTTGATTGGAATATTTTAAAAATGTTTTTGATTTTGTCTTGGCCGTTTGCGTTGGCTGGGATTATTAGCCGTCTGTATGCCTATAGCGATTCACTCCTGATGTCCAAGATGCTGTCGGCGACGGAGCTTGGATATTGGAGTGTGCCGTACAAGATTACTTTTGCTTTTCAATTTATTCCGGCGGCGCTGTCGGCCAGTATCTATCCGGTGATGAGTGGGTTGTTTCTCACGGATAAAGAAAAGATCGGGGATCTGTTTCTCAAATCTTGGCGTTATTTATTTGCGATTGTGTTTCCTTTGACTTTGGGATTGATTGCACTTGCCGAGCCGGTGATTATTAAATTATATAAGCCACAATTTGCGCCGGCGATTCCGGTGTTGCGGATATTGCTCGTGAGTTTGATTTTTGGGTTTATGGGATTTGTCACGGGGGCGACGCTCAATGCGACCAATCGCCAGCGGGTGCAGACGGGATTGCTCGCGGTGGTGCTGGTCATTAATATTATTTTGAATCTGATTTTGTTGCCAAAGTGGGGGATAGTTGGAGCGGCGGCGGCGGCTTTGATTAGTAATGTTGTTTTGTGTTTGGGTGGGTATTGGTTTTGTAAAAAGGTGGTGGTAATTAATCAATTGCTTTTGTTAAAATATTTTGCGCAGACATTTTTTCCGGCTGGCGCGATGGCGCTGTTGGCTTGGTGGTTGTCGGCGCGATTTCATTTTGTTTTGATTATTCCGGTGTCGGCGGTGTTGTATTTGGTGTTGTTGCTTTGGACTGGGGCGTTTGATAAAAATTTGGTTTTGAAATTTTATTATAAAATTTTTCCTAAAAAGAGTGTCTTATGAAACGATTGATTGTTACTTTGGAATATCCTCCGCAAATTGGCGGGATCGCTGGGTATGTATATAATTTGGTGAAGCAGTTGCCAGCGGCGGATACGGTGGTATATGCCATGCCAGAAAAAGGCGCGGCGGAATTTGACGCGCAGAATGCCTGGAAGACATATCGCCTGCGACCATATTGGGCGCTGGTGTGGCCGCATTGGTTGCGTTTGTTTTTTCAGTTGTCGGCTTTGGTGACGGCGGAAAAAATTGAGATGATCTATGTGAATCATGTGTTGCCGGTGGGATATGCGGCGTATCTGATCAAGAAATTTAAAAAAGTTCCGTATACTTTATTTTTGCATGGTACCGATATTGCTATGGCTACTTCTACTCCAAATAAACGTAAAAAGTTTATTGAGCTGTGTTTGGCCGCGAGTGCAGTGGTGGTGAATAGTGAATTTTTGAAAAATAAATTACTGGGGATTGTAGAAAATTTATCTGATGTGCGCGTGCTGTATCCATGTCCGGCGGATAATTTTTTAGCGGCGGTAAAAAATCAGGCTGAGATAGATCTATTGCGATCTCAATTGGCGCTCAATGGCAAGCGTGTGATTATTACCGTGGCACGTGTGGCCGAGGGCAAGGGATATCCTCATTTGGTGCGCTTCATGCCCGAGATTCTCAGCCAGGTGCCAAATACCGTGTGGCTGATAGTGGGCGATGGTCCCAAGATGGCCGAGGTGATGGCGTTGGTGCAGAAAAATAATTTACAAAATGTGGTGAGATTTTTGGGTAGTGTGGCTCCGGCTGATTTGCCGAAGTATTATCATTTGGCCGATCTGTTTGTGTTGCTTACTCATAAGGATGATCATCGTGAAGAAGGTTGGGGGACAGTATTTTTGGAAGCGGCCGCTTGTGGCTTGCCGGTAGTGGCCGGGCGCGTGGGTGGAGTAGAAGAAGCAGTGCTAGACGGGCAGACTGGTATGGTGGTAGATATTTTCCAGGGAAAAGATGCGGTGGCTGCGATTGTAAAATTATTGATGGATAAAGACTTGGCGCATACAATGGGTGCGGCTGGTCAGGCACGCGTGCGGAATTATTTTAAATGGGGGAACGAGGTTTTGAAATTGAATTAATTATGAAGCCAACGGTTAGTGTTATTATTCCGGTTTATAATCACGCCCATACTTTGGACAGTTGTTTGAGTACGATTGTGTGGGGTGCTTATGCTTGTGAGATGGAGATAATTATTGTGAATGATGGTAGCACGGATAATTTTCACGAGGAGTTGGAAAAAGTTTTAAATAAATATCCGGATGTAAAAAAATTAGTTAAGAAAGTTATTGATCAACCAAATTTGGGCGCCGCGGTGGCGCGCAATCGCGGATTTAAAGAGGCGACAGGGGAGTATGTGATTTTTGTAGATGCGGACACTCGGTGCTATCCTCATATGATACCGGAAATGCTGGAATGGCTAGAGCCTCATCCGGAAGCTAGCTATGCATATTCCAGATTTCGTTTTGGCTGGAAAAAAATGAAGAGCCAAAAATTTAATGCCGAGGATTTGAAAAAAAATAATTACATTGATACCACTTCACTGATTCGCACCAAAGATTTTCTAGGATTTGATGAAAGTCTTAAAAGATTTCAGGATTGGGATCTGTGGCTCACGATGCTTGAGCAAGGTAAGACCGGTATATTTGTACCAGCGGTTTTGTATAAAAAAATTGTGCGCGGGCGCAAGGGTATGAGTAGTTGGTTGCCGAGCTTGATGTATAAACTGCCGTGGAAGAATGAGAAGGTGAGAGAGTATGAAGCGGCAAAAGAAATTGTAATGAAAAAACACGGCCTTATGTAAGGTCATGTTTTATTTTGGAGATAAAGTTTTTAAATTCTTCACTGCGAATTTTTTGCATGGCTTCGTCTACTGTAAACCAAGCGGCTATTGGATTATGTGGATCTTGTGGTACTAGTTTTGTTTCAGTAGTTTTTAATAAGAATAAAGTCATTTTTTTGAAAACCAATTTATCTTTGGAACGAGCGGGAGTATAAAAATATCCTAACTCTTTTATATATTCCAAATTTTTCAAACCACACTCTTCGTATATTTCTCTTTTGGCGGCAGTTAAAGTATCTTCGTCTTCTTCTACTTTTCCTTTTGGTGGTGTCCACCAAGTGGGATTGTCAAATTTATTTACCAAAACTATTTTTTTATCTGGCCCAAGTATAATTCCACCAGCGCAATAAACCTGCTTTAATCCCAGTGGTGAAAAGAGAGTAATAAAAATTAAAATACCAAATACGTGAAATAGTGCCGGGCTGGTAATATTAATAATCATGAATCCGATCAGGATGGCGGCAAAAATATTTTTATTATATCTGTGTTTATTTTTTATAATGTAATAAAGCAGATATCCTATGAATGTGATCCACGCCAACAATCCAACCAATCCCATCTCTGCCCAAATTTCCAGATAACCCCAATCAAAATGCGGAGTGGTGATATTGGTTTTGAACACCGGGCTATATACCGTGACGGTGTCGCCAAGTCCACGGCCTAGTATCGGAGCGGATTTAATCTTTTCTAATATTTTTGGTAGGAGTAATAAACGACTAAGCGAACTGTCTTCCATCTGCGGGCTAGCGATACTCTGTAAACGCAAACCAAATATTTCTAACCCAAAGCTTTGTCCGCGACTAGCAATAGTATGAGTAGCGACGAAGATAATCATAAATCCAATCGCGGCGGAAGCAGAAACAGCCAGCCATCTTTTCCAATTTTTTGTGGAGAATAGTATAAGTGTGCCCACCGCCAACGCTACCATATATATACGGGTGAGATTGTTGGCTAATATAAATAGTAAGCTGGATAGAGCGAGAAGATTTATTTTGTTGGCTTGGTTTTTGATAATGTCACCAATAAAATAAATGGTGAGTGGAATAAGTAATAAATGCTCATTGAGCACGAGGCGATAAAAATGGAAATTCAAACCAGTAATTTTTCCTAGAGCCACATCGCGATACCAATGGTAGTAATGATCTTGTAGAGCAAATATGCTAGCTGATAATCCCGCTTGGGTAAGCAATATTAAAATGGCATTGCCAAATATAGTGGCGATGATAGCTTGTTTGCCAACTTCACGGAATTTTTCTGACAAGTATAAATCGGATAATGGAAATATATATAGAAAGAAAAAGTAAGGGATGAGATCTGCAATTATTGCGCTAGTACTATGCGCATGATAAAAACCACAAGCGGCTGCTGAAATTCCTGCAATCAATAATAAAAATATTAAGTAGTGCCAAGTTCTTAATTGGGTGAAAAAAATTTTTCTTTCTCGATATAATTTTTGGGCAAAATATATGGCGAGCGACACTATCAATAGGCAGCTACGCAGCGAAGTGCCGGCGATACTTAGATAGCCGCCAGCTCCGCCTAAAATTATTTCTGCGGCTACTATGTACCAGCCGCGTTCATCATTGCGGTAAATCCAATAAGCTGAGAGCGCTAAAATAAAAAACGACACCAGGGTATTAATGGGATTTTGTGCCCATAGCGGTGTCGCGGGGGTGAAGATGTAGGAGAATAGACGAACAGCAAAATATAGGATTAAAAGTTTGGTGATAGTTATTTTGCTGTTCATATTTTTAAGGGATCCTTCGCTACGCTCAGGATGACAGGGTGGTTTTAAATCCGTTGATAAATCCTTTGGCATCAATCGCGGTTTTACCTTCTAGTTGTAATTCAAAAATTTCAATGGCGGTATTTTGACCAGCGCCCATATATAGATGCCCGTCTTTGGCGGTGAGTTTGCCGGTTTCGATTTTCATATCTGCCGGAGCAATCTTAAGCAGCTTTAATCTTTTTCCATTCCATTCTGTCCAAATGCCTGGCCATGGTGTCATGCCGCGATAGAGATTGTAAATCTCTGTAGCCGTTCTATTCCAATCTATTTTTCCATCATCACGTGTTAATTCTTTACAGAAAGTAGCTTCTTCGTGATTTTGAATTTGCGGGGTAATTTTCCCAGCGATAAAATCTGGAATTGTTTTGATTAGTAACTCAGCTTCGAGCGGCGCCAGGCGTTCGCTTAATTCAAAACAATTTTCATCTGGATTGATAGCGAGTTTGCCTTGTGCCAGAATTGGGCCATGATCCATCTCTTTGTCCATCACCATCATGGTGACGCCAGTTTCTTTTTCTCCGTGAACTAAAACGGATTGAATAGGGGAGGCGCCGCGATATTTTGGTAGCAGGGAAGCGTGGCTATTGATTGATCCATGTTTTGCAAAGTTTAAAATTTTTTCTGGAATTATCAAGCCGTATTTGCAAACAATATTTATATCAGCGGACACGGGCAATGTATAATCTTTTAAACTCGCTGGCTGCTCTACCGGAATATTATATTTCAGCGCCAAAGTTTTTACACCGGTCATCTGAATTTCTTGTTTGCGTCCGACAGGTCTGGCCGGCTGTGTCACCACCAATTTAATATCAAAAATACCGCTATCAATCAGCTGTTGTAAAATCGGTGTAGAAAAATGATGTGAGCCGAAGAAAACCGTAGAGATCATAATTAATCGACAAGTGGTTTAAGGTTTCTAGCTTTTTCGATAAAGAGGTGGCCGTTGAGATGGTCCACTTCGTGCTGGACAATACAAGCGGGAAAATCTTTTACTTCAAATTCAATTGGTTCGCCATTTTTATCGAGCGCTTTTACTTTGATGTGAGTGTAGCGTTTGATTTCACCATAAACTTTATTTGGCACGGACAAACAACCTTCATGATCCCAAATTTGTTTTTTGGATAATTTTTCCCAAGTTGGGTTGGCGAGTACCAAATCTTCTCGGTTATTAATAGGAGAAAATTGTTTGGCGATGATACAAACTTTTATTGGGTTCGCCACTTGATGCGCGGCAATACCAACACCGTCTTTGATATACATCGTCTCGATCATATCTTTCACAAATTTTTTCATCTCTCGGCTGCGCATTTCCTCGGGAGTAACTTCGCGGCCCATGGTGTGTAAGATTTTGTTTGGTTCGGTGGTGACTGGGATAAACATATTAAAAAGATAAAAGGTTGGCTGGGTTGGGATCGAATTTCCAATCGTCGGGTAGATTGGCGGCCAACCATTTGGTATTGTGCTTGTATTTGTTAAATTTGGTTTTGATGATCAGAGCATACCAGTAAGCGCCGTGGGTGTAAAAGGGGGAAAACGGCAAAGGATCGGATATTATAATGTCTGGATTGCCTTTCGTCAAGGTAGATAGGCGCTGAGCCGCATCTTCGGCCATCTGGCGGGCCAAATCTGGCGTTTTTTGGCCTATGAAAGCGCGAATGAGATAGTGGAAGGGTGGATAGCTAAAAAGCCGTCTTTCGGCCTCTTCCTGGTCATAAAAGCGGTTCGGGGAGGCGAGGTTGGCTAGGGCGTGGTGTTCATTGTGGCTGGATTGGATAAATAGCTCGGAAGTAGGGGGTAAATGGAATTGGGCGTCGCGCAGCTGCCACCAGATAGCTTCGGACATTTTGTATTCAGGGATAAAAAGGGTGCTGTCGGCTTCCAGAAATGCCATTAGCGAGACGCGGTTCCAATTTATTTTATCCCAAGCTATTTGGGTACCGACGATTATTTTATTTTTGGTGTCATCTAGAGTGCGGAGATTTTGGGTGTCCGCATCCAGGCGAATAATTTCGCGATTGAAAGTATTATTTTTTTTCAAATCATTTTCTACTAGCTGAGTACCGGCGCCATACATCACCACATTGGTACCACTACATTTCGGACAAGAAAGAAACATCGCTTTTTTGGTATGGCAAAAATGACATTCTAGGGTGGAAGTTTTTTCATGAAATACCAAGCCGCGGGTACAAGTGTCGCATTTGGCTACAAAGCCGCAATCGCGACAGCCCACATACGATGAGCTGCCTTTACGATTGAGATATAAAAAAATATCACCATCGGTTTTTTCTTTCATCGCTTCTCTCAGATCATTGCTGAGGAAATTATAGTTGCGACCACGACGCTCGTCGCGCATATCAATAAGAGTGGAGTTGGTGTGCAGTGGAGTTAATTTATTTTCAGTGGTATATACTTTCGCGCGGGCGAAATACCAACTCTCGATGCTAGGAGTGTGAGTAGTAAGAATGCATTGCGCGCCATGGGCGTGTGCCAGCATCATCGCCGCTTCGCGGGCGTGCAGGCGTGGGGCCATGTCCCAACTTTTGTGGTTGGCGTTGCTTTCATCATCCACGATTACAGTTTGCAAATCATACCACGACATGAAAAGCGCGGAGCGAGTACCGATTACTATTTTGATTTCATTGTTACGAATTTTGTGCCAGAGGTCGTAACTTTCTTTTTCACCCAGCTCGGCATTTATCACGGCAATATCTTTTGGTAAAAATTTTGTAATTTCCGCAATGGCGCTCACCTCGGGAACAATAATCAAAGTTTGTCCGATTTTGGAAATATTTTTTTGTAAAATACTATTTTTTTCCTCCGGAGTTTTATATAAAATTAATTCTGGTTTAGTAGCTTTATTGGCTTTTGTTTTTTCAATCTTTTTTAGAACCAACTTATTTATTTTAGTTTTTTTCAGCGGCAAAAGTCCGCTTTGTAAAACAAAACCAAGCGGGGCTTTATAAAATTCCGATATTTCTTTGAGAAAATTTAATTGCGGGGCGGATACAGCCACTTCGTGCAGAAAAATTTCCTCCATAGTTTTAATTTTATTTTTGGCCACTTCGGTTTCTTTATCTATCAAATCCGTAACCAAACCAAAAATTAATTTATTGCGAAAAGGAATATGCACCAAATGCCCAATCTCCAGATGCGGAGTTTTTTTCAGATCCACCAAATAATCCAGCTCGGATATGGAGCTGGGCATGCGGCGAATCGGAGCAACTTTGGCGAACATAATTAAAAGACGAAATTGGCGGTGAGATAACCAACGCCCAGTGGTGCCTCATAAGCGTAATTACGGAATTCGTAATCCATATTTTTGAGTACACCCATCAGTATCAAACAAGAACGGAATCCACATTCCGAAGCGTTTTTAATTAATTCCGGATCCATCTGAATCATCCCGGAAGTATTATTGTGCGCCAACAATTCTTGAATTTTTTCATCAAATTTTGCACCAGCGGGATTAAAGCCAGCCGGTGAATCGGTGTGAAGAGCGTGCGACAGGTCGGCCGAAGCAATCACCGCCACGCGTTTGTTGCTGTTCATTATCATCCCCTTGAGGAAATATCCAAAATCGACATGAGTTTTGTAATCCAGATCGCTAAAACCAATCTGCAGAATTTGCGCCTCCGGTAAATGCTGACAAAGCGCAAATAGGGGAATCGTACTACCATGATCCAAACCTTTTTCCGTGACCATCGATACCGGGAAGCCCTCATCTTTGGCGGTGTGACTAATGTTCGCGCTGATATGCATCTCACCTTTGAATTTTAATTTGGTGGTGAGGTCGCCAAATTTTTTCATATCGGTTTCAAATTCCGGACAAACATTCACGGTGAAAGAATCGGAAAAATAACTACCGTGCGGAGAAACTATCATCACAATATCCGGTTTGGCCAAATATAATTCTTCTTCCAATTTGGCCAGAGCCACTTTGGTCTTGTCTATTTTTTTGATCTCATCTTTGCCGATACTTGGGATAAGCATCGGTGGGTGAGGGGCAATAGCGGCAAATACTAGAGACATATATTTTTATTTAGTTGAAGCTAAATTTAATTTTTGAGTGGAGATCCATTGAGCAATTTTATCCGGTTCGACAAAGCGCTTGGCATAGTCGGGGTTGCCTAGAGTAATTACCACATACTGTTTTTTATCCTTCTTGCTCTCAATTAACATTATCAAGTTTGACCCGGCTTCGTCAATGTAGCCGGTTTTGCTGGATAAAATTTTATAAGTGCTGTTGGGTTTTTCCACCAGCTTATTACTATTTTTTATCGTATGACTCTTTATTTTATCTTTGCTCAGAAGTTCTTTTAAAGTATATCTACTTTGCTCCATTATTTTTTTCAACTC
>CALRGC010000011.1 GCA_943357105.1 Candidatus Magasanikiibacteriota bacterium | reverse complement strand
TACACTACTTTTACCGGTGATCCGGGATTAAGTTTGGTGCTTGGTGGAGCGGAAGTAAATTTACTCGAACACACCAATGCTTACGGCACTCTGGCCGACAATGGAATTTACCACCAACCGGTTAGCATTCTCAAAGTCACTGACGCCAATAATAATGTACTGAGTGAGTGGAAACCAAATGACGGGACAGTGGCTATAACTCCGGAATTATCGGCCACTATCGCTGGAGTACTTAGTGATGATGATGCTCGCGTTTATATTTTTGGTCGTCACATCACTCTTACTTTACCCGACCGACCAGTAGCGGCCAAGACCGGTACTACCAATGATTATAAAGACGCGTGGACAATGGGCTATACACCATCGCTGGTGACCGGTGTGTGGGTCGGAAACACCACACCTTCACCAATGAAAGGTGGTGGAAACAAATTGGCGGGTTTGATCTGGAATCAATTCATGACAACCTCTACCAAAAATACTCCGGTAGAAACTTTTTCCACTCCACCGCCCAATGACGCTACCAAACCGGTTTTACGTGGAGCAAATGACGGCATCAAATTGCAGATAAATTCCGCCAACGGCAAAATCGCGACCTCTACTACCCCTCCCGGATTAATTATTACCAAAACTTATTTGCCACCTCATGACATCTTATTTTATGTTAATAAAAACGATCCGCGTGGACCAGCCCCGACCAACCCAAGCGACGACCCCCAATATCAAAATTGGGAAAATTCTCTGCAGGATTGGATAAAAAGACAGCAGTCGGCCGGAGTGGGACTGACTTTAGAAGAACCGCCAACTCAATATGATGACACTCCATATAATCCGGAACTTACCCCACAGGTGCAGATAGTTTCTCCAACGAGCAACGAAACTATTAATGGACGACAACTAAATATCCAAGTAAAAGCCAGCGCGCCGCGCGGAGTAAAACAAGTTACTTACTATGTAGATGAGCAGTTGGCGGGGAATAGCGCGCAATTTCCTTTTGATTTTTCTTTTTCCATTCCAAAACTTTATTCCAATCAACATACCCTGAAAGCCGTGGCCACGGATGATCAGGGCAATGCCGGCGAAGAAAAAATTATTTTTTATACCAATGCGGAATTTGATCAGCCGACATTTTCCTGGAACGATGGCACACAAGTGACTATCAATCAAACTGATTTTCCTAGAACAATGGGCTTGAAACCAATTCGTTGGGATGATATTAAAGATATTAAAATTCAACTAATAAATTCTACCGGTAAGGTTAAAAATATCTTTGATTTTAATCATAAGGAAGACCAGCTGACTGACCAAGGTAATCTGGAATTTAGTTGGAAGAATTTTCCGGGAGTGGGGAAATATGTTTTAAAGGGGACTTTGAATTCTAATGGTGGTTTTACGGAGAGTAGGGAATTAGAGGTGGAGATTAAATAAGTATTTCTTGGTATCAAATAAAAAGACCGGTAATAATGACCTTTTCGCTTTTTTGGCCCGCGAGGGCCAAAGGATGAGGCTTGGCCTCATAACCCGCTCAAAGGTAATTATTACCGGTCTTTTTATTTTCTATCTCCTATTATTAGGAAGTTATCACCAAAATTTTTAATGGAAATATTTTTTAATCTAACAGCATCCGCTACATTTTTTACACCTTGTCCGCCGATTGCTTTTAGAGAGTCTTTGCCGCCGATAATTATTGGGGCGTAGAAAATATAAAACTTGTCGGCCATTTTGGCGTCTAGAAAACTGCCTTGTAGTTCGGCGCCGCCTTCCACGAATAGGCTGATTATCTTTCTTTTGGTTAATTCTTGTAAAATTGTTTTTATCGAAATCTGTTTTTCCTCTTTTACCACCACCTCTATTCCTTTTTTTGTTAGTTGTTTTAGTTTGGCTCGATTATATGACGGCGAAGTTAGCACCAAAACATTGTTGTCGCGATAGACCCGCGCGTTTGTTTTTATTTTTAGATTGGCGTCCAAAATTATTCTTAGTGGATCTTTGAATTTTTTATTTCTTACACCCAGATGCGGATTGTCTTGCAAAACTGTATTTGTGCCAACTACTATAGCTTGATATTCTCCGCGTAAATCACGAGAAAATTTACGCGCCTGTTCGTTGGTGATCCATTTGGAATCACCACTGTGAGTCGCTGTGCGCCCATCTAACGAACAGGCGAACTTTATTGCTATAAACGGGCGTTGTTTCTGATGAAAACAAAAAAATGCCTCGTTGAGTGACTTGGCTTCTTTCTCCAGGGCACCAACTTCCACTTTTATTCCCGCCGCTTTTAATTGTTTTATACCCCGACCGGAAACTTTTTTATTTGGATCTATGGTGCAACAGACCACTCTTTTTACCCCTGAAGCAATTACTGCCCCTACGCAAGGCGGGGTGTTTTTCCATAGATGAGAACAAGGTTCTAAGCTAACATATAGAGTACCTCCACGCGCATTTTCTTTGGCGTTTTTAAAAGCTTCAACTTCGGCGTGCGGTCCGCGATATTTTTTATGATAACCTTGGCCAATAATTTTGCTATTTTTTACTATTACCGCCCCAACCATTGGATTGGGATTGGTAAAACCTCTCGCTTTAGCCGCCAACTCCAAAGTCAATTGCAAATATTTTTTATCTTCTTTGGTTATGGCCATACTAGGTCAGTTTTAATTTATGACCCATCTTGTTTTTCTTGGTCTGCAAATAAAATTTGTTAAATTTATTTGGCTTAATTTCTAGAGGGATTATTTTGGCTATCTTTATACCATCTTCTTCAAGTTGTTTGGTTTTATCCGGATTGTTGGTAAGTAAATTTACTTGTTTAACTTTCAGATATTTCAAAATTAAAGCGGCGATTTTATAATCTCTCGCGTCGGCCGGCAAACCCAAATCCAAATTGGCTTCTACCGTATCCTCACCCTTGTCTTGAAGCGCATAGGCTTTAATTTTATTTTCCAATCCGATGTCTCGGCCTTCCTGATTTAAATATATTAAAATACCACCTGACCGGGCGATTTTTTTTAAACTTAAATCAAGCTGTGTTCCACAATCACACTTTAGGGAGGCAAAGGTATCGCCAGTAAGACATTTAGAATGCAGTCGCAACAAAACCGATTGTTTGTTTATATCTCCTTTGACCAAAGCCACCTGGGCGCGATCGTCCAAACTGGATTTAAAAACTAAAATCTGAAAATTACCGTACTTGGTAGGCAGATTGGCTTCGGTAATTTTTTTCACTACCAGTTTTTTCATAATTACACTTTGTCCAAAGATTCCAGCACTGCCCAAGCGGCGTTGGCCGCCTCGACACCGCGATTATCTTTTACTTGAGTGGAGCGATCGTAGGCATCTTGGATATTATATACCGCCAAAACTTCAAATATTACCGGCACTTCAAATTCTAAACCAAGATTCATACAAGCGCGCGCGCATTCATTGGCAATTAATTCAAAATGATAGGTCTTGCCTTTGTGAATAGCGCCAAAAGTAATAATCGCGTCGTATTTATTTTCTTTTGCCAACTTTTTTACCAACAGTGGTATCTCAAAACTTCCCGGCACACGCACAATTTTAATATTATTTTTATCTATACCTTTTTTTTCTAAAGTAGCCACACAATGTTTCTCTAAATTTTCCACAATTTCTTCCCAAAAAGCGCCGCTGACAATCGCGATCTTTATTTCGTTGGCTGGTTTCATAAAAAAATTATTTTAAAAATTTTTTAATATATTTAGCAACTATATCTATTTCAATATTTACTTCATCTCCGAGCCCGGCTTTTTTAAAATTGGTTTCCTGCCAAGTATGAGGAATAACCGCGACCCAAAAACTGTCTTTTTTTAGTTTCGCGACTGTTAATGAGACACCGTTCAAGGCTACCGACCCTTTTTCTACTAAAAATTTTAGAATACTAGGACTGGCGGTGATCCGTATCTCACGACTGTTGCCTTGTTTTTTTATCTCTTTTATTTTCCCCACTCCATCTATATGACCTTGCACCAGATGACCAGACAAAAGCGTTTTCATCGTTACCGACTGCTCTAAATTCAACAACGAACCGGTTTTGAGAGTGCCCAAATTTGTTCGTTTTAGTGTTTCTGGCATTACCGAAAAAAATAATTTGTCTTTTTCTTTTTTTTCTACAGTCAAACACACACCACTGACCGCGACACTATCGCCAATTTTTGTTTGGGAAACAAATTTTTCTTTCGCCTCAATCGCAAAAACACTTTTTTTACTAGAGCGGAGCCTGGCGGTGTTAGTTATTATACCAGTAAACATAGATTACTGACGAATAGGCATAATAATATAGAGAAAATTGTTGTCGTTGGTTGGCACCACCACACACGGACTGTCGGCATTAATAATTTTAAAAAATGCGCTTTCTGATCTCAAATTATTAAGCCCATCCAAAACATAACGGTGGTTTAAAGTAATTTTATTTTCTTCACCTTTAATATCGGCCGCCACTTCGGAACTATATTCACCAGTTTGAGATGAGGTTGAAGTAAGTTTTATTACCCCTTCTTTGTTATCAAAGACACAATTAATCGCGTTTACCCCAACTGTCGTAAATAAACTAGCCATTTTTATCTCTTTGGTCATTTTTTCCGTATCAAATACAGCGGTGGTTTTAAATTCTTTAGGAATTATTTGGGCGTAATCAGGATAATTTCCTTCCACCAGACGAGAAACCAACTGGGTATTACCATAATGCACCGCGATCTGATTTTCACTTACTAAAAATCGGACATGTTTTTCTCCGTCTTCCGCTTCCACCAAAGACAGGATATGGATAATTTCTGAAGTTGCTCGGCCTGGCACTATAATCTTAAATTCGCCCTCTCCTTGCTTGATAGCGACTCTTTTTTCCGCCAAACGATAACTATCCGTTGCGGCCAAAACCAACCCCTTATAGTAGGAGGTGTTGAAACCAAAATACATGCCGGATAATTCCGGTCTGATCTCAGATCGCGCCAGAGAAGAAACAGTTTGCCCCATACCATTTTTTAACTCATCAACGGCAAACAAAAATCCAGCGCCTTGATGAACAGAAGGGATAACCGGAAATTCATCCGCCGGCGAACCTTTTATTTTAGTAGATGACTTTCCACAATTTATTACCAACTCGTTGTCTTTTAGTTCCATCTCGATATTTTCTTCTGACAACAAACCCACAAATTCACTCAAAGTGCGGGCTGGAACTGTAAAACTTCCCGGTTCATCCACTTTCGAGCGAACGTGCACAATTATAGCCAATTCAAGATTGGTGGCAATTAGTTCGGTTTTTTGGTCATCGGCTTTAATTAACACATTTCCAAGTATGGGTAGGTTCACACTTTTGTTGGCGATGCCACCGACTATTGAAAGTGCTTTGGACAAATTCTCCTTTGTACAGGTTATTTTCATATTGGGTGGTGGATAAGTGTTTTATATATAAATATAGTAATACTAATAAGGGTGGGGACAGAGTTAATAAGTGGTTTTTTTATTTAAGGTTAGCTAAATTTTATGTTAATAAATTTTTTGTCCGGAGTGATTAAGGTGTGGATGAGAACGGACAAAAACTATTTTAATTTTTTATTGTTAACAAGTGGTCTGTTTATTCAGGTGGTGTGAACAACTTATTAACATAAATATTCACACCGTTAAGCCAAAAAACAAAACTATTTAAATATTATTTATATATAAACGCTGGCGAATAAGTTCGATTTCTTGTTTTAACTTTAGATCGTTTTCAAATTCGCGCGAGATTTTTTCGTTAGCGTGCATGGCGGTGGTATGGTCGCGACCGCCCAGTTCATCGCCGATGGCTGGAAAAGACATCTTTAGGTCGTTGCGCAGTAAATACATAATAACTTGGCGGGGGAACGACAGTTTCTTTTCACGACTCTTGCCGCAAACATCCTCGGTGCTGACATTATAAAAGCCACAGACGGTCTCAATAAGCTGTGTGGAAGTCACTGAGCGGCGAGCCGAGGAAGAATCAAAGCTGGAAAGTAGTGATTTTACCGATTCTTGAGTAGGGGTCATATTTTTAAGTTGATGGTAGGCGATAATTTTGTTAAGGGCGCCCTCTAGTTCACGAATGTTGCTCTGAACAATCGTCGCGGCCGTATGTAAAATTTTGATGTCCAGCGGAAAGTTTTTTTCCTGACATTTTTTGTCCAAGATAGCGACCCTGGTTTCAAAGTCCGGAGCGGTGACATCCACGATCATTCCCCATTCAAAGCGTGATTTAAGGCGGTCTTCTAAAGCCGGAATAGCTTTTGGTGGACGATCAGAGGTCAAGATAACCTGTTTGTTGGCCTGATGAAGCTCATTAAAGGTGTGAAAGAAAGATTCTTGCGAAGCGTCTTTGCCGGCAATAAATTGAATATCATCAATCAAAAGGGCATCAATGAGGCGGTAACGATTTTGAAAGTCACGAGCGTTGCCGTTGCGCAAAGAGGTGACAAAATCATTGGTAAATTTTTCGGCACTGACATACATGATGTTGGTTTGGGGATTTTTGCGCAGTAATTCATTGGCCACCGCCTGCAAAAGATGGGTTTTTCCCAACCCTACACCACCGTATATAAATAAAGGGTTGTAAGACTCACCTGGTCTATCCGCCACAGCTTTGGCGGCAGTAAAGGCTAGTTCCGATCCCTTTCCTACTACAAAATTGTCAAAGTTATATTTCGGATTAATACTAAAGCCCGGAGAAACCAAGGGAGCGGCCTGTGGAATAGGTGAGATGTGGGCTTTTTCTTCCTGGTGGTGGGTTGGCGGAGTGATCGAGGTGTTAATAGTCAGTTCAGAAACATTTTTTATATTTTCAATTTTGTATTCCAGCTTGCGAATAGGCAAAGAAGTGATCCTTTCAAGGGATTTGATGATTTGCTGGTGGTGTTTTTTTTCAATCCAGGCTTGATTAAAGGTGTTGGGGACACAAAGTATTACTTGGCTATCCTGAAAAGAGACAATGCCGGTATTTTTGAACCAAGTATTGAAGTTTGCCTTGGAAATGGTCAGTTCTACTTCGGACAATACGGCCTGCCAGATTTCGTTATTGGTCATAGATAGTTAAATTTAAAACTTTTGTCTTATTTTAGCACAAATAAGGTGGTTGACCAATTTTAAAAGTTAGCAAAGTGTGCAAAACTTGTGGATAACTCACCCTTTTTGTGGATTGTTGACTTTTCCCTTTAAATATGCTATAATATCATTGTAACTAGTTAATATATTATATGGCAACCAAACGAACCTATCAACCGAAAAAGAAACACCGCTCTAAAGCCCACGGCTTTTTGGAAAGAATGGCTACAAAAGGTGGTCGCACCGTATTGAGCCGTCGTCGCGCTAAGGGACGTAAAAAACTTACTGTTTCCGATGAAAAAAGAGGTAAAAGATTAAGAAAAACCAGATAAAAACAGTCCCGACTTAGTCGGGATTTTGTTTTCTTGCTATAATGGGAATATGTATAAAAAAGACAACCATCTTACAAAGGTTAGGGATTTTAATCTGATTTTGAAACACGGTATTTGGTATAATGGCCGATTTTTGAGTTTGCGGGTGCTAGAATTAGCCAAAAATGAGCAGTATTTTCCACCCACAGCGGATGTGGATAAGTTTAAAAAACAGCTAAAATTAGCGATAAATGTGGGGCTAAAGGTGTCGAAAAAGGCAGTTATCCGCAATCGGGCCAAACGCCAGATTCGGGAGGTAATACGCCTGATTATGCAAACCGATGGCATCAAAGAGGGGTATTATCTATTTTTTGTCGCTAAGCCAGAAGTGAAAGAGAAAGAATATGCTGAGATTAGCGAAGAAGTGAAATTATTATTACAGCGGGCAAAAGTTTTAAAATGATTTCTTCGCTTTCCTCGGCCGCGAGGCCTCAGGGATGAAACCGTGGGTTTCATAATCCGCTCAGAAATAATTTTAAAACTTTTTGTGCTGAAAAACATCTTAACACAGATAAAAAAGATAATTATTTTACCGCGCTTTGTGGTAATTTTTTTCATTTGGGTATATCAAAAGACAATTTCTCCGGATCATGGGCTGCTGAAATATTTTTTTCCGCACGGATACTGTCGATTTTATCCTAGCTGTAGCGAGTATGGAAAGCAAAGTATAAAAAAACACGGCGTATTAATTGGCGTGTTTAAATCTATGTGGAGAATTTTGCGATGCAATCCTTGGAATGACGGTGGCGTGGATTTACCTTAATCCAAAATTTCAATTGTTTTATTTTTGCTCGTCGCGCCTGCGACGATTTTTATTTTATTTTTTGGTTTATCAAAATATTGTGCGAGTATTTTTATCAGTGCGCCATTGGCCGCGCCATCTACCGGCGGAGCAGTGAGTTTTATTTTTAAAGTTCCATCGGACATTTCACCGACTACCTCGTTTTTTGAAGATCGTGGCAGTACACGGATTTTTATTTTCATAATTATCCTCGCAATTCTTTTAAAATTTTTAAATCTTCTTGCACCTTGTCATCCTCAGTTTCCAAATAATAATTCACATTTTTTAGTTTTTTGTTTTTTATTAAAGCTTCAAATCCAGCTTTACCAATCAACCCATCGCCGATGTGATCATGGCGATCGCGCAGGCCGCCAAGCTCAATTTTGCTATCATTGCAATGAAACATTTTTAGTTTTTCGAGTCCAATGGTAGCGTCAAATTTTTTAAGAGTTTGTTCTACGGCTTTTGGGTTGCGAATATCGTAGCCGCTTGAAAAGCCGTGTTGAGTGTCATAGCAAATGCCGATATTATATTTTTTTAATTTTGGATGATGAACCATTTCAGCGAGTTGTTCAAATTTGTGTCCGATAGCATTGCCGGAACCGGCGGAAATTTCTATTAGAAATTGGGTTGAGCCCTTATATCCTTTGAGAGTCTGTTCTAAACCGCCAATTAATTGTTTTAATCCTTTGGTTTCGCCCAGGTCTTTGTAGCTACCCAGATGGGTCATGGTATAGGCGGCGCCGAGTTGTGATGATCTTTCCAATTCTTCGCGTACCACCGCGATTGATCCATTAAAAATTTTTGGATTGGCACTGGCGAAATTGATGAAATAAGGGGTGTGCACTACCCATTCTTTTTGGTTGTATTCTTTACAGGCCGCCTTGAAATCGTCGGCAATTTTTTTGGTCAGGGGAGCGACAAAACCACCGCGGGGTGAGCGTGTGAACATTTGAAAAACTTCGCAGCCAATATTGGCCGCGTTTTTTGGGGCATTGATTAGGCCGCCGGCAATGGAAACGTGGGCGCCAAAGTACATAGACAAGAGTATTAAACAATGTTAAGATGATTTAATTAGTTTAACAAACTATTGGTAAATAGGCAAAAATTATTTATTATGACTAAAGTATTTCTTATTACTCATCCAGATGTGGTTATTAATAAAAATCAGCCGATTGATGAATGGGTTCTTTCCGATAAAGGTTTAATGAGAGTAGAAAATTTAATGAACAAATCTTTGTGGGAAGGTGTTGATGTAATATATTCAAGCACTGAACCAAAGGCAAAGTTTGTAGCCGAAATGGCGGCAAATAAATTTAATATTCCTTTGTTTGAAAAGAATTGTCTGATTGAAATTGATCGCTCCTCTACAGGTTTTTTGCCTTATGATGAATTTATGAGTGTGGTAGAAGATTTTTTTAAAAAGCCAAATGAAAGTTGTCGTGGGTGGGAAAAGGCAAGTGTGGCCACATTAAGAATTTCTGAATGTGTACAAAATGTGGTGAAAGAAAATAAAGGACAAAGCATTGTTCTTGTAGGACATGGTGCGATTTTTGCTCTTTTACTGTGCTACATTAAAAAGATTCAACCAACTATAGATATGTGCCAGTATGGAGTTGGATTTATTGCCGAAGTCGACTGGGATCAAAAAGAAATAATCTCGAGTTGGAAAAAATATTAATTTTTTTAAAAAAGACATCAATTAATAGATGTCTTTTTTTAATTTGTAATTATTTCACCACTTTCTCAGTCAAGAAAGCCACCACTTTTCTGTTTTGCACCGTAGCGGCCAAAGTATCTAGCACATCACGGCGTTCTAGAGCTTCCAAAACTTTAGGATCATTCTGGTAAGTAGCTTTGATGATTTCAATTTCTTTATCCAATTCTTCTTTTTCTACTTTGATATCATTGTCTTTGGCAATCTGGCGAGAAACCAAAGCGGCTTTGACACGCATCAGGGCACGCTCGGAGAAATCGTTGCCGATCTCTTCTTCGGTCTTTTTGATATCGGCCATGTACTTATCCATAGTGATACCTTGCTGTTCCAAGCTAGCCTTTAGCTCGTGGAACATTTTTTGTTTTTCGGCGTTGATCAATACATCTGGGATGATATCGAACTCAGATCCAAGCACTGTCTTTTCTAAGATTTCAATTTCTTGTCTTTGAGCTTCTTTGTTTTCCGCTTCTTTGGTGAGGTTGGTTTGGAGCAACTCTTTCAAAGCAATTACACTTGGTTGGCCAAGTTTTTGCGCCAATTCATCGTTAATTTCCGGATATTCTATCGAGTAAACCTCGTTTACTTTAATATGAAAATCCATGGTTTTGCCAGCCAGATGTTTTTGGTAGTGTTCATCTGGAAATTTGAGAGAAAATTCTTTGACTTCATCTTTTTTTAATCCAATCAACTGCTCAGCAAAGCCAGGAATGTAATGTGGTTCGGATAAATATACTTGATGATTTGGCGCCTGTCCACCATCTACCGGTACTTTATTGTTGGTCATGTTCATGGCCACCACCACTTTATCTTCTTTCGCGGCGGCGCCTTCTTTTACGACTTCTTTAGCCTGCATCTTGCGGAGATTTTCCAACACTTCATTTACTTGCGCGTCATCGGCTTTTACCTCTTTTTTGTTTACTGTAATTTTGGAAAGATCGGCGACTTTTACTTTTGGCAAAAGCGCGGCTACCGCTTTGAAGACAAAATCATTGCCCGGAGCCATTTTTTCAATGGTAATCTCCGGCATACCGATAGTGTCAATTTTTTCAGCAAGCACAGCGGCGTGATAATTTTTTTCGACGATGGACTGTAGAGCTTCTTCTAGAATTTTAATTTCACCAAGATTTTGTTTTACGATTTCATATGGAGCTTTGCCTGGACGGAAACCATGGATGGCGGCGCGCTCAGATAGGCGAGTGGCGGCGGCCAGCATATCTTTTTCATAGTCGGCAGGAGTGACCGTGATCATCAATTCTACTTGGGATTTTTCTAGTTGTTTGAGAGTCTGTTGCATAAATAGAGATTAAAATTACGTGGGGATTTTATCTTAAATAGAAGGAAAAGTCAATTATCACCGAGTCTTAATTTTAAAGATAATAAAAACACCGGATACAGTAACCTTTGAGCGGGTTATGCGCCAAGGCGCATCCTTTGGCCCTCGCGGGCCAAAAAAGCGAAAAGGTTACTGTATCCGGTGTGTGTTAGAACGAATTATTTTAACAACAATCCGACAATGAGTAATGCCACAATGTTGGCCACCTTGATCATAGGATTAATCGAAGGACCAGCCGTGTCTTTATATGGATCACCAACGGTGTCACCAGTCACAGCGGCTTGATGAGCAAAGGAGCCTTTGCCACCGTAGTTGCCAAGTTCAATATATTTTTTAGCGTTGTCCCAAGCGGCACCACCAGTAGTCATAGAGATAGCTACGAAAATACCAGTGATAATTGTACCAACGAGTAAACCGCCAAGAGCTTCAACGCCCAAGAAGTAACCAACCAAAATTGGAGTAATCACTGGGATCAAAGATGGAACGAGCATTTGTCCGATAGCACCTTTGGTGACAATATCTACGGCTTTAGCATAGTCTGGTTTTCCTGTGCCTTCCATAATGCCAGCGATCTCGCGGAATTGACGACGCACTTCTTCTACTACTTGTCCGGCTACTTTACCAACAGATTCCATGAGCATCGCGCCAAATAAATATGGCAACAAACCACCAACAAATAAACCAACCAAAACTTTTGGATCGTTGATCATGAAAGTAACGGTGCTTGGTAATTTGTGAGTGAAATCGGCAAAGAGAACTAATGAAGCCAAACCAGCGGAAGCAATAGCATAACCTTTAGTAACCGCCTTGGTAGTATTTCCCACAGCATCCAAAGGATCAGTGACATTGCGTACATCTTCGGACAGTTCAGACATTTCCGCAATACCACCGGCATTGTCGGTAATAGGACCAAACGCATCGATAGTGACGATAATACCAGTCAAAGACAACATACTCACTGCGGCAATAGCCACACCATACAAACCAGCCAAAGTAAATGAACCCATCATCGCCGCCATGATTAAAAGCACAGGCAGAGCAGTGGATTTCATCGAGACAGCGAGACCAGCAATCACATTGGTACCGTGACCAGTAGTACTAGCTTTGGCAATGTGTTGCACTGGAGAAAATTTGGTAGAAGTGTAATAGTCGGTCAAAGCTACCATCGCGGCAGTGAGAACCAAACCAATAATGGCAGTAAAGAAAAGATTCATTACGCTATATCCTATCAAACCGCTCATCAAGAATTTAGTTGCTGGGTAAAAACCAATTAAGGCAAATACACCGGCGGCCACCAAACCTTTGTATAGGGCGGTCATTACATTTTTGTCTTCACCCAAACGGATAAAGAATGTACCAAGAATAGAAGCCACGATAGAAATACCACCAAGCATCAAAGGATAAACAATTACATTATTGTTACCTGGGAAAACCAATGAGCCGAGCACCATCGCGGCAATAGTGGTGATAGCATAAGTTTCAAAAAGATCGGCGGCCATACCAGCACAATCACCAACATTATCACCAACATTGTCGGCAATTACCGCTGGGTTGCGTGGATCATCTTCTGGGATGCCTTTTTCTACTTTACCTACCAAGTCGGCACCAACATCGGCGGCTTTGGTAAAGATACCACCACCGATACGAGCAAAAACAGAGATCAAACTGCCGCCAAAACCTAAACCGATCAAAGCGGAAATATCACGAGTGAAATAATAAAAAGTAGAAACACCAAGCAAGCCTAAACCGGAAACTAAAAGACCGGTAACTGAACCACCTTTTACCGCCACATCAAGCGCGGCAGTGAAACCTTTTTTGGCCGCTTCGGCAGTACGCACATTGGCTTTGACCGAAATCAACATACCAATAGTGCCGGCCAATCCGGACAGCAAGGCACCAACCAAGAAACCAAAAGCGGTCACCCAATCAATACCAATACCAAGTAAAACAAAAACAACTACCGCTACATAAGCAATAGTCTTATATTGACGACTCAAAAAAGCTTTAGCACCATCTTCAATAGCGCGAGCGATAGATTGCATGCGATCATCGCCAGCTGGCTGTTTGAGTACCCAACGAATCAGGACACCGCCGTAAACTACGGACAAAAGCGCCGGTAAAATTCCACATAACACTATAATCATAAGTGTTAGAAGTTAAATAAATAATTAAATTTGAGGCAAGGTTTTAGGTTGCCTTGAGGCATATATTATGCTAAAATAGGCAAACCGTCAAGCTATGAAATACAATTTTTTATTGAAAATTTTACGGTTTTTGGTCTATATTAAGCGGTTTTTCTGGTGGACAGGAAACAAGCTGTATTTGATGCTCGGTTCTTTTTTTGGACCATTTTATCGTTTTTTCGGTTTTTTTGGGTATCGAATTGGGATTTTGCTAAAGAAAATAGGATTGTTTAGCGGAGGAGAATTAATCGCTCGCGATATTATTCAGCCGATAATTTTTTTATTGTTATTTTTTGTTACCATTCCGCAAACAAAATTTTTTACGCAAAAGAGTATTTTTTTACCGGGACAAAAAACCATTGCTTTTAGTTTGGTCGGGGATAGCAGTGATTATAGTTTTGAAGAAGTGACGGCGGACAATCAACCAAATCGTCTTACACCAAATTATGCTTGGCGAACCGGTGTAATTAGTGCTGAAGATAATTTGGCGACCGATGAGGTGGTATATAACCAAGATCTGGTTGGAACTTTCGCCGGTGGCATGGCGATAAACAAACCGTGGCTGATGGCCGGAGCAGTAAGTAAAAATGGTTCGGGGCGCAAAGATTCCGTGCAGTATACAGTGGTATCGGGTGATTCGCTCAATAGTATCGCGACTAAATTTGGGGTAAATGTCACCACTATTTTGTGGGAAAATAATTTAACAGTTAGATCTAAATTAAAATTAGGACAAGTTTTGAATATTCCACCGGCCAGTGGCGTGATGTATACCATAAAGAAAGGGGATAACCTGGGCAAGATTGCCAAAATTTATGGCGCCAATATGGGTGATATTGTGGCTTTCAATAATTTGGCGAGCGATGGGCATGATCTGCGTGTGGGAGAAAGAATTATGATTCCAGGCGGAATAAAACAAGAGACAAAAGTAGCTGTCAGTAAACCGGTTGCTAAAAATGGTAAAAAATATTTCACTCAAGAACAGGTATATGGGGAAGTTATTACCCCGCCCTCTTCCGGGCAGTCGCCAAGCGCTTCCGGTTTTGTTTGGCCGACTGCGTCGCATATGATTACACAATATTTTGGTTGGAAACATCATGCTCTGGATATTGCCGGTCCATTTGAGACGCCGACTTACGCGGCTAAAGCCGGTGTGGTAGAAAAAGCGCAGTGTGGTTGGAACAATGGGTATGGCTGTGTAATTATAATTGATCACGGCAATGGCATTAAAACTTTGTATGGTCATCATGCGCGCTTGCTCGTGTCGCCTGGTGATCAGGTGGAAACCGGACAAACGATTGGTCTAATGGGCAACACTGGAAATGTGCGCGGTATTACCGGTATCCATGTACACTTTGAGGTGATTGTGAATGGTGCGCGCGTGAATCCGCTGGGGTATGTGAGATAGTTTGAACCTTGATTTTTTCATATTATTTTGGTAAGCTGTAAAAACAATTTGGTACCGTTGCCAAGCAGTAAGGCCGGGGTCTGCAAAACCCCTATGCGTGGGTGCAATTCCCACCGGTACCTCAATTCAGAATGGGACAAAATACCCGTGCAAATAGTGACTTTTCGCTTTTTTCGCCCGCGAGGGCGAAAGGGATGAGGCCTAGCCTCATAACCCCGCTCAAAGTAACTATTTGCAAGGGTATTTTTATTGCTGAAAAATGGTTTTGAGTGTAAAATAATAACACTATGACCAAATTTGTTATTATTGATGGCAATGCTATTATTCATCGGGCTTATCATGGGATTCCGCCTCTGCATTTGAAGGATGGACGAATGGTGAATGCGGTGTATGGATTTACTTCCATGCTTTTTAAAGTTTGGCATGATTTGAAGCCGACACATTTGTGCGTGAGTTTTGATGTGGCCGGAGGTAGCCATGCGCGTCAAGAACAGTACGATAAATATAAAGCGACCAGAGTACGGGCCGATCAGGAATTATATGATCAAATTCCGCTGGTGCATGAGATGGTGCAATGTTTGGGTTTGCCGATTTATGAGAAAAAAGGGTACGAGGCGGATGACGTAATTGGTACGGTAGTGAAAGATATGAAAGATAAGGTGGATGAAATTTTCATTGTGACGGGGGATATGGATACGCTTCAATTGGTGAATGAAAATACCAAAGTTTACACCTTGCGCAAAGGCATGAGTGATATTGTAATCTATGATAGCGCGGAAGTGAAAAAAAGATTTGGATTTGGGCCGGAGCTGGTAGTGGATTATAAAGCTCTGCGCGGCGACAGCTCGGATAATATTCCGGGTGTGCCGGGGATTGGTGAAAAAACCGCTACGGATTTGATCGTAAAATATGGAAATCTGGAAGAAATATATAAAGTAGTGGAAAAAGAAAGTAAAAAAACCAAAAGCGACTTGTTCACACCTAGCGTATTAAAAAAATTAGTGGAAGGCAAAGACAATGCATGGATGAGTTATGGTCTGGCGACGATTGATTGTGCGGTGCCGGAGATGAATTTAAAATTAAAAGATTGTGAGTTGGGAGAATTTGATCGTGAAAAAGTAGTTTCTTGTTTTCAAAAATTTGAGTTTGTTTCTTTGCTTAAAAGATTACCGGGATTTTCGGGAATGGTAGAAGAAAAAAATACGACAAAAGTAAAAAGTAAAAAAATAGTTGATTTAAATTTCAAGGAAATAAATAACAAAGATGAGATTGTCGAATTAATCGCCAAAATTAAAAAGACCGGTAGCTTCGGGGCCAAAGCCGTGAACAGTAGTGCTGATGTGTTGACGGCTGATCTGCTCGGAATGGCGGTAGTGGTGGATGAAGACGGTTTTTATCTAAAAAATAATTTGGTAAAAGATTTTGTTAAAATTTTTAATGAAGATAAAGTGGAGTTGGTTGGTCATAATTTAAAACAGTTGGCCAAGATTTTATTTTTACAAAAACAGGAGATAAAAAATTCACTGTTTGATGTGATGGTCGCGTCTTATCTGCTCAATCCCGGTACGCGTGCTCACGATACCGCCAGTGTGGTACTGAAAATTTTGGGCAAAGAACTGCCCAGCGGCAGCGGGCAAGAAAGCCTATTTGGGGTGGATGCCAAAGCCATTACCAATGAACTGTATTTGGTAACTAAAACCGTGTTTAAATTAAAAGAAGAATTGGAAAAGACTGATGATCTTGGGCTTTTACAAAAGTTGGAAATGCCTTTGATGCTGGTGTTGGCAGAAATGGAATTAAATGGCGTGGCTTTGGATTTGGATTTATTGCAAAAATTGTCCGTGCAAGTAAATAGTGAAATTAAAAAAGTTTCCAAGAAAATTTTTGATCTGGCCGGAATGGAGTTTAATATTTCTTCACCACTGCAATTACGCGAAGTGCTATTTGAGAAATTGGAGATTCCGGTGGAAGGAATAAAAAAAGGCAAAACCGGTTTGTCCACCGATTCGCAACAATTGGAAAAAATGCGCGACCTACATCCGATTATCAATGAGATTGAGACCTATCGTGAAATTACCAAATTACAAAACACTTATATAGATGTTTTACCAACCTTGGTGAACAAAAAAACGGGGCGCATTCACACGACTTTTAATCAAGTGGTGGCCGCTACCGGCCGCCTGTCTTCGGTGGATCCGAATTTACAAAATATTCCGATTCGCACCGAGTTGGGACGCGAAATTCGCAAAGCCTTTGTGGCGGAGAGCGGAAATATTTTGCTCAGCGCGGATTATTCTCAAATTGAATTGCGAATTGTAGCCTCGATGGCCAAAGATAAAAAGATGATGGAAATTTTTGAAAAAGATTTAGATATTCATAAAGCCACGGCCGCCGCGATCAATGGTGTGCCACTGGAAGAAGTGACCAAAGAGATGCGTCGCGCGGCCAAAGAAGTGAATTTTGGGGTGCTCTACGGTATGGGCACCTATGGTCTGAGTTGGCGCGCGGAAATTCCGCATTGGCAGGCGCGGGATTTCATTAAAAAATATTTTGAACAGTTTAGCGGAGTAAAAAAATATCTGGACGAAACCATTGCTTTTACCAAAAAAGAAGGATATTGTGAAACTCTATTTGGCCGCCGCCGCTATATTCCGGAATTAAATTCGCAGAATTTTCAATTGCGAAGCGCGGCCGAACGCATGGCCATAAATCATCCAATTCAGGGTACGGCCGCGGATTTGATAAAAATGGCGATGATTGAAGTGCAACCAAAATTAAAAGATTTGGACGCGAAGATGATATTGCAAGTGCATGATGAGTTGGTGTTTGAAGTAAAAGATGGCCAGGAAGAAAAAGTAGGTCAGATAGTAAAAAAGGCAATGGAAGGTGTGGTGAAATTATTGGTGCCGGTAAGGGTTGATCTAAATTTTGGAAGAAGTTGGGGTGAGATGAAATAAATGATTTTAAAACCGCCAACTATAGCGGTTTTTTGTTTATTTAGTTGACAAGGAGTTGACAACTTTTTTAATGTATGCTATAATAAAAGTTGTAAACAAGATGTCAACCAATATGGATATAAAATCGCTAATCTTAGATAAAATTAAGGAACAAAAACAGGTAAAGTCTTCACAAATTGTAAAAGAGACTGGTTTTTCGCGTACATATGTAAATCGAATTTTTCAGTCTTTAAGAGATGAAGGTAGAATAATTTTAGTTGGAAAAGCCAATAGGGCAATGTATGTTTTAGCGGATAAAAAATCTTTAGAACATGCAAAGAGCCAAATTCTTGATTTTAAAGAAATTTTTATTAATAAAAATTTATCCGAGGATGATGTTTTAAAAAGAATAAAGGAAGAAAGTGGGGTGTTTTTAAATCTCAAAAATAATATTAGTGAGATTCTTAATTTTACATTTTTAGAAATGGTAAATAACGCCATAGATCATTCTGGTTCAAAAGAGGTGGGTGTGGTATTCCAAAAAGAAAAAGATATTATAACTTTCACGGTATTTGATACTGGAATTGGAATTTTTAATAGTATAAAAAATAAATTTAACTTAGCTGATAATTTATCGGCTATTCAATTTTTATTAAAAGGCAAGCAAACCACGATGCCTGAAAGTCATACCGGTCAGGGTATATTTTTTTCTTCTAAGATGGCTGACGCTTTTGTGATAATTAGTTCTGGTAAGAAAATTAGATTTTTTAATACCAATGATTTAAATGATGTTTTTATAGAAAATGTGAAAGATGATCCAGGTACTCAGATTCATTTTATCATTTCTTTAAATAGTAATCGTAGCGAACAAGAAGTTTTTGAAAAATTTACCGATAAAGATACTTTTGAGTTTTCTAAAACTCATATATTAATCAAGCTTTACGAAATAAGTAAAAATCCATTGTCGCGTTCGGAGGCAAGACGAGTGATGATTGGTTTAAATAATTTCAAAGATATTGTTCTTGACTTTAAAGATGTGGAAAGTGTTGGTCAGGGTTTTGCCGATGAGATTTTTAGAGTATGGCAGAATAATCATCCCGACATTAAAATTAGTTATATAAATGCGGTGGAAAATGTGGAATTTATGATAAAAAGAGCGCAGTAACTTTTTATTTTTTGCAGATTAACAGAGCGGTATTGGTTTTTATAAATTTTATCTCAATTTTAAAGCCAACTTTTTTTAGCCAGTCTATTTGATCTTCAATGGGGGCTAAATCATTTAAAAACATATGATGGTGCGCCCATTCAGTCAAAGTTTTTTTGTTGCTGGATTTTTCTACTAGATGGTGAAAATGTAGGGCGTTATTGTAGGCGGCGTGGTATTTATTTTTATAAGTGACGAGATCCCCAAAAATAAATATTCCTCCCGGTTTAAGCAAAGAAAATATTTTTTTGAACATTTTTTTCTTTCCGGTGGTGTCTTGGTGGTGTAAACCAATGACAGAAACAATTAAGTCAAATTTTTGGTTGAATTTTAATTTGGCATAGTCGCCAAATATATAACACACGTTATCTTTGCCAAGTTTTCTGGCGGCACTTTTCAACATTTGTTTGGAAAAATCCACGGCCGTAAATTTGGCGGATGGCAAAATATTTTGTAGTAATTTGCTGGTAATTCCGGTTCCAACTCCTAGATCTAGCACTTCGATATTTTTATTAAGTAATCTCTTTTGAGCATAATTGGCTATCAGGTGGTGAATTTTACGGTGATGAGGAATGGAATTTACAATATCGCAATCATATTTAGTCCCAGAATAATGATCGTAGTTTAATTGTGATGGGGTAATGGTGGTCATATTCGTGTAGTTATTTTGTTGATTGCTTTTATGAGTCTTTCAATGTCTGTTTCATTGTTACAAAGGCTAATAGAAGCGCGAATTAGAGCAGGAATGGTTTTGGTATTGCCGTGTTTCACCGCTTCGATAATATTGCTGTCATTTTTTATCCCTAAAAGTTTTCTTATTACATGATAAGCACAGAAACTGCCGGCTCGCACGCCAATTCCGTATTCGCTGTTTAGTCGTTCAGCTACTTCGTTTGAGTCCATATTTTTGATACGAAACGGGATCACGGTTCCGAGTTTATTTTTTTCGACGAATATTTCCACGTTCGGATTTTTCTTCAGAGCATCGTATAATTTGTTTGTTAGTCCAGTTTCATATTGGTTAATTTTTTCCACCCCGATTTTTTTGATTTGTTCCAGAGCCAAAGCCATGGTCACGGCGCCAATCGCATTGGGTGTGCCTGGGTCGTGAGCCAATTGATTGCGATAGCGCAAAAATTCTCCGGTTTTAGTAATATATGGTAAATTACCGCCGCCAATTTGATAAGGCAAGAAAGAATCGAGAAAGTTTTTTGGTCCGATCAAGAAACCGCCACCATAAGGCGCATAAAATTTATGGCCAGAGGCGACCAAAAAATCTATTCCCATTTCTTTCATATCAATTTTGTGATGTTGTAAAAATTGGCAAGCATCAACTAAGAAATAAACACCGTATTTGTGGGCCAGCATTCCAATCTTTTTAATATCTGGGCAATAACCAGTGATATTGGAAGAAGCGGTTAGTACCAGTACTTTGATGTGATTTTTTTTGAGCAAGTTTTCTATTGTTGTTAAGTCAAATTCAAAATTTTCATTAACATCGTATTGCAATACTTGTCGGCGACCTAAAAATTGAATTTGTTCATTGACGCTGTCCATTTCATTAAAAGTATTTTGTTGTCCGCCGAGCGCTTTGATACCTTCGGCTTTTATCCACGGCAGCCAGGATGAGCTGTGCTCAATTGATGACACCGCAATTTTTCCTTTTAAAAACGAAAAGAAGTAAGAGGCAGTATTTATTGCTCCCGTGGTATTACCGGTAAATAATACATAGGAATCAGTGGGGGCATTAACAAAAGATTTTATGATACGACGACTATCTTCGTACATGTCGGTGGAGATTTTAGATTTTTGACCAGCACCACGATGGACGGAGCCGTAGTTGATCATGTATTTTGACAATCCTTTTTCGACCACCTTAAGAGGAGGGGTAGTAGCGGCGTTATCTAAATTTACGTAATTTACTTTTCCTAAAATTGAGGTATCTACCGGATATTTTAAAATACTGCTTGAAAACAGTTTGTTTGGGCTGATATTATTTATAGTCATATGCTAGTTATTATTAAATAACAAATAATAATAACATTTTTTTTAATTATCGTCAATGATTTAAGACAATAAAATTTGACAAAATCCAATATATTAGCTAAAATAATGAGTATATAATATTATGTCGTAAAAAATTGACAACTAAAATATGGAAAATATTAACATTATAAAAGATTTAGGTTTGGATAATAATGAAGCCAATGTTTACCTGGCCCTTCTTAAAATAGGTGGCTCTCAAGCTAGTTTGGTGGCCAAAGAACTAGGGATCAAAAGAACCACTATCTATCCAATCTTGCAGGCACTAGCTACCAAAGGGATGGTGAATGTTTATTTCCGAAAGAATCGTCATTATTATTATGCCCAAAAACCCAATCGAGTGGTTGGTTTATTTCAGAAAAAAATTGAATCATTTGAAAGCATTATTCCACTGCTCGAATCAATGGAGAAAAAACAAGTGATGGTTACCGGTCTGCGTTTTATTGAAACGGTGGGGGAGTTGGAACAATTTTATAATGGAGTTTTGGATGATTATAAAAATAAAGAATATTACATTATTGGCAATGGTCAAAGTTGGGAAGATTTGGATCCGGATTTTTTTATTCAGTTTAGAAAAAATAGAGGAAAGTATAATATTAAAACCAAGCTACTATTAACTGCTAATTTCAAATTAGATAATCCTACGGATAAGGCTCTGAAGCGGGAGGTAAAATTTTTGCCGGAAAAATATAAGTTTCAGAGTACGATAGATATTTTTGGTGATAAGATTTTGATTGTGAGCCAGGAATTGAGTTCGCTCGCGGTAGTAATCGCGGTGCCGGCGATGACGGATATTTTTAAATCTATTTTTGAGATGATGTGGGAGATGTTGCCATAGGAAAAATAAATAAAGTAAGCGGTGTTGACAATTCTTTTAATATCATATATACTATGTATATACTTAGTATTTATAAATATGAATGTGATAATCAATTTTAAAACTGACCAAAAAATAAAACAGCGCGCCCAAAAGATAGCTGGTGATTTGGGTATGAGTTTAAGCGGAGTAATAAATGCTTATTTGCGACAATTCATTCGTATGCAGACGGTTTTTGTTAGTAATAAATATGATGAACCATCAGATTTACTTTTGGTGGCCTTCAATGAGGCGCAAGCAGATAAAAAGCAAGGCAAGATTTATTCTTTCAAAAATAATAAAGAGGCAGTAGATTTCGCAAATAAAATAATTGCCAAAAAGAAAAAATAATATGCAAATTGAATATTCGCGTCGGTTCGTAAAAGAACTAAAGAGGGCGCCACGAAAGATTCAGATTGCTTTTAGAGATAGACTAATTTTGTTTTTAGAAAATAGAAGTTTTCCAATTTTGAATAATCACGCCTTAAATGGTGAAATGAAAAATTGTAGAAGTATAAATATAACAGGCGATTGGCGAGCAATATATGAGGACTTAGAAAATGGTGATGTTATATTTTTTATAATATTGGGCACGCACAGTCAATTATATAAATGATTTGAAAAACAAAAAACCGATTGCAAATTGCCGTCGGTTTTTTGTTTACTTCTTGAGCTCAACAAGAGTGGTGGAGCGAATGAGCGGTCGCTACCAGCCGCGTGACTTTTTGTTTACTCGGTAGTCACAAACCGAGGTTCTTTTTTTAGAACGAGAAGAACATGCTTGGCCCGAAGGAGAACACATGGATGATCTTGTCTCCGGTGAATTGAGCGCGATAGCCCACTCCAACAGAAAACGAGACACCCTGTGCTTTCAGTGGGAACACGGCAGCCAGAGTGGGGCCGATGAGGTGGCTACTCTTGCTGTCTTTGGCGAACGGCGGGTTCCACTGATAGAGCATCGACCCTACCAGAGTCCAATCGCTGAGTTGGCGCGCCACACCCACCACCGGTCTAAAACCAGGGTAGAATTTGGTGCGTGGTACCGCCATCACCAGGTCGCTGAAGACGGCCCAGTCGCCACTGATCTTTTGCGCCACACCTCCCCCGACCAGGGTTTGGGGAACACCAGCGGTGATGTCACTGGTGCCGTTCGGCACGGATACGCCCCAGGTCTCACCGATCTGGACCCGCGGCGTGATGGCCAGAGCGGGACCACAGAAGAGAATGGCGACCAGAGTGAAAAGAGCGAATTTCATGATTACCTCCAGGTTGTTTGGTTGTCAGAGGCTGCGTCCAGCTTGACTGATTAGTTTATCATATATTTGTATACTTGTCAAGTATAATTTGGCTAAAATTAGCTAAATTATATTCATAAATAAAATGATATATGCCAATGGATGTTGATAATTTTGGCTAATTTTAGTATAATAATATTGTCATAATAAATATGATAATATGTTAGAACAAAACTTAATCAAACTTGGTTTTGGCAAGAATTCAGCCAAGGTATATTTGGCTTTAATTGAATTAAAAAAAAGTAAGGCCGGCAAAATTATCGAATATACTGGTTTACATCGTAATCTAGTTTATTTGGCTTTGGAAGAATTGGAAAAAAATGGTCTGGTTACAAAATTATTGAAACGCGGCGTCGCGGAATTTTCGGCCAATGATCCTCGCCACATAATAGACGCTCTAGAGGAAAAGAAAAATATTGCTGAGAGTGTAGTGAAAGAAATTGAAGAAAAAAATTATAAACAAGCCCGCGATGTATTAATTTATGAAGGCGATGAAGGAGTAAAGAGAAGTCGTAATTTCATGTTACAAAATGAGCCGGGGGAAACCCTTTATGTTATTGGTTCAAAAGCGAGTTCTAGCACGGAAATGGAAAAGTTTTGGCGATCGTTTCATTTAAAAAGGGAGCGACAAGGGATCAACCTGCAAATATTATACGAGCGCGGTGTTAATCCCGAAGATTTAAATTGGAGGAACAAATTAAAAAATAGTCGGGCAAAATATTTGCCTTTGGGGATTGATTTGCCGATTTGGTTTTCGTTCATTAAAGATTATTTGGAGATTGGTATACCGGGGCAAGATCCATTAGTCTTTGGTATTAAAAGTTTTGAAGCAGTCAGTGCGTTTAAGAAATTTTTTAGTTATTTTTGGAATCAAGAAACTACCGTCACAGTCGGCTTTGAGGCTTTTGGTAATGCTTGGAATGAATTGTTTGACGAGATAAAATCAGGCGAGAGTTATGATGTTTTTGGGGTGGCTTTTGGTTTAGGTGAGCAAGAAAATAAATATGTTAATTATTTTCGTTCTTTGCATGTGAAAAGAATTGAGCGAAAAATTAAAGGGAGAATTTTATTTCAACAAGGAGCGGAACAAACGGTATCAAAATATGAAATGGAAGATCTATACTTTTTAGATCAAGAGATGAGGGTGTTGCCTTATAAAAATGATTTTCCAGTGGAAATATTTTGCTATGGTAATGTCACTTTATTATTGATTCAAAAAGAAGAGCCAATAATTATTTCTATTAAGAATAGAGATGTGACTGAATCATTTCAAAAACACTTTGAAGAATTATGGAGAAGTGCCAGAAGATTGTCTAAACCAAATAGATAAACCAGAAATGTGACCGGTTTTGAAAATTATTGCTCATTATTCTAAATCGTATTATAATGCTCCTACTATGGTGATATACATTTACGGTGAAGATACCTTTCGTAGTCGGCAGTATCTCAGTGAGCAAATCATAAAATTCAAACAAGCTCGTGATCCGCAGGGGTATAATGTGGTGATTTTAGATGCGCAAAAAATTGAACCAGGCAGAATTTTGACAGAGATTGTGGCGGCGCCATTTTTGGCAGAAAAGAGATTGGTGGTAGTCGAAAATGTTTTGTCCATTTCCGATAAAGAATTTCTGGAAGAACTAATTGGCCGAATAAAAGAAAAAAGAATTCCAGACAGCAATGTGGTAATTTTTTGGCAGGGTGAAAAATTTGGCAAGGTAAAAGAAATAAAAGAGCTGGATGCGGTCTTGAAAAAAGAAAAATATAATCAAGAGTTCGCTTTGCTCGAGGGGGCGGCATTATCAGCTTGGATAGCCGCGGAAATAAAAAAGAGAAATGGGAAAATTTCTAATCCAGCCATTAGTTATCTGGCACAAAATACCACCGGCGATATTTGGTATTTGATGTCTTTGATTGATCAATTGACCGCCTATGCTAGTGGTGAAGAAATCGGATTGTCGCAAGTCAATTTATTTTTGGATGAAAAAGTGGATGATAACGTTTTTAATATGGTGGAAGCGGTGGTAAATGGCAATAAAAAACAAGCTTTTAAATTATTGGAGGAGCAGCGTCGTCTTGGTGAAGATAATTTTAAAATTTTTAGTTTGATTGTTTGGCAATTTCGTATTTTGCTCTCCGCTCGCAGTCTATTTGAAGCCAGCGAAAATATGAGCAGTGACGCCATGGCCAAAGAGCTGAGCGTGCATCCGTTTGTTTTGAAAAAAAATTTGGCTTTTATAAAGAGATATAATAAAAAACAACTGAGCGATATTTATGCTCAGTTGCTTGATATGGATTTTAAGGCTAAAACCGGCCAGGCAGATTTGGGTTTATCTCTTGATTTACTAATAAACCGTATTTAATTATTTTATTGGGCCGGTTCTTCGTTTGGCTTTTTCTTCTTTGGCAATATTTAACAGTACATCTAGCACGCCTTTTGCTCTTTCTGGTATATCCCCATCAAAAACTACTTTTGTTAAACGATCGATCTGCCCTTTGAGCGAACTTTCTTCAAATTGTTCGATATCAATTCCTTTTCTTTTTAAAAATTCCGCTTTTGACAAACTTCGGTTTACTACTCTAGTACTTCCTTGTTTAAAGCCGTCAACATATTTGCACTGTTTGGATAAAGACGCGGCTGTATCGGCCAGGTGATCGCCGGTTTGATAATCCACCTGGTTCTCTCGGTCGATTATTTTAAAACCAGCGCTAGCGGACAGGGTGCGTTTGTTTGGTAATTCAATCTTTTCAATTCCTTTTATCACGCGTTCGACAATTTTTTCAACCAAATTATCGACATTAGTCTTGGCGCCAGATGGTTTGTTGACTAACAAGATTAAACCAAATTCATCACCGGAAAAATGTATGGCTAGATCAGTTGGCCTTAATCTGGAGAGCTCGTTTTGCAATTGTTCGGCAATTCTTTTCAAAACCATATCTCCCTCTTGATGTCCATAAGTATCGTTTACTTCTTTAAAACCATCGGCATCCATACGCACTACTACCAACACAGATTTTCCATTAAGGAAATCGGGGTGTTTTTGAGCTTCTTCAAATACTTTTTCCGCCCTTTTTTTATTGGCAATTTCAGTTAATGGATTTAATTCGGCATTTCGTTCCAAGTGAGCGGTATATACGTGCATTTCGGCTATTGTTCTCAGTAACGCGCCACTATTTTTTTCGGATTCTTTCTCAAATCTGTCACGTTCATTATTTAATTTTTCTTTGGCCAATCTATCGATCTCTTGGTTGTCAATATCCATCTCCGGTGAATTGGTGGCAATTTCATGTAAAACTTCAGCGCGCGCCCGTCTAAACATGTCATGTCGTAATGCTTCCATGTAAAATCTTTCAATTTCGGCAGTGGTATTTTCAGGATCGGTTTTTTCCGTTGTGTCAATTGGAAGTTCGGCATTATGATCTGGATCAAACACCGGAGTTATACCACTAACAAGAAATTCACCACTTGGTTTTCTTCTAGAACTCATATTTTTTAAATAAAAATAATCCCGACTTATCGGGATTATTATATCTTATTTAGCTATTATTTTGCAAGCTTGTTTACTTTCTTCATCAAGCGAGACAAACGGCGAGCGGCGGTATTCTTTTTGATAGTACCGGCTTTGGCGGCTTTATCCAGAGCAGCTTGAGCGGTGGCGGCCAATTTTTTGGCTTCAACGGCGGTGGCGGCTTTCAGAGTAGTTTTGATGGCGGTTTTAAAAGCGTTTTTTCTATTCTTGTTTAAAACAGCGCGTTTGGCCGCTTGGCGTAGAGCTTTTTTAGCGTTTTGTTTATTTGGCATAAAAGTTAAGTGTATCTATTAAATTTTGAGAGCAGAATAACTATAACACTTTAGGCTGATTTTGTCAATATTTCTATGATTTTTGCCATCTTTTAAAAAATTAATTTTTATGATAAACTGTAAAGTGGTTTTAAAAATATTTTTATGATGACCAACCAAATATTTGATCTGGAAAAGGAAGTGCAAAAATTGTCACATGATATCGCGGTAGAAAAAGAAGCCTTGGATAGTGTGGTAGAGATTTTTAGAAATTCACCAGTATATAATGTAAAAGACAAGGGCGGTAGTGTGGAAAATTATAAGTATTTTGTCTATCCATTCAAAGGTTTCAACTTGGTAAATTACTCACTTTATTATACCTTGGGAAGATTTTTGGCCAAGTTTATCGCTCCTACTACCGAAGCGATTATTACGGTGGAGTCCGATGGTATTCCGGTGGCTTCGTTTGTGGCCGCGGAAATGGGTTTGCCATTAATTATCGCCAAGTCGTTCCATTATAATTTACCTTGTGTTGAATTTGAACAGAAGACCGGATATTACGCCCGCACGATGTATATGTCTCAGGCGGTGGCCGGCAAAGAAGTGGCGTTGGTCGATTGTATGGTATCAACCGGCGGCACAGTCAAAGCTATGATTGACACGGTGCAAAATTTGGCATCTACGACCGTGAATGGTGTTTATTGTATCAATAATAAAAGTAACTACGGCAACCAGCAGACTGAACTTTTTGGCAAAGATTATAAATATTTGTTTGATACGGCCATAAAAGAAGAAAGAGTAGAACCAGATTGGTCTAAATCTTTAAAAAATATTTTTTGGCAGGGGATAGATGAAAGATTTTACGACTTAGCCAAAAATTGCGCCTTATTTTCAAATTTTTCTAAAAATGGATATCAAGTGGGCGCCTTGATAATGGCCGCCGACACTTTTGAGATTGTGGCCTGGGGTTTTCGCAAAGCCAATATGCACGCGGAGCAAGATGCATTGGCGATGATGAGAAATAATTGTCCGGATTGGGAAAAAAGAGAATTTGCCCTTTATACTACGCTTGAGCCTTGTGTATATCGTAATGGCAACTATACGGCCTGTGCCGATCTAATAAACGCGATTCCTCAGATTCGCTGGGTGATAATTGGCGAGACTGATACGGCCGATCAAAAAATTAATGGCGCCGGAATTGAAAAATTGCGCCAGTCAAAACATTTGCGTCTGATAAAAACAAAAGAAATTTTAAGATGCGTTAATCCAGTCGTTCATTTTATAAAATAATGCCGATCCAGTCGGCATTATTTTTTGGCATCTTTCAAATCCTCAGCAATCTGTTTTTTTAATGATTCAATATTTTGAAAGATTTTTTCTGATCGAATAAATTTTTTGGTGGTGACGGTAATTATTTTACCGTAAATGTCCTCGTTAAAATCCAGAATATGTATTTCTAGACAATCAATTTTCCTTAAAGAATTATAACCGTAATATAACAATCCGTTGTATTCTTTTTTTTCAATCTGTACTTTACAACTATAAAGACCCCTTGGTAGGTCTTTGGCCAAAATCGGATCAAGATTGGCGGTGCGAGCGCCGGTGTCTTTGCCTTTGTTTAGGCCGGGTTGAACTTTGCCGGTGATGAGTTGAGAAAGAAATAGCATTTGCATAGGAGTTTATCCAGTATATATTTTATTGGTATTTATGACAAGTTTGAGGGTGGACAAAAGCCGGTATATTTGATAATATTACTTTGTAAAATTAAATATTTTTTATGGCTATTTTGGTTACCGGTTCTCTGGTCTATGACCATATCATGAATTTTCCGGACAGTTTCAAAAATCATATTTTGCCGGATCAACTGCATATTTTGAATGTCTGTTTTATGGTAGATAAATTGGAACGCAGTTGGGGTGGAACGGCTGGCAATATTGCTTTCACTATGAAGATGCTCGGCGGCGAGCCGTTGGTATTGTCGGTGTTGGGCAAAGACGGCCGCGATTATTTGGAATATTTCAAAGAGTCGAAAATAAAAACCGACTATATTTTATCCGATAAAAAACAAACCACGGCTACGGCCTACATTACTACTGATGCCGACGATAATCAGATTACCGGATTTTTTGGTGGGCCACTCGGACAAGCTAAAGAAAAAAAGATTGTGGACGTGGTAAAAGAAAAATTTTCTTTGGCCATTATTTCTCCAACCGATAAAGAAGTGATGATACAGCATCTAAAAGAATGTAAAGAGATGGGTGTGAAAACGGTTTTTGATCCCGGACAACAAGTCACCGCTTTCAATGAAATTGAATTAAAAAAGATGATAAGCCAAGCCGATTTTGTAATTGGCAATGATTATGAGATAAAATTATTGCAAGATCGCACCGGTTGGAATGAGGAGGAAATTTTAAAAAATACCGAATTTTTAATAACTACTTTGGGTGAACAAGGATCGGTGATAAAAACGGCGCAAGGCGAAACTATTACTGCCGGAGTTTGCGCGCCTCTTTCTTTTGACGATCCTACCGGGGCGGGCGACGCCTATCGCGCCGGATTTTTTGTGGGTTATGAGCACGGAAAAGATTTGAAAACCTGCGCGCAGATGGGAGCGGTGGCTGCCAGCTACGCGATTGAAGCTTATGGCACCCAAGAACATAAATTTACTAAACAAGAATTTTGTGAACGTTATGAACGAACGTTTATGAATGGAGTAGAAAAATTAGAAATATAATTAAAATTATGACACAAGAATATAAAGTAAAAGATATTGGTTTGGCTCAGTGGGGGAGAAAAGAAATTGAAATAGCGGAAATGGAAATGCCGGGGCTAATGGCGGTGAGAAAAAAATACGGCGCGAAAAAACCTCTCAAAGGCGCGAATATTACGGGATCGCTACATATGACTATTCAGACCGCCGTGTTGATTGAAACCTTGGTGGAGCTAGGCGCCAAAGTGCGTTGGGCGTCTTGTAATATTTTTTCTACTCAAGATCACGCCGCCGCCGCCGTGGCCGCTAAGGGTGTCGCTGTATTTGCTTGGAAAGGTGAAACTTTGGAAGAATATTGGTGGTGTACTGAGCGCGCTTTGGATTTTGGTAATGGCGCTGGTCCGGATTTAATTGTAGACGATGGTAGTGACGCCACTTTGCTTATTCACAAAGGCGTAGAAGTAGAAAAAAATCCAAAAATTTTAACTAAAGATTATTCCAAAGAAGGTGAAGATTATCGCGAGATGATTAATTTGTTGAAATTGGAATTTGCCAAAAACAAAGAACGCTGGACTAATGTGGCAAAAAAGGTAAAAGGCGTTTCCGAAGAAACTACTACCGGCGTACATCGCTTGTATCAGCTTTTTAAAGAAGGAAATTTATTGTTTCCAGCGATCAATGTAAATGATTCGGTCACCAAAAGTAAATTTGATAATGTCTATGGTTGCCGCCACTCGATAGTAGACGGGCTCAATCGCGCCATGGATGTGATGCTTGGTGGAAAAGTGGCCGTGGTGTGTGGATATGGCGATGTGGGCAAGGGCTGTGCGCAGGCGCTACGTGGACAAGGTTGTCGTGTCGTAATCACTGAGATCGACCCAATTTGCGCCCTACAAGCAGCTATGGAAGGCTATGAGGTGAAGACTGTGGAGGACACTCTTGGCACGGCCGATATTTATGTCACCGCTACCGGTAATAAAGATATTATTCGCTTGGAACATATGCAAAAAATGAAAGATCAAGCGATTGTCTGCAATATCGGTCACTTTGATAATGAAATTCAGGTAGAAAAATTGAATAAAGCCAAAGGCGTAAAGAAAATAAATATCAAACCACAGGTAGATAAATATATTTTGGGTAAAAAAGAGTTATATATGTTGGCCGAGGGACGCTTGATGAATTTGGGTTGTGCGACTGGTCATCCTAGCTTTGTGATGAGTAACAGTTTTACCAATCAAGCCCTGGCTCAATTGGAATTGTGGACCAAAAAATTTGAACTGGGTGTATATCGTTTGCCAAAAGAATTGGACGAAGAGGTAGCGAGATTGCATTTGGAAAAAATCGGTGTGAAATTAACCAAACTCTCCAAAGACCAGGCCGCTTATTTGGGAATTTCCGACAGCGGCCCTTATAAAGCTGATCATTATCGCTATTAATTTAGAGTATGGTTTTATTTATCGCCACACTTTATTTTACTCTGCTTAGTTGGTTGGCGATAAAAAATTTCAAGACGGCAGTCGGCCTGCTCATCTGCGCCCTGCCGTCTTATTTTATTCGTTTTAATATTGGGCCATTACCGAGTTGCGCGCTGGAAATAACTTTTGGCAGTATTTTTTTGGTGTGGCTTATCAAATATAGTCGCGCTGATTGGGTGGAGATAAAAAATTTCTACGGTAGACAAAAATTTCTCTGTTTATCCGTATTGGCGTTTTTTATTTTTTCAATTTTAGGAATTTTTACTTCCAGTCATCACATCCAAGCACTCGGAATTTGGCGTGCTTATTTTTTGGAACCAATTTTATTTTTTATTTTGTTAGTCGGTCGCAGAAAAGAGATCAATTCTAAGGATTTAATCTGGTTTTTATCCTTATCGACAATTAGTATTTCGGTTTTAGCCGTAGTACAAAAACTAACCGGCCATTTTTTTTCACCAACTTTACGCCAACAAGATTTATCTGATTTACACGGACGAGTCACTTCATTTTTTACCAGTCCCAACGCGATTGGTCTCTATGTGGCGCCTATAATACCTTTGATAGTATTTGGATTAAAAGACAATAAAAGAAAAAATATTTATCGGTTAGTTCTTCTATTAGCAGTGGTAGCAATTATTCTATCTTTTTCTGAGGGCTCATGGGTTGCTTTGGCTGTCGGCGCTTTATTAGCTCTATATCTCAACAGCCAAAGAAAAGCGGTGTTAGGAATTTTGGTTTTGGGATTTTTGGCGGTCGCTACCGTTGCGCCGCTACGTCAAAATCTAATGTTACAAAATCAGTCCGGACATAATCGCCTAGTACTCTGGAGTTATACTTGGAATTATTTGATCAAGAGTCCAAGTAATTTTGTTTGGGGAGCGGGAATAAAAGAGTGGTTTGATCGCGTGCAAAAACCGGTAAATGATTTCACAAAAATTGAGCCGCTTCTTTTTCCTCATAATACTTTTCTTAATTTTTGGTCGGAAATTGGATTATTTGGGATGATCTCTTTTGTATTAATTTATATTTTCGCGGCTAAAGAATCTATTAAAAAATTTCAGGACAATAAAATTTTTGGTAGCGCGGTACTGTGTATGCTAGTGGTATTTATAGTTCACGGTATGGTAGATGTGCCATATTTTAAAAATGATTTAAGTTTTTTGTGGTGGGTAATGGCGGCGATAATTTTTATTTAAAATATGTTTTTTTATTATCTATTTGATTTGGTCACCGCTACGGGGGTGGCGGTGCACGAGCTAGGACCCGCCGTTT
>CALRGC010000010.1 GCA_943357105.1 Candidatus Magasanikiibacteriota bacterium | reverse complement strand
GAAAGTGAGGTATAGATTTTCTTTGGCGCGGGTAACAGCGACATAAAATAGGCGACGCTCTTCTTCTAGACCATTTTCTTCGTGCAGGGCGCGGGCGTTGGGGAAACCGTCGTTGACTAGATTGATAATAAAAACATTTTTCCATTCCAAACCCTTGGCCTGGTGAATAGTGGATAAAACAATTCGCCCCTCTTTTATTTTTTGTTGGTCAGTTGGATGAGCAAAGGATTCTTGGAGTGAGGCTTCGGCCAAAAAGTCGGAAAGATCTTTTTGTTTTCTGGAAAGTTCAGCTAACTGTTTTAAATCTTTTTTTCTTTCGTCGCTATCGAGAAATTCTATTTCTAAATAATCATTATAAGGTGAGTCGATCAGAGCGGAAATTAATTCTCCGGTGTTGGAATCTGGGTCAGCGGATTTTTCCAAAAGTTTTTCAAATATTTTGAAAAAATTATTCCAACCCAACAGTGCTTTGCCACCAAGAGTATCGCCGATATTTTTTAACTGGTCAATATTTTCCAATCTTTGTACTTGAGAAATTATTTTTTGCGCGGCGGCTGGGCCAATGCCTTCTTCGTGTTGCAATACGCGCATCCAGGCGGCAGTGTCGGAGAGGTTATTAAAAATTCGCAAATAACTTAAGATATCTTTCACATGAGCGCGTTCAAAAAAGCGTAAACCACCGCGATAATCATAGAGAATTCCGGCGCGGGCCAGAGCGATTTCCAGTGCTTGCGAATGATGAGTGGCCCTAAATAAAATCGCCATTTGATTGGGATTTATGCCCATGTCTAGTGCTTCGGTAATTTTTTTCACGATAAAATTTGCCTCTGATTCCTGGTCCATTTGGGGATGAAGTGCTGGTTTTGGTAAGCCACTTTTTAGAGCGCGTAATTTTTTGGCGTACTGTTTGGAATTATTGCTAATAATATTATTGGCCAGATTTAAAATTTCTTCACTGGAGCGGTAATTTGTTTCTAAGCGAAATATTTTTGCATCTGGATATTTTTCTTCAAAATTTAAAATATTACGGATATCAGCCGCGCGAAAAGAATAAATACTTTGCGCGTCATCGCCAACCACTAAAATGTTTTTATGAATTTTGGCCAATTTGTCTATTATACCGGCCTGCAGTTTGTTGGTATCCTGATATTCATCTACCAATATATATTGAAATTGCGTGGCAAAATAATGTTGAATGGCCGGGAGATTTAAGAGTGCAGAAAAATTTACCAACAGGTCGTCAAAATCCATCGCGTTGGCTTCTTTTTTCTTGAGAGCATAGCGACTGGCGATTTCGACAAAAGTATCCGACAACGGCCAGTAGCCAGGGTATTTTTTATCAATTACTTCAGCCACGGCCGAGTCGGCATTGCGCGCATAGGAAATAATATTGCCGATAATTTTGGCGGAAGGAAATTTTTCGCCGGTTTTAAATTCTTTTACGACAATTTTTAAAAGTGCCTGAGAATCATCGGCGTCAAGCACGGTGAAATTATTTTTATATCCTAAATGAGTGGCGTATTTGCGTAGAATTTTATTGCTAATGTGATGAAATGTGCCCGACCAAGGGAGTCGCTGGTCAGATCCGGTAATTTTTTGAACACGGTCAATCATTTCATTGGCCGCTTTATTGGTGAAAGTTACTAACAAGATATTTTCTGGGTTTGTTCCTTTTTCTATTAGATAGGCGACGCGGTAGGTGATGGTGCGGGTCTTGCCACTGCCGGCTCCGGCCAAAACTAAACAAGGGCCGTCACCGTTTTGCACGACATCCAACTGCTCTTTATTTAGTTTTTGTTCAAAATTGATCATATGAATTTACATTTTAACACACCTTGATTTTTTGAGCAAAATAGCGTAGAGTTGGCTTAAATTAATATCTATGTCATTTTTTGAACTCATTCACGAAGACAAAAATACTGGCGCTCGAGCTGGCATAATGCATACTGAACACGGCGATATTCCCACTCCAGCCTTTATGCCGGTGGGTACGCAGGCCAGTGTAAAAACTTTGGATCAGACAGATTTGTTGGTTTTGGATCCAAAAATTATTTTGGCCAATAACTACCATCTGCATTTGCGACCTGGCGAAGATTTAATTGATGGCGTGGGCGGACTGCATAAATTTATGAATTGGGATAGGCCGATTTTGACCGATTCGGGTGGTTTTCAGGTATTTTCTTTAGGAATTCAAAAAGAACAAAAAGGCCAACAAGGTAAGTTGGTAAAAATTGATGAGGACGGAGTGAAATTTCGTTCGCATATAGATGGTTCGGAACATCGCTTCACTCCCGAATCGGCAATTGAGTGCCAACATAAAATTGGCGCGGATATTATCATGGCTTTTGACGAGTGCACGCCGGATAATGCCGACTACATATATACCAAAGCGGCCATGGAGCGAACGCATCGCTGGGCGGAGCGCTGTGTGAGTGAACATCAGAAAAATATTTCTTATCACGGTTATCGTCAATTTTTATTTGGCATAATTCAAGGCGCCAATCACGAAGAGTTGCGCCAAGAGTCCGCGAAATTTATTACTGGATTGGATTTTGATGGTATCGCTATCGGCGGAGAAAGTATTGGTTATAATATGGAAGCCACGGAAAATATTTTGCGTTTGGTAATGCCGTTTATTTCAAAAAATAAACCCCGCTACACTATGGGTGTGGGCCTAGATCCGGCAGATTTATTAAAAGTAGTGGCCGGGGGAGCGGACATGTTTGATTGTGTGGCGCCGACTAGGTTGGCTCGTCATGGTATGGTGTTTGTAAATACCAAAGAAGATCCAAAACGCCGTTTGAATATAAAAAATTCCGCTTTTGCCAAAGATTTTTCTTCAATTAGCGCGGACTGCACTTGTTTGACTTGTCAAAATTATTCACGCGCGTATTTACACCACTTGTTCAATGCCGGAGAATTATCCGCCTTGCGTTTGGCGACCATTCATAATATTCATTTTATGCTTGAGTTGATGAGACAAGCACGCGCGGCAATTTTGGAAGATAGATACGCGGAATTTATAAACAATTGGCAGTAATATGTTGCATATTAAATTGGTTTGCCTGGGGAAATTAAAAGAAAAATATTGGCAGGCCGCTGAAGCCGAATATCTCAAGCGTTTATCGGCTTTTGCCAAAGTAGAGATTATTGAACTCAAAGAGGAGTCATTTGATGACAAGATGCCAGCACAAATGATAAAAGAAACAGAAGCGCGATTATTAAAAAACGCCCTGAACAAATTTCAAGACGCTTATATAGTGGCGCTCGATGAGCGCGGCAAACAATTTTTTTCAATAGATTTTTCTAAAAAATTATCTGATTTGGCGCTTAGTGGTAATAGTAATTTTGTATTTGTGATCGGCGGGCCACTTGGTCTGGATGAATCTATCTTGAAGATGGCTAAATTAAAATTATCTTTTTCTTTATTTACTTTTACTCATCAGATGATCCGCGTATTTTTGTTGGAACAGATTTATCGCGCGATGATGATAGAAAGTGGTCGACAATACCACTATTAATTTATTTCATCCGGTTTTTTGGCGATAAAAGTTTCCCCTTTGAAGTCTTCCGGCCTCATTTCTCCTAAAAATAATGGCGGATTTGGTAAATTAGGTGAAGCAAAGTCGGTTTTAGCGCCAATAACTAAAATTTGTACTAAGACATTTCCGTCTGTACAAGTGCGATCGTTTTTAACATTTGAGACAATTTTTTCCATTACTTGTTGCGCGTTTTGGTAGGGATTTTGTTCCCATAATTCTTTAAATTGTTTTTGCAATTCTTCTTGGGAAGAACCTTGTAGGCCAAAGAAATCATCAGGTATTTGAGATAGAAAAACATCAAATTTTTTAATGCCCCCCCTCATGGCTTCGAGTATTTGGGTTTCCATTTCCGACATATTATATTGTTTACAATTTGTTATAAATTAGCTACACTATACTCAGTTTAGCACTTAATTTTTTTTATGTCCAAACCTGTAATTGTGTCGGGTATTCAGCCGACTGGGAATCTTCATATTGGTAATTATTTAGGCGCCGTTAAAAATTGGCTTGAACTTCAGAAGTCTGGTAAATATGAACTATATATATTCATTGCCGATTTACATTCTTTGACCGGCAAATTAACCGCCGAGCAGTTGCGAGAGCAGGTGAAAATTACCGCGGCTGAGCTGTTGGCGGCGGGGATTGATCCGGACAAGACTACTTTTTTTGTGCAATCTCAAGTAGTGGGGCATGCGGATTTAGCTTGGATTTTTAATTGTGTCACTCCAATGAGTGAACTGGAGCGCATGACTCAATATAAAGATAAATCAGAGCAGTTAAATAAAACTACGGCCGGACTTTTTGACTATCCTGTGCTTCAAGCGGCCGATATTTTGATCTATAAAGGTGAGCAAGTGCCGGTAGGCCAGGATCAAGTCCAGCATGTGGAGCTTACTCGTGATGTCGCGCGTTGGTTTAACAATAGATATGGAGAATTTTTTCCAGAGGCTAAACATCTTTTGACCCATGTGCCAAAAGTAATGAGTTTGCTGGAGCCGGAGAAGAAAATGAGTAAAAGTTTGGGCGCCGGGCATGTGGTGGAATTACGAGAAACTCCAGAAGAGATAGAAAATAAAGTCAAAAGAGCGGTGACCGCCACCAGTGGTGGCGCACAAGCGCCAGGGGTAGCGAACTTGCTCGGATTATTAAAAGAATTTGGTGAGAAAAAAGTTTATGAGGCTTTTGTGGCGGCCGAAAAAGACGGTAGTATTCGCTATGGTGATCTAAAAAAATCTTTGTCCGACGCGATTGCAAAACATTTTGCAGATTTTAGAGAAAAACGCGCAAAACTCTTGAAAGATGAGAAAAAATTGGAAAAGATTTTGGCCAAAGGCGCGGCCAAAGCGCAAAAAGTGGCTACTGCCAATATGCAAGTCGTGCAAAAATTAGTAGGAATAAAATAATTTATTTTAATTTTCAATAATATGGAACAAAATTTACCAAGTAACAAGACAGCAGTCATAAAGAATATCTATTTTTATCTGGTCGCTTTTGTGGCGCTCATGATGGTCGTGTTTTCTTTGGCTGATCTTATTAATACCGCTTTGCGTACCTGGGTATTTACCAAAGCCGACAATTTTGATTATTATGCCGGGCCGGTGCCAGCTTGCGATCCAACGATGGTGAAAACTTTGGATTCTTCTACTCCAAAAATGAGTGAAGCCGAATGCGCCAAAGTGGAAGCGGCCAATAAACAACGCCAAAAAGATAGTCAAGAAGGTCAACGTCAGCGTGATATGGTACGCGACATTTCGATGATTGTCGTGGGGATACCGGTCTTTGCTTTTCACTGGATGACTATTCGCCGCAAAGAAAAAGGTGAATAAAAATTATGAATTTATTTCCATTATTACTGTTATTTTTTGGTGGAGTGATTTTAACCGCCGGAGATATTGTCGCCAAACAATGGGTAATAAGCAATAAAAATTATCTTTTTTTTGCGGTATTATTTCTTTATTTAATTGGTTTGATATTTTTAATATTTAGTTTTAAATATAAAAACATTGCCATCGCTTCTTTGATGTTTGTAATTTTTAATATTACAACATTGACCATATTTAGTTGGTTTTATTTTAATGAGCGTCTAACGACTGTTGAGATGGTGGGCATAGTGTTAGGTTTGGTGGCGGTCTCTCTGCTCGAGTATGGTGGGAAAAGTTAATTTACAATCCACTATGTGGAACAAAAAAATACCTGGACTAAATAGTCCAGGTATTTTTAATTTATTTCTACGGTCCTTGCAATATTCCTGATGGAGTTTGTTTTATCTGGCCGCTGAGATTATTGCTCGTACCTTCCAGTGTGGCGGCGATAAAGTAGGAGCTGGAAGCGGCGGTATAAACATAGTAGCCACTGCTTGGATCGGCTGGAATATTATCCATAAAAGCGCCGGAACATCCGACGGTTTGCCAACCGCTGGCATTGAGACAAGCGGCGCTACCGGTGCCTAGATTTAAACTTGAACCATTGGGATAGGCATTATTTTCATTGTTGTATAGTTCCAAGGCCGTGCCGAGCTGTTTGAGGTCAGCCAGGCGTTTGCTGTCGCGGGCTTTCACGCGCGCGCTGCCCAAAGCGACTACCGCCAAAGTGGATAGCAATCCAATGATGGCTATCACCACCAAAAGTTCTATCAAGGTGAACCCTTTTTTGTTCATATGATATTAAATTAAATATTAATATTTTTTATTATACCACATCTAAATATTTTTTTGGATATGGCTTGCCAAATATTCTTTGGTCGCGTCAGTTTTTTTGTGAGGATTGAAAATATTGAGCGGGTCAAAAATCTCTTTTACTTGTTTAAATAGTTCAAAGATTTTTGTTCCATACATTTGTTCTAAGTATGGTCCGCGGACTAGCCCATCATTGTGTTCGGCGGTAATTGAGCCCTTATATTCCAATACGAGGTCGTATACTTCTTGAGAAAGTTTTGGGATAATTTTGCGCTCTTTTTCTTGACTTAAATCCATTAGGGGAATGATATGGAAATTGGCATCACCGGCGTGTCCGGCAATGGTATAAATAAGCTCCGGGTATTTGACAAAGATTTTTTCGAGGCGCGGCAAAAATTTCGGCAGATCTTGGGGGTGAACGATAAAATCATCTATAAATGGCGCGGTATGCAGATTTTTTATTTTTTCTCGCAGAAGATTGAAACTCTCGTGGCGAAATGTCCAATATTTTTGTGACTCCTCTGTATTCTTGGTGATGTGGGTTTTTAAATTGAACTGTTCTTTGACAGCAAATTGCGCTCTTTGGGCAATTTTGCTGAGTTCCTCTTCATTGTCACCGGTAAATTCGGCAATGATGATTAGTTTTGGTACGCCGTGAGTAATGGTCATCAACATTTCCGGTAAAAATTTCCAACCCAAATTAAAAATATTTCCGCCCATTTTTTTAATCATCGCCGGTAGGAATTTAATGGCCAATTTGAAAGTATTGTCATCGAAAGTTTCCAGAGTTTCGGGATGAAATTGCATCAGGGTGTTTACCAAGTCTCCCAGTGGTTTGAGATCTTTGAGAAAGATTACCAACATTTTGGAATGAGCGGTGGTTTTGACCAATTTGAATTTGCCTTTGGTAAATAATCCCAGAGTGCCTTGCGAGCCGACTAATAATTTAGTGAGGTCAAAAGTGGCTTTATCCCAAACATTCCAGAGATAATATCCGGCCGAATTTTTGGTCACATTTGGTTTGGCTTTTTGGATAGCTTCGTAATTATCATTGATGAGCGCGAACATTTTGCGATAAATTTCACCTTCAAAATTTTCCAAAGCCATTTTTTCTTTTAACTCCTCTGCGTTTAATGGTTTGAAATTATATTCATTACCATCGGATAGCACGGCTGAAATTTCTTCTAAATATTTTTCGGTCTTTCCATAGGAAAGAGATTTTTCACCACCGGAATTATTGGCCATAATACCGCCCAGCGCGCAAAGTGAGCGGGAAGCCGGAAAAGATGGCATGATTAAATTTTTTTCCAGAGTGGCTTTTTCAAAATCTCGGTAATAGACACCGGGCTCGGTAATGGCATAATCATCGCCAATCTCTAAGAGGTGATTAAAATATTTGGTAAAGTCTAAAATAATAGAGTCGTTGATGGCGCCGCCGCTCATATCCGTGCCGGCACTGCGGGCGGTGAGGGATAAATTTTGGTTGGTGGCTTTATTTTCCGTTACAAAATTCACAATCTTTTTTAAGTCGTCGGTATTTTTTGGGTAGATGATAGTTTTGGGAGTAATTTCAAAAATACTGGCATCGCGGCTGTATTTTTGCAGACTATCTTTATCCTCTAAAACCTCTCCGTCGATTATTTCTTTTGGGAACATATTTATTGCCTTAATTATATCCCAGAGCCTCCCTAAAAGCAATTATTTTACTTTTTTAAAACCTATGTTATAATAAATTTATTCATATTTAATTTGGAGGGGATATGAAATATTTATTTTTTTTGACTGTCTTTGTTTTTGGCAGTTTTTTTATTGCGCAAAAACTTTGGGCGGCCAACACGGACATAATGATCAACGAAATCGGCGCCTATCCGACCAGCACGCACGAATGGATAGAGGTGTGGAATAAGGGAGATGGCACGGTTGATCTAAGTAGTTGGAAATTTTGGGAAAATAATACCAATCACAGTCTCAAGGCCGTGAGCACAACGGATAGTATAATATCGCCGGGAGAATTTGGAGTAATTTGTCAGGATGGCGATCTGTTTTTGCGGGATTATCCGAATTTTATCGGTTCGGTATTGGATTCCTCTTGGAGTATTCTCAATGAAAGCGGCGAAGAGATTGGTTTAAAAGACGAAGCTGGAAATTTTGTGGAGAAATTTACTTATGTATCTAGCAGTAAGTTTTCACTAGAGCGCAAAGATCCTTTTGTTAGTGATTATTCGGCCGCCAATTGGCAGGAGCATATATCTGGTAATACAGTTGGCGCGCAAAATAGCAATTTTGTAGTTGTTAATCAAAATAGTTCTTCAACCGCTTCGACTACAAATACTACATCGACGAATTTTGTTACTTCTATCGCTCCCACCACCACTGCACCTCAATCCACCAGCACTTCTACCTCGAGTACAATTGCGTCGGTCTTTGATTGGGCCTTTATTAAGTTAAATGAAATCATTTCTGATCCAACTGACGGCAATGAGTTGGTGGAGCTGTATAATAATAGTACCAGCTCAGCGGAAATTATTACTGCTCATATCTGTGATTCTACCGGCACAAGTTGTAAACTATTTTCTGGAAATATTTTAGGCCATGATTGGTTAGTAGTGGATCTGTTGACCGATCGGTATTTAAATAATGATGGCGATTCGGTGATATTAAAAGACGAAAATAATAATATTGTGGATGAGGTGGTGTATGGCAGTGATGGTTTGGATGCGCCGCCAAAAGGTCAGTCAATTATTCGTAAATCCGACGGTGTTGATACGGACAATGACAATGATTGGGCAATTACGACAGATATCACGGTGGGCGCGGCCAATAAAATGGTGGCACCGGTAGTAAATACCAATAGTGGTAGCACGAGTGGTGGTGCTGGCTCCTCAAATAATGTTTCTGCTGTTGTCGGTAGTTCCTCTACTAGTACAAAAACAAATAAAATCAGTACCACTACTATTAAAAGCGTGGTAGATCCGGTAAAAATTAGTTGGAAATTGAATTGGCCGTATGGTTTGGATGTGAATGAGGCGGGAGTTTTTAGCGCTGAAGGCACGGCCGATCCGCGTGGTGGGGATATTAGTTTGGTTTGGAATTTTGGTGATAACATTACCAGTACCGGTTTTATTGTTACTCATAATTACTCTACTGCCGGCACATATCTGGTCACAGTTGCCGGCGTGAGCACGGCCAGCACTACCGGTAAAAAAGATTTTAAAATTTATGTTGGTCCGGAATTTTCTATTTCTCAAACTCAGGTAAAGATTGGCCAATATTTGGTCGATGCTACCAGCAGTGACGATGAATTTATTGAGTTGGCAAATTTTTCTACCTCTTCCAAAAATATTTCCGGTTGGAAGATAAAAAATAAGAGCGGCAAGGAGTATGAGATTCCGGAAAATACCAACATTTTTGGTTCAAGCACCTTAAAATTTTTTCGCAGTATTACGCATCTGAGTTTTGATAAAGACGGTGATGAAATTCGACTGACTTCGCCCAATGATAAAGAGATAGATAAAATAATTTTGTTAAGTGCCAAGACAGTAAAAAAAGAAGCGGATAAAAAGGAAACAAAAACATTAAAAACTGCTAGTGTTGGTAATTGGCGATCGGTGCAAGGAGTGGTGACGGAGCTACCGGGAAATTTTGGTTCGCAATATTTTTATATTTCCGACGGTGAAACCGGCTATCAGGTGTATCAGTACAAAAAAGATTTTCCAAATTTAAAAATTGGCGATAAGGTGGCCGTGCGCGGTGAGGAATCGGAAGTGTCTGGAGTGAAACGACTGAAGATAGCCAATAAAAATAGTGTAAATGTTTTGGGGAAAGATCCAAATTTTGAACCGCTCAATTTGGCGGATGCCGGCGCGGATGCGGTTGGTGCTTTGGTGAAAATTAACGGTGATATCACTGCGATAAAAAGTAATTATCTATATGTTGATGATGGTGATAGTGAAACGGTAATATATTTTCGCGCGGGAGCAAAAATTAATAAACAAGATTTTAAATTAGGAGACAAATTGGAAGTGGTGGGAATTTTGGAGCAATCTAAAAATGGTTTGCGGGTATCGCCGCGCGATGAAAAAGATATCAAAGTGGTGGGATATTCCGATCAGGTGCTATCTCAGCAAATGGAAGCGGATAAAGCCAATCAGCGCGACACCGAAGAAAAATATTTGACCGCTACCGCCGGCGGCGTAACCACTCTAATCTTGGGTTTTTTGGCCAGATCGCGGGGAGCTATTGTGGTGAGTGGTGTCAAAAAGGTGGCTAGTGTGGCGGGAAAGATTATCAAGCGGGGTTGATTTTTCTTCAGATATATGATATTTTAGGGGTGCTCAAAACACCTGGAGAGGTGGCCGAGCGGTTTAAGGCAATAGTCTTGAAAACTATCGTATCGAAAGGTACCGTGAGTTCGAATCTCACCCTCTCCGCATTTGACTTTGTCATACAGCTGTATTACAATATCTGTAACTTAATTATTAAGTTACTAAAATATGCGCAAAGTACTAAGTTTATCAATGCCTGCTGCCGAAGCGGTGCTTTTGAAAAAAGTCGCCAAAAAAAGAGGTTACAATTCTTTAGGTTTGTATGTTAAATTTTTATTTCAAGCAGACCGTGATTTGATATCGGAAACCGAATTATTAAAAAGCGCACGCGATGCTCGTAAGGAATACCGTGCGGGAAAGTCGATTAAAGCCAATTCACTGTCTGATCTGTTATGATAGTTAGTTCGATTGTTTATTCATCAAAATTTGTTCGTGAATTACAGCAGTTACCAAGCGAGATAACCGTATTAGCTGTACGAAAGGAAAAAATGTTCCGCGATAACCCCCTGCATCCGTCACTCCGTCTTCATGCCTTACAAGGAAAGCTTAAAGGACTGTGGTCAATATCAATAACTGGAGGTTATCGAATAATTTTTGAGAGACAAATTGACGGCGAGATTTTATTTATCTCAGTAGGCAAACATGATATCTATAAGAATTTATAATCAGGTTTTCCAGTTTGGCGCCAATAAAAATTGTAAATTTATTTTTTAAACAAATTATATGTCAAAAACAGGAGGGGGAATGGTGATTTTTCTGTCGCTATTTTTTTTATTTATTTTTTTAACACCGATCGATGTGTTGGCGGCCTATCATTTTGCTCAGTTTAAAGCGCGTCCGCCAATTCATATCTATGCCCGAGGTCTGAGCGCACCCATGGGACTTAGTCCGGTCGCTATAAAAAAAGTTTATCATTTGCCTGCTACAGGTGGTAATGGTACTGTCGCCATTATTGGCGCTTATGACGATGACAATATTGAAAAAGATTTAAATATTTTTAGTAAACAATTTAATTTACCAGAATGCACTTCAAAAAATGGTTGTTTTGAAAAATATGCGATCGGAGCACCCAAAAAAGATAGTGGTTGGAGTCTAGAGACATCGCTCGATGTAGAATGGGCGCACGCAATCGCGCCACAAAGTAAAATTCTTTTGGTGGAAGCAAAAACTCCAAGTGGTCAAAATTTGCTTGATGCCATTGATTATGCCACTAAACAAAAAGATGTCGTGGCGGTTTCGATGAGTTGGGGTGGTGCAGAATTTCTTGAGGAGACAAAATTGGACGACCATTTTCCTGGTGACAGAGACATTAGTTTTTTTGCTTCGTCTGGAGATGATGGCACCGGTGCAAGTTGGCCCGCCGCTTCACCAAATGTGATAGCTGTTGGCGGCACAAGTTTGAGTTTTAATAATGATGGTAGTTTAAAAAAAGAGATTGCTTGGAGTGGGAGTGGCGGCGGCATTAGTGCCTATGAGGTTCAGCCTGATTATCAGAAAAATTATTACATTAAAAAGGCCGGCGGCTATCGCGCTATACCAGATGTATCCTACAATGCTGATCCGGCCACTGGTTTTTCGGTTTATCGTACAACTGGTAATTCCAAAAAAAGTTGGTACACTTTGGGTGGTACTTCGGCCGGCGCGCCCCAGTGGGCCGCGATTCACGCCCTGGGTCTTTCGGCCACCAACAAAAATTTTTATAGTGATAAAGCTTCAGACAAAAATTACAATTATTTTCGTGATATTGTTAGTGGACAAAATGGTGATTGTGGTTATCTCTGCAGCGCGCGTAAACATTATGATTATGTCACTGGTCTGGGCAGTCCGCTGACGATTAATTTTTAGGAACTATCCTAAATAACAAAATATCTTGAATTATATAGGTATTTTTGTTATATTACAGACCTATGGCCTCAATAAAAAAAGACGAACTAAAAGAAATTTTTTCAGTGCTCAGCCTTTATGGTATTGATTTGACAGACATAAAAATAGTCAGAGACACGGTAGGATTTGTAAATAAAATATATTTTGTTACTATCGGTAAGAAAAAATTGGTTTTGCGTAAATCCAATCCGGCGACTTCTTTGGCCCATATTAAATTGGAAGTAAAACTTTTGGAATATTTGTCGGATCATCATTTTGCCGCTACGCCACAGATCATTCGTAATTTAAAAGGGACGGACATAACTATTTATAATAAATCATTTTTCACACTGCAGACATTTATGCCTGGCAGTATTAAAGCTAGCTGGAATAAGCCCGACGGGCTTACGGCCAAGCGGGCGCAAGCTTTTTTTCAGACCATCGCTAAGTTTAATAAAGCAGTGGAAAAATTTCCTAGTTATAATAATATCGCCAATCAAAGTTTGGGGTATTTTGTAAAAAATGGTTCAAATATATTGGCTAAAAAGTTTAGAAAATTATCGCCATCGATCGGTAAAAATTTAGTATTAAAATATCGTTTAGAAATTTTGGAGTTTATTAAAAAAACAGATCGAGAGTTTGTCAAAACCGGCTATGATGCTTTACCGAAACAGCTAATTCATTGCGATCTGCACCCTGGTAATGTGAATTTTTTAAATGACAAGGTTGTCGCGATTTTTGATTTTGATTGGGCGAGATATGACTGTCGCTTTAGTGATCTGGCCTCGGCTTTGAGCCAAACCAATTATTATTTTGGTGGAAAAAAAGACGGAATATTTAAAAAAGAAAAATTACAAAGCGCTTTGAGTAATTATCGTCGCGCTTATGGTAAAAGTAATTTTAGCGTTTTTCAAGAAAATGAATATATAAAAGCGGCGTTGCGCGCCTATATTATCTATACATTTTTTTGGGCGATTGATCTGTACGAACAAAATAAAAACAAAGAAAATTTTCTGTCTCTAAATCATTTTTTGAACGTTATGCTTGTGAATGATTTTGATTGCTTGTTTGATTAACTCTTTTTAAAAATAAAAAATCCCGAATTAGTCGGGATTTTTTATTTTGTTTAATTTAAAATTGCTCCATTTTGATATTAGACACCTGTACGGCGGCGTCTTCGGTATAAAATCCGTATTGGCCGTCGACAGTCAAAGCGTCTTTATTTGTCAGTGAGTATGGAGCGTATTGTTTTCCATTTATAGTAATGGTGATAATATTATTTTGCGCGATTATTGTCACATTATAATCTTTGTTAACTGGGAATAGATCTTGGTTGAAGGCCGAAGTGTAGAGGAAGTTTTGTTTGTCGTTTAAAAGCGATTCGCCTAGCTCCAAACCATAACCATTTGGTTTAAGAATAAGATATTTGAATTTGCCGTCAGTCTTATAGCCAAAAACTAACCAACCAACTTCCCAAGCATTAGGAGTAGAGCCCACTCGGAGTTGTTTGGTGGTTTTCATGGTGTAGTTCAACTGAAAAGGTTGGTGGTAGCTGGATTTGCTTACCACTAAAGCCGCGTGGGTTTCTGTGGGCTGAGTGGCTGGCTTGGGGCTCATGGTAATTTGCTGTAGGTTGACGTCCCAATTTACAGTGCCATAACCATCATATACGGTTCTCCATTCCAAAGGAGCTGTTAAATTTGGGAAATTATAGACTCTAGGCATCACCACCATTACCGGTGTTTTATAAGGTATAAACGGATCGCGTCTAGCCAAAGCCACGCTCGGCGATAGTGCTAAGATAGTCAAAATAAGGGCAAAAGTACCGGTAGTAGCCTTATTTTTGGCTTTATTAAGGGTTTTTTTGGAGAAAATTTTCATGTTTTTGTTTTTAACAAGTAATGGGAAATTATAACACAAAAGAGGCTGTTTGTCAATGGTCTTACGACTATATTTTAGCCGATAATTAGCAATAAGGGAAAAGCGCGGACTGTGGACAAAATAGCGTTTTTTAGATAATATGCCATTATCTTGGAGAGGTGTCTGAGTGGTCGAAAGTGCCGCTCTCGAAAAGCGGTAGGTCAGCGATGGCCTCGTGGGTTCGACTCCCACCCTCTCCGCAAAAATAACCCTATATAATTAGAATTTAAGAAGAAATAATTTATTATGTTATTTTTTAAATTGTTGTTTGTCACCCTATTAATTTTCATATTATTGGCGGTAATAAGAACTTGGCAAATAGAACATTCAGCCGATCAAAAAATATTTGTGCAAGGTCAGTCGCCCAATCCGGCACCAGAAGGGCTGTATAAAGGTAGTGTGCCTGGACACAAAGTTTCTTGGCTTGGGAAAAAATTTGATGCCGTTAATCATTCCGGTATAAATATTTTTGATGATCGCAAAGGCGGACAAGCGGAACGCTATTCTTTTGTCACTGCTTATGGCAGTGGTCTGCGTGACAAAAATTTGGCAGTTCTTAAAATTGATTATAATATTCAGAGTAATCCTTTTTGGCTCCGCGCTATTCTGGATGAGATTGTACAGGTTGGTCCAAATGAATATCTGGGCAAAGTCCATGTGCGGATAATTCCCGGTCTGCCATTTACTTTTGGTTATTTTAAACTCGCGTGTTAGAATCGCCTATCCAAAGGGCGATTTTTGTTATATAATAGCCTGGATTAATTTAAAAATTTTTCTCTATGACTTTGCGTCAAATTGATATTGAATTTATTAAATTCGCCAAAAATATTTCCGTGCCGTTGGCCCGTTTGTCTATCTTCGTAGTATTTTTTTGGTTTGGTATTTTGAAAGTTTTGGGATATAGTCCGGCTTCGGAATTGGTAAAAGATTTATTGGCGCAAACTATTGGATTTTTTAATCCCAATAGTTTTGTGGCGTGGTTTGGTGTTTTTGAAATGATTATCGGATTATTGTTTCTCATTAAAGGTATGGAAAGATTGGTCATACCAATGCTTTTGGCCCATATGTTGACCACCATGATGCCTTTGTTTTTTTTGCCCTCTCAAACCTGGTCGCACTTTTTGGTGCCAACCTTGGAGGGACAATATATTATCAAAAATATGGCGATTATCGCCGCTTCTATTGGTATCGCCGCCCATCTGCATCCGCTCAAAAAATAAAATAGCTTTTTATGTCCTGGATATTTCTGGTATTGGCTTCGCATTTTTCTTGGGCGGTAGAAAATGTTTATACAAAAATAGTGATTGGATCGCGAGTAAAAAATCCGTATGTTTTTTTGATTTTAATAATGATACTGAGCATAGTGACAGTTCCTTTTATTCCTCAGCGGTATATTTTTGTGCCAACTGTCTGGTCGATTGGTGGGTTACTGTTGGCCAGCGTGCTCTATACTCTGGGCAGTCTGCCATATATTAAAGCCATGGAGATAGAAGAAGTGACTCGTTTGAATATTCTGTGGAATACTATTCCAATTTTTAATCTGATCATTGCTTGGTTTTTAATTGGCGATAAAATTTCTATCCATGAATTTATTGCCATGATATTTTTGATTAGCGGCGCCGTACTGGCTTCCATCAAAAGCGACCAGTCCACTTTTAGATTATCCAAAGCTTTTTGGTTGATGATTTTAGCCTGTATTTTTTACGCGGCTTACGCGGTCGTGATCCGTTTTTTATCCAGAGAATTGAGCTTTTACTCAATTTTTTTCTGGGTAACTTTATTTAACGCGCTGATGGTGTTGGTCTGTTTATTTAAAAATGGTGTCAGTAAAGATTTGATGGCCACGGTGAAATCCGGTTCAAAAAATTTCTTTTTGTTATTTTTGGTCGTGGTGATTATCAGTAATATTGGGACATTATTTAATCAATGGGTGCTATCTTTAAAACCAGGGGCGTTGGTATATTCCTTTGAAGGTTTCCAAGTTTTATTTGTTTTCTTCTTAGCGCTTTTGGCCGCCAAAATATTTCCTGGATTTATTGCTGAATCATTGGATAAGAAGAATTTAACTATTAAATTTTTGGCCTTTTTGTTAATCATGGTTGGGTTAATTTTATTGACTTAGTTTGTGCGGGTCGTTATTAATGATCAAAATATAGATTATATTTTTAAGCGTGTGCGCCGCTCGCGATCTTTGCGTATCTCAATCAAAAGAGATGGAAAAATTACAGTCACAGCGCCATTTTTTGTCTCCGCCAAGCAAGGTGAGAAGTTTTTAATCCATAACGGAGAATGGATTTTGGAGAAATTAAAACAACATAAAGAAAAGGCCGCTAAAAGTATTTTTCCGTCGAGTCACAAAGATTTTTTAATTAATAAAAGTCGGGCTTTGCGTTTGGCGCGTGAGAAGATTTCCAAGCTCAATGTCTTTTATTGTTTCAAGCATGCCAAAGTGACGATAAAAAATATGAACACTCGCTGGGGTAGTTGCTCCAAGCAAGGAAATTTGAATTTTAACTACAAAATGATATACTTATCCGATGAGCTGGCCGAATATATTGTGGCGCATGAATTGTGTCATTTGTCAGAGATGAATCACGGACGGAATTTTTGGAAATTGGTTGCGCGCACTGTGCCCGGTTGGAAAATTTTAAGAAAACAATTAAAAAATATTAATTAATTTATTTTTATTATGAAGAAGATATCGTTGATAATATTTTTACTTTTATTAATTCCATTTTTGTCAGGATGTGGAACAAAAATAGAAGCGCCCTCGCCAACTAAATCAGCTCCAATTGAGGTATTGAATTATGCTACTACTACTGGTAGTATGTTAGAAACTACCACTACTAAGGCGGTCGCCACTAGTAGTGCTAAATCAACTAATAATTTAAATAAGAAAAATTCTATGGATAATTTTGATCCTAAGAAACAATATTTGGCCGAAGTTCATACTAGCAGTGGTGATTTTACCATCACTTTTAATTTAGGTCAGACGCCAAAGACAGTAGAAAATTTTGTCACTTTGGCCCGCAAAGGATTTTATGATAAAACGATATTTCATCGAGTTATCAAGGGTTTTATGATTCAGGGAGGCGATCCATTGGGCAATGGCACCGGTGGCCCTGGGTATAAATTTGATGATGAAAAATTTGATGGCGAGTATACTCGTGGTACCGTGGCGATGGCTAATTCTGGTCCAAATACCAATGGCAGTCAGTTTTTTGTAATGCACGCCGACTATCCTTTGCCGCATAATTATGTAATTTTTGGAAAAGTGACCAGCGGGATGAATACAGTGGATAAAATTGCGGAAAGTGAAGTAAAGCCAGGGATGTTTGGTGAGGCTTCTACGCCGGTGACGCCTACTGTGATTAAATCTATTGAAATTAAATAAATCAGTTTAATTTTTTCAGAATAAACAAATAAAAAACGCATAATTTTTACCTGATAAAAGTTCGCATAATTGGCTATAAATTTTCGTTACGGCTCTAAGGGTAGAGCCGTTGCCTCGTGAGAGGCACCACTCAAATTTACTTACGCCAATTAGGGGCTCACTTTTATGTGGTAAAAATTATGCGTTTTTTATTTGTTTATTCTTCTAAGTTTGGTTTTTCTAAGTATGATGGCTCAATTTGTTTTTCGGTGCCGACAATACGGACAACGTCTTTATCAATTTTATTAAATTCTTTGTAGGCAGTGTTGTAACTGTTTACGGTGGTGCCTAAATTGGCGCCAAGTCTTTTCAAATATTCATCATAGGCCAGCATATGTTTGCTAAGCTCCTCTACTCGTTGGCGAATTTCTTTGGCCGACTCTTCTATCTGCATCGCGCGCAGTCCCTGTAGGACAGTTTGGAGATAAGCCAGAAAAGAAGTGGGTGAAACAATCACCACATGTTTTTCTTTGAAAGCGTATTCAATCAGATCTTGAGTGTTGGTTTTGAGAGTGCCAACCTGATTCACCAATAGATCATAGTATATTCCTTCAGAAGGGATGAACATAAACGCGAAATCCATAGTGCCTTCTTTTGGTTTAATATATTTACTGGTTTCGTTAATTCTATTTTTGAGGTCGGCTTTAAAGAAACCCTCTAACTCTAACTTGCGTTCTGGATCTTTTTCACTCACGGCGCGATTGTAATTTTCCAAACTGAATTTGGAGTCAATTGGTATGACTTTATCTTTAACAAAAACCACTGCATCCACAATATCGCCATTTTCAAATTTGTATTGCATCTGATAGCTACCCGGCGGCAAAACATTTTTTAAAACATTTTCCAGATAGTACTCCCCTAGAATGCCACGGTGCTTGGGATTTTGTAAAATATTTTCCAGGTCTTGGAGCTGATCGGCAAAACCCATTATTTGTTTATTAGTCTCATCCAGCTTGGTAAGTTTTTCGGTTACCTCGCTAATTATTTTAGCGCTTTGACCAAATTGCCCTTGAATAGCTTGATGCATGTTGGTTTGGTTGAGATTCATCGCGTTGTGGGTGTCGCCAATCTTTTTTTCCATTTGGCGGCCAAGGTCTTGAATTTGATTCTGCAATAATACGAAGGAATTGTTATCGTCTTTAGGTTTTTGCAGCTCTTTAAGTTTGTTATATAGAAATAACAAGATAATAAATAAGCCGGAGGAGATAATGATTAAGATAATATTGGCCATAGCATTTATTTAGTGGTGGTATAGTAGCATTATTATAATAGTTTGTCATTATCCTTGCCAAAAGCCAGAAAACACTGTAGAATAAGGCTGTTATTGATCCGCCCCCATAGTTCAATGGATAGAACAGGCCCGTCCTAAGGGCAAAATGTGTGTTCGATTCATGCTGGGGGCACATAGACTGGGGCCTGTAGCTCATTTGGTAGAGCGCAGCATTCGCATTGCTGAGGTAAGGGGTTCAACTCCCCTCAGGTCCACAAAAAACAGGTTTATAGTGAAAATAGAGCCAAAGCTCTATTTTTTATTTGGGGATGAAAAAGAGGATAACTTGGTTAAAAAGTGTGTTTGTATAGACTAGTGTATACAAATTTTGTATTTTAAGGTACTTTAATAGCCATTTTTATATCTTTTTTGGTTGTTTAACGTGAAACAATTTAAATAAGTTGCCTTAAATTGTTGGATTTTTGTCTAAAAAAGCCATTTTCTGGTCTTTTTTTAAGTTTAAAAAGTTTAACGTGAAACAATATTTACAACCGTCAAAATATTAGAATACATAATAATTGACATGGTAAGCTTGCTGGGCAAACTTTTTCATTCATCGGATTTTTATTAAGTCAACAAGTTATACTACAAAGGTAGTTCGTGTGCTAACCTAGTATATATCTGGTTACTGAAGCTCATCTGGTGGGTATGCAACAGCTGAATGATGGACTTTTTCTATCTTATAATAAAAAATATAAATTCAAAATTACTCTTATTAATTAGGGTGATTTTTAATTTACAAAAAATGTTTCACATAAAACATAAATAGATGTTTATAACTTATAAAAATAAGATCAAATTTTTGTTTTTATTCACATACCAAAATTAACTTGTATATGGTATAATATTAAATGTTGAAAGATATTTTTTACAATATTATTTTTTATGTTAGTTCAATCTCGGGTGACTAAGTTATTAGACTCATTTTCTTACTTTTTTTTGGCCTTAAATATTTTTTTGGTACCGCTTTTTTTGGATAAAAATTTAAATAATTTTTATATCATACCAAAACAGTATGTATTTGGTGGTTTGATTTTGATCAGTTTAATTTTATTAGTAATAAAATTTGTTTTAACTAAAAAATTTATTTTTAGTAGATCAATTTTAGACAAACCATTATTGATGATTTTGATAGTCGGTCTTTTGTCGGCGGTATTTTCCAGTAATCCATATGATAGTTTTTTTGGAAGAGCGGACTTTTTTTCTTTGAGCTATATTTCCTTATTTTTCGGCATAGTATTTTATTATATAGTTATTAACTCAGTTCATACCGAGAAATCCTGGCGCGGTTTGGTTGATATCTTTTTGGCTAGCGGATTTTTATCAATGGTGTTTTTTATTCTTAAATCAGTGGTGAGAGTTAAATTTTTAGATAGTTGGTTTGGAGTAGGTTTGAATACCGTTGATATTCTCAATAGTTTATTTGGCCTTTGGGTAATAATGATCTTTATTTTGTCTTTTGGTCAATTGATTAGAAAAGATTTGAATATGGGCCGATCAATAACTTATTTTTTTATTGGCATGTTGGCGTTTTCTATCTTATTCATGCTAAATTTTAAAATTTTGTGGTGGATTTTATTGGCGTCTTTAGTATTGATGTTGTTGCTGGGAATTAATTTTTTGCGTGAAGCCCGTTTACCGTGGTTGTCGGCTTTGTTTGCTTTTTTGGTTCTGACTATTATTTTCATCATCTTTGGAGTACCAAAAAATTTACAGGTTACCGCGCCCACTGAGGTAGCCCTTGGTTTTAAATCATCCTGGTCAGTAACTTATGATACTTTGTTGTCCGGAATAAAACCTTTTTTGCTTGGCAGTGGCGCGACTTCTTTTGGAGTGGACTTTTCCAAATTTCGAGATACTGCTTTTAATAGTGATAGTGTCGCCTGGTCGCTGCGCTTTTCTCAGCCATATAGTACGGCGCTTGGTTTGATAGCCGAAAACGGTCTGTTTTTACCGATAGCTTTCGTGTTTTTAATTTTGTTATTTTTAGGTCACGCGCTTACCGCTTGGAATAAGATGCGCGCGGCTGATTTAATAAAGACCGGTCACGCTAAGAAAAAAGATCTATTATTTGAAATTTTTTTAGTGGTAATTGCTTTATTAATATTAAGCGGTGGCTCTTTATTTTTATTTTATAATCAGGTTATTTGGATGTTATGGTTTTTATTTTTGGCTCTGAGTATCTGTGGCTTGGCTTTTTATCACCGTCATTTTGTGAGTGAGTATAGTTGGACAATGGAGGATACTCCTCAATACAATTTGTCTTTTTCTTTTGGTATGATCGTGGCGACTACCGCTTTGGTAATGATCAGCGTTTTTGGCGCCCGTCTATATTGGGGAGAAATTGCTTACGCGCAATCTTTGCGTTCTGCCGATCTCCATAAGGCCGAGGATTATATTAAAGACGCTATCGATAAACACGCAAATTCCGACACCTATCACGCGGCCTTGGCGCAAATTTATTTAAATCAAGCGGTGGAGAAAACAAAAGTGACTAAACCGGATGTGCAATCAGTGAGCGATCTGATGGCCAAAGCGGTGAATGAAGCGAAGTTGGCTACGGACCTGTCTCCGCAATCAGTAGTGCTTTGGGAAAATTTGGTTACAATGTATGAAAATGCCGCCGCGCTAGTACCGGACGCCAGAGATTGGTCCATTAAAACTTTGCAACAAGTTATTGTTTTAGAGCCCACTAATCCCGTTCATTATTGGCGTTTGGGAAATAGTTATGTGGCTCAAGCCAAATGGGATGATGCGGCCAAAAATTATCAGAAGGCAGTTGATCTGAAAGCAGATTATTATGGCGCTTATTTGGGGTTGGCCAATGTTTACGAACAGACTCAAAAAAACGACCAAGCAATGGCGATTTACGAAAAATTAATTAACAGTAAACAAGCTAATCCGGAAATTTTATATAATTATGGTCGCCTGTTGTACAATCGCAATGCTCAAGGCGATCGCGATCTGGCTCAAAAAATTTGGTTAAATATAATTCAGGCCCAACCAAACTATTCTAACGCCATCTATAGTTTGGGTTTGTGGTATGAAACGCACGGTGATCGAAATACGGCTTTGCAATATTATAATAAAGTGCGTGATCTTAATCCAAACAATCAAGATATTTTGAAAAAGATTCAGAGTTTGGTTGGGGCGCAAATTGACGACACTTCTGGCGCTAGTGTGATAAAAAAGAAAAAATAGTTATGCGCGTTATTAAAGTATTATTGGCAATTTCTTTGGTCATATCTCTACCCAACATTGCTTGGGCCGCGATGTCTTCTACTAATTATTATATCTACTCCGATTCTTTGGATTATGGGGGTGATTTGGCGACCAGTACCAGTAATAATTTACAAGATAGTGTCGGTAGTGAAATTGCAATAGGCGATACCACCAGTACCAGTTATGAAGTGAAGGCCGGTTATCAGGGAATGAAGATTGGAACTTTAACTTTAAGTTTAGATTCTAATACCGTTGATTTTGGTAAGCCAGCCGCCAATGTTTTGGTAACCAGTAGCTTGGTTGCTACCGTTAATACGGATTCCGATTCTGGATATACATTGTCTGTTTCATCAATAAGCGGCAGTTCTTTAATTTCGGTAAGCGACGGGTCGGTAGATGGATCGGGAAGCACTGAAGAATATGGTTTGAAAGTGACCGGAAACCATTCTGCCTATGCCGATGATCGCGCGATTGTAGCTGGATTAATTTTGTCTTCAAATTTTTCTCCGGCGGTGAACGATCAGACCACTTTAATTTTTAAAGCCGTGCGCTCAACCGATACCGTAATTCAAAATTATTCGCAAAATATTATTTTGACAGTGGCCGCTAATTAATATGGTTAAGAAATTTTTTATAATTTTATTTTTTTTATTAGGGCTAGGGTTTGGTTTTGACGCCCAAGCTTTTTCTATTAGCCCTTTAAAGTATAGTGCCACTATTGCGCCCGGAGAAAGTAAAGATTGGTCAGTTAAAATTAAAAATGATTCGGATCAAGGCGCGGTTTTTTCTCCTGTGGTATTAGGAGAGAAACAAGATAATTTGGGCAGAGCAGTTTTTGATAAAGATGTTGATATTGCCGAGAAGTGGTTTCAAGATTCATTAGACAGTATCACCTTGGCCGCCGGTGAATCCAAGACAGCGCAATTTAATATTTCTGTGCCTTTGAATACGCCGCCAGGCGCTCATTATTTAGGATTGGCTGTGCGCCAAAAAAGCGGGCAGTCACTTTCGGCTCAACTGGTGACAACTTTGAATTTACAAGTAGCCGGTATAGCGAATGAATCTCTATTATTTGAAAAGTTTTTTTTAACCAAAAAGATATTTTTTGATAAAAATTGGTTGGGGCAATTGCAGATTAGAAATATAGGTAATGTTAGTTTGGATTTAGTTGGTCATGAAGATTTATTTTATTTTGGAAAAAAGATTAGTGGCAATTATTTGGCATTGGGTAACTCTTTATTTGCTCAATCGGATCGCCTGGCCAATCTTAATTTATTTGTGGGAGATAAATTAATGCTTCCTGGTTTTTATCAAGCTGAAATAAAAATTATTTATGGACTTACTCATCAGACAGCACAGAGCAACGCCGGTTTTTGGTATTTACCCTGGTGGTCTTTGGTCGTATTAATTTTGATCGTTTTTTTAATATTATTTCTCCTTAAAAAAAATAAAAATGCCACAGTATAATAAAAAATTTATTTTTTTATTAGCCATTTTGATCGGTGGTGAATTATTTTTTGGTATTGGTAAGGTTTTGGCCGAAGATCAAGGAGTGAATATAAAAATGACGATACAGAATCCACCTAGTTCCCCGACGCCACTACCTCCACCACCGGCAGATAAAGCGCCAACTATCAGCGGTGTTACAACTACTGTGGGTAATAACTCCGCGGCCATTGTTTGGTCGGCTAGCGATGATAAGGGAATTACAAGCGTAAGTTTTGTTTATGGTCTGACAGATTTGTATGGGCAGACGGGGAATATAAGCGGAGCCTACGGGGTAAGTTTGAGCGGTCTGACCAGTAGTACAGTTTATTATTATAAAATTGCCGTTACTGATACCGCTAGTCAAGTTACCAATTACACCGGAAATTTTCAAACATTGTCTAATCAGCCGCTTGATGTGACGCCGCCAGTTATCTCCAATATTGTTGTCACTCCCGCTCAAACAAGCGCGGTAATAACTTTTAGTACTAATGAAAATTCAACCGGTCAAGTGGACTATGGTTTAACTGCGGGGCTTGGAAGTAATTCTTTGGGAGGGAATTCCGCCGACATCAGTCACGAAATTTCTTTGCTTGGACTTACCGCTAACACCACTTATTTTTATCGGATTATTGCTACTGATGTTGCTCTCAACAGTGCTAATTCCACAGTTTTAAATTTTAAGACCTTAAAAGATACCAGCGCTCCCCCAGATGTTTCTAATTTTAAAATCGCCACTGGTACCGGCTATTTAGCCTTGAATTGGACTAATCCCTCAGTTGCTTTTACTCCAGATTTTGCCGGAGTAAAAGTTTTGCGTAAAATTGGAACGCACGCCAGTTCTCCTAGTGATAGCACGGCTACGGAAGTATATAAAGGTAATAATCAATCATATAGTGATAGTTCGGTTTTGGCCAATAACACCTATTATTATACAATTTTTTCTTACGATAAATCACTTAATTATAGTCCGGGAGTTTTTGTTTCCTCCGAGCTCAATCAGGTAATCACTGAGATTTGTAATAATAATATTGATGATGATAATAACGGTAAAGTTGATTGTGCCGACGCGGCTTGTGTGAATGATCAGAACTGTGTGGTAAAGATCCCAAGCTCTACTGAGCCAATTATTGCCAAACCGGCTTGTAGTGACGGGCTCGACAACGATAATGATGGTTTGGTGGATTTTCCGGCTGATTCCGGATGTACTAGCGCCAGTGATAGTGATGAATATAGCCCACCAGGAACTACCGTACCATCTTTTAATAAATTAAATCTGAATAAAGTAAGATTTTTTGGCGGTAGTCATCAGATAGAGCTTTTTCCTCAGGGCAATAATGTAGCTGGTTTGGCCAATAGTAATATAAGTCTAGAGATTAAAAAAAGCGCTCTAATCGGAACGCCAAAAAGTTTTATTTTAAGAATTGGCGATAGTGAACAACATCAGTTTGTGTCGAACGCCAGTGGTGACGCTTATTTTGCCGATAGTATTTTTCCGTCCAGCGGTAGTCGGCAAGCTTTTGTAGAGATAGATTATGGTGCCGGACAATTTGATTCTCTAGGAATAGATTTACAAGCGGTAAATTTTGGTCAAGTCCAAGATGAAAATAATCAAAAAATATCTGGCGCGCAAGTAACTCTTTATCAAGAAAATAATCAAATATTTCCGGCTTCAGTTTTTGGTCAAATTAATCCATTGGTTACCAACAATACGGAACAAATTGGTTGGATGGTGCCAAGTGGACGATATTATTTGGTGGCGTCAAAAGACGGTTTTTATGATTATAAAAGTTCAAGTTTTGATGTTGGTAATAATATAGTAAATCAGTCTATTACTTTGGTAACAATTCCTAAAAAATTACTTGACGCTATTGATCCTAATGCCACACTTGGACAAAATGTGGTGAATGTAGTCAATAATCTGGCGGATAAAACCAAAGCCGCTACCATTAGGGCAAAGCAAAAAATTGGTGACGCGGCTAAAGTAGCTCAACAGGTTGCCGCCGATCCGGCCGTTAAAGAAGCGGCTAGAACCGTAGTGGCCCCATCGGCAGTTGGTGTAGCGGCAGTCAGTACAGCGACGGTAGTTTCTTGGGCAGATATTTTACCACTACTTAGATTTTTATTTTTACAACCAGTTTTACTTTTGGGAAGAGGAAAGAGAGAGAAGTGGGGCTCAGTCTATAATTCTTTGAGCAAATTACCTATTGACTTAGCGATAATTCGTTTGATAAACGCTGAAACCAATAAAATACTGCAGACTAAAGTTACCAGCTCTGATGGGCGATACTTCTTTGTGGTAAATGCTGGCAAGTATCGTTTGGAAGTGAAAAAAGGAAACTTTTTATTCCCATCCGATTTGTTAAAAGATTTTCAAGTTGATGGTCAAAAATCCGATATTTATCATGGTGAAGAAATCATAGTAAGCGAGCAAGGGATAGTAATTACGGCCAATATTCCAATGGATCCTTCCGGACAAGCAATAAAAACACCAAGAAGCCTGTTGTTGGCAAAGTCATTGCGTCGTATTCAACACGCAGTGTCTTGGTTGGGGCTGGTGGTTACCACTGTTACTTTGTATATTTCTCCCACCTGGTATATGTGGTTATTGCTGGGCGCGCATTTGGCGATGACTATTATCTTTAGGCGCTTATCCAAGGCGCCACCGGCCAAAGGTTGGGGTATAGTTTATGATGATGGAAATAAAAAACCACTTAGTAATGTGGTGGCACGTCTGTTTGATTCTAGATTTAATAAATTGGTAGCTACGGAAGTCACCAGCGCGGATGGAAAATATTATTTTGTGGCCGGAGAAAATCAATATTATATTTCTTACGATCGTAACGGTTATGAGCCGAAAAAGACAGAAATAATTGATCTAAAAGGCAAAGAAATTGAAACTGTGGCCGAGGATATTGGTTTGGATAAAAAATCTATTTAGTTATGCACATTTTTTATTCTAAAATTAGTAAAAAAGTAGTATAATATATAGAGGATAAATTTTTATGGAAGATTTCGGAAAGAAAATAAAAATAGGCCTGAAAAACCGTCAATTTTGGTATACGGCGATATTTTTATTCTGTTTTTCTTTTATAATATTTTTGAACAAAAATTTAGCCCAAGCGGCTAATGTCCCAACCATTGTTACTTATCAAGGAAAATTATTGGTAAATGGTTCAGTAGCCACTACTACCCAGTCGATGAAGTTTGTTTTGTATGATGCTTTAAGTGGTGGTACGGCATTGTATTCAGCTTCCAGTACTACCAGCTCTCCTCAAGCCGTCAGCACTACTTTAAGTAATGGATTTTTTACAGTAAATTTAGGGGATACTGGCACTAATTCTTTAGATCCAACAATATTTAAAAATAATTCCGCAGTTTATTTGGAGGTAATCATCGGATCAGAGACGCTATCGCCGCGTAAACGTTTGACGGCCGCTCCGTATGCTTTTAATGCTAAATATTTAGACGGTATTAGTGCGACAGCCACACCGCAGACTTCGGCTTACATTCCAATAGCTGATTCAAGCGGTAACTTTAATTTTAAAACTGTAACTTCTACTGGATTGTATGTATCTGGCACTTCTACTTTAGCTAGTACAACCATTAGTGGTTTACTTAGTGTTACCGGTAATTCTTCTTTTGGTACGATTACTTCCGGCACTTGGAATGGCACGGTAATTTCCAATGCTTATGGCGGTACGGGTCAAAATTCATCCGGTTGGACCGGGTTTGTAAAGGTAACTGCCGGTACTTGGTCTACCAGTACGATTAGCGTTAGTGATCTTTCTAACTCTTCCACCTTGGCGCTGTTGGCTTCAAATCAAACTTTTACCGGTCTTAATACTTTTAGTGTCACCACCACTCTGGCTACGACAACAATCAGCAGTTCAACTATTGGCTCTTTAAATGTTACTAATAATACCAGTGTTGGTAATACATTAAGTGTTATTGGTACTGCTCTTTTTGGTGCCACCACCAGTTTTAGTGGGAATATTGGAATAGGCACTTCTACACCGCAACAAAAGTTGCATATATATGATGGCACATTATTGGTAGACAGTCCGGTGAATCCAACTTTATCCGGGACTCTTACTTTTTCAGGTAGCCCAGCCGGCGTATCTATTTATGTTAATGGTAAAAATGCCTATGCCCTTACAGCTAACGGTCTGGTAAGTATAAATATTGAGAATAAAGCCAATCCAACAGCTATTAGTTATTTAAGTATTGCTGGTATTGCAGGAACATTTAATCGAGCTTTGACGGTAGTGGGTAAATATGCCTATATTGCATCTTATGCTTCCAACACTTTAAATATTGTGGATATTTCCAATCCGAAGTCGATGTCCATTGTTGGGACAATTACTGATAACTCTTTATTAACTGGCGCTTCTTCAGTTTATGTGTCTGGTAACTATGCCTATGTTGGTGATTATACTACTAATACAGTATCAGTAGTTGATGTTTCCAATCCCTATAGTTTGAGAGTGGTTGGTCATGTGACCGATGCAACTAAACTTAGTTCAGTAGAGGATGTATATGTAAATGGTAAGTATGCTTACGCGGTTAGTCGCGATAATAATTATTTGGTGGTAATTGATGTTTCTGTTCCAGATAGCCCCACCATAGTAGGTTCTGTTTCAGATGGTACAAATATGAACGGTCCGCTTTCAGTTTATGTGTCTGGGAATTATGCTTACGTGGCCGGTAATATCTCCAAGTCGCTGGCTTTAGTAGATATATCTGATCCAACTACACCCACAGTAGCTGGTAGTTTAATTGATGCTACTAATCTAAATGGTATAAATAGTGTTTATGTTTCTGGAAAATATGCTTATGTGACTGCGGCCAGTGCCAACAGTTTGTCTATAGTTGATATCTCAACTACTACTAGTTTAAAATTAATCGGTATTTATAGCAGTAGTTCAAATTTGTCTGCTCCTGGTAGTGTGTTCATTTCCGGTAAATATGCCTATATTGTTTCTAGAAGTTCAGCCAATTTAGCTATTTTAGATATAAAAGGGGCGGATATTAGTGCCGCCAGTATTGGAAATATAAACACTAATGATCTGACCGTTTGGGAAAATGCGGATGTTGGAAATAATTTATCGGTCCATAATGCAATTAATGCAGGTGGCTCAATAGATATGGGAGGTCCGTTGTCTATCCACTCTAATATTTCTGGTGGAAGTTTTTTTCAAATTTCTTCTAGCACTAATGCGGCGATATTTATCATTAATTCATCCGGTAACATCCTAATGAATACGACTTCTTTTAACGGCACTTCATATAAAATAAAAATAGATGCTGGCGGAGCGAGTAATGGTGCAATTGGTGTTAATGGTTTTATTCGTGCCACTGCCTATATTACCGCCAGTACTAGTCTGGACTTGGCTGAAACTTATCCGATTAATAATTCATGTTCATCTAATGGCAACTGCCCTAAGGAAGGTGATGTAGTTTGTATTGATTCTTCTATAGCCGTCGGTGTAAAAAAATGTTCTAGTAGTGAAGTTGATAAAATGGTGGGTGTAGTTTCTACAGATCCAGGCTTCTTATTGGGTGGTGGTGATCTGGCCAATCCAACTGAGAATATAGGAAAAGTAAAAGTGGCTTTAGCCGGTCGTGTGCCGATAAAAGTTTCTTTAGAGAATGGTATTATCAATCCAGGAGATAAACTAACTCTATCTACTATAGATGGTGTGGCCGCTAAAGCTGTAGGTGAGGTGCCGGTAGTGGCCATAGCCATGGAAGGATATTCTGGCACAATCCAAAGCACTATTATTGGATTTGTAGATTTAGGTTGGCAGAATCAGTTATATAAAGCTTTAACGGTAAATACCAATAGTTCAACTCTTACTTTAGGCAGTGAAGCTTCACCCTATAAATTAATTTTTAATGGTGTAGCTCAATTGGAATCGAAAACTAACGATACACATGCTTTTATATTTAACGCGGAAGGTTTTGACAATTCAAATAGTAATTATTTATTATCATTGCGTTCCAATAATGACCCGCGTTTTTCTGTAATGTCTAATGGCGATGTGCGCACCAATGGTAATATTTATGCCGCTGGCGCAGTTTTTGGAACTTCTACCAATCCAGGTGATTTAGCGGAACGAGTGGATATATCTTCTGACGAAAATGTTGAAGCCGGTGATGTAGTCTCAGTAGATATAAATAATGCTGATACTTATCGTCGCAGTAGTGAAGCATACAGTGAGACGGTTGCCGGTGTTATTTCCACTAACCCTACTATTGTCGTTGGTAACGGAAAAACCCACAACACTGCTTTAATGGCAATGGTTGGGCGAGTGCCGATAAAAGTAAGTTCTGAGAATGGTCCAATTAAAAAGGGTGATTTGTTAGTGACCGCTTCTTTGCCCGGATATGCTATGCGTTATGACAGTCAGAAAGACGAAGATTTGAAAACAGTTAGTGTAGTCGGTTTGGCCTTGGAAGATTTGGCAACTAGTGGCACTGGGAAAATAATGGGTTTGGTAAAAACCGGTTGGGTGAATAACAGTGCCAGTACTTTGTCGCTAATGAAAACTAATCTGCAAAGATTGGCGGCTGTTCAAGGAGTGAAATTTGGAGCGGAACAAAATTTAAATGTTCAAAATATTGGCGGAAATCTTACTTATAATGCCGGAGATTTAAATTTGCAAGGCAATCAATTATTGAATGTTTCAGTTATAATTGGTAAAAATAATCGTTGGTTAATTGATGAACAAGGTAGATTTATTACTCGTTTAAATACATCGCAAGGTGATAAAGACATGTATGCCGTGCAATCACCAAATTCCGAGTTTGTTTTTTCCAGTTCTTCACAGATGGTATCGGGAGAAGTCAAGGTGGTGTTTGATCAATATGTTCAAGAAGTTATCGATCAACAACAGCCAATTAAAATTAATATTACTTTGACTTCCGGTGAAGCCAAAGGTATTTATGTTAGTGAAAAAACAGCGCAAGGATTTACCGTCAAGGAATTAAATGGCGGCAATAGTAATGCCACTTTTGATTGGATGGTGGTCGCTAGTAGAAAAAATGAAGAAGCGCAGACAAATAGTGGTAATATTATAAACAATTCAATAATTAATAACACCGGTAATCCTTCTGTCAATCTTAATTTAGATTTTATTTCTAGTAGTACTACAGCTATTATCACAACTACTTCAGCCGCTTTATCAAATACAGAATCGACATCAAGTGTAGTCAATACAGCTCCTGTGCAGACATCTGTTCCCTTGATAACTACCGATAAATCACCTGTACCACCTCTCAATTTAGAATCATCGGTCGCGCCGGTTATTGAACCGCCAGTTGTGCCAACCCCAGCTGTTGTAGCAATTCCTGACCAAACACCTCTGCCTTCTGCACCCTCTACTCCTACCGAGCCGTAGTTTAGGGTATTGAATTTTTTTTGAGTTGTGCTATAATCTAATTCGTTAACGGGCCTTTAGCTCAGCTGGCTAGAGCGCTTCCATGGCATGGAAGAGGTCAAGGGTTCAAATCCCTTAAGGTCCACCAATGGGAGCCGTTTAGGGCTCCTTTATTGTTTAAAATAATTTATGTCTTTTTCTATTGGGATAGTTGGCCTGCCAAATGTGGGTAAATCCACCCTTTTTAATGCTTTGACTAGGAGTAAACAGGCTCAAGCCCAAAATTATCCTTTTTGTACTATTGATCCTAATGTTGGCGTGGTAGAAGTGCCAGATGAGCGACTGGCTAAATTAAGTGAAGTTTCAAAATCAAAAAAAATAATTCCAACTGTAATTGAATTTGTCGATATTGCGGGGTTGGTAAAAGGCGCTTCCGAGGGTCAGGGTTTGGGGAATAAATTTTTGTCTCATATTCGTGAAGTCGATGCTATCGCTCAGGTAGTGCGCGCTTTTTCGGATACCAATGTAATTCATGTGAATAATAAAGTGGATCCAAAGGATGATGCTGATGTCATTAATTTGGAATTGGCCTTGGCTGATCTGCAAACCGTCAGCAAAAGATTGGATAATGCCAAAAAATCCGCTAAAGGTGTAGCGGCTAAAGAATTTGCTAAACAGATTGAATTATTGGAAAAGGTTAACGATCAATTACAGCAAGGCAAGCCGGCGCGTGAATTGGAATATGATGAAGAAGATATTATTATAATGCGCGAACTACAGCTATTGACCATGAAGCCGATGTTATATGTGGTAAATGTGGATGAAAGTCAAAATGGAAATAATAAATTTGTTGCGCCAGCTGGTACCGAGATGATAGAAATTAGCGCCAAGCTCGAAGCTGAATTAGCTGAACTCAGCGTGGAAGAAGCCGGGGAATTTTTAAACTCACTTGGTATGTCTCAGACCGGTTTGGATAAATTGGTAACCGCCAGTTATAAATTATTGAATTTAATAACGTATTTTACTTCCGGTGAAGTAGAAACCCGCGCTTGGACCGTAAAGAAAAATACCAAAGCGCCAGAAGCGGCCGGCGTGATTCATACCGATTTTGTAAAAGGTTTTATTAAAGCCGATGTTTGTGATTGGAAAGATTTTGTGGAGTTTGGCGGCTGGAGCGGAATTAAAACTAGCGGTAAACTTCGTTTGGAAGGAAAAGATTATATTGTGCAGGACGGAGATACGGTATATTTTCATATTAGCTAAATCTTTTTAAATCTCCAAATTTCACGACCCACATGTTGGGTTTCACGCCAATAGAGGAGGTGTTTTTGTTCTTCAAGGATGCAGTTATTTTCAAATCCTAATTTTTTTATTTCATCTTCACATTCAATTTTTACCCAGCCGTCTCGAGTCTTAAAACGCGGAATAATAAATATTACCGCACCATCATTTTTTAATATTTTATGAAATTGGACAAAAGATTGAAGATATAATTTTTTTAATTCAGTCGCCTGTTGCTCCAACACCAGACCACTCTCGTTACCTCTTAATGGTTTACCTAAATACGGTTCGGTGATAATCGCGTCCACGGATTCGATTTTTATTTTTTGAGAAATCTTAGTCACGTCACCAACAAAAATTTTAATGTCATCGGTATTATGTTGGATCTGGAAATTTGTTTTGAGCCACTGTAAATTTTTTATGGTATCGTCCACCGCTTTATCGGAAATATCGGTGGCAATAATTTTTTTGTAACCCATTAAAACGGCTTCGCTAACAATGGTGCCAGAACCACAAGACGGATCAAAAATAGTTTTATCGGTTTTGGTAACGGCTAAATTGATCATTATCATCGCCAATTTTGGCGGCAACATTCCGCTTTCATCATCCCGCCCCGGTCGGCCAAAATCGCGTTTGGAAAAATCGTCTATCGATTGAATGGCGGCGGTCAGAAATAATTCATCCTGATAAATTTCAATGTCGGCGCCGTTTTTAATCAGATTATTGTAGATTACCGTAG
>CALRGC010000009.1 GCA_943357105.1 Candidatus Magasanikiibacteriota bacterium | reverse complement strand
CGAAGTCGGCGAATAAATAAAACGCGCCCTGCGCTTCGTTGCAATAAATATACGGCTCAAGTAATTTTAGGGCCGCTGACATAAATTTGCCTTTCTTTTCGTATTCAACAAAATCTTTTTGTAAAATTGGTTGGATTTTTTCCGCGACGCTAGGGTAGTGAAAACCATCCAGATCAACATCGCCAAAAATCGTGCCGGCCACGATTTGGTTGAAGCGACTCAAACAACTCCATTTATTGACGGCCAACTGCCCAAATATTTCAATGACCCACTCTGGTGCTATCACAAAGCCAACGCGCCAACCGGTCATCGCGTAATTTTTGGAACAGCCGTTGAGATTGATAGTATGGTCCAGCATTCCCGGCACCGAGAGTATGCTAAAATGTTTATAGCCTTCAAAAACAATTTGATCGTAGATATCGTCAAACACTACCATGAATTTATTTTTTTTCGCCAAATCAGCCACCGCTTCGATAGTAGCGCGCGGCATGACCATGCCGGTGGGATTTTGGGGGGTGTTGAGAAATAATAATTTAACACGGGGATTTTGTGCCAACAGATTTTTTAAATCTTCCGGATCAAAGTGCAGAGTTTTATCGGTTGGATTTTGGCGCGCTTTCCAATATAGACATTGCCCACGCGTGTAGTAGTTGGCCAAGGACGCGTAAATAGGATAGCTCGGATCCTGTACAATTATCTGATCATCTTTTCCTATTAGTGTCTGAATTGCCAGCTCTATGGCCGGTTTGCCGCCCGGTTCCAATAAAATATTTTCTTTTTTAATCTCCACACCGCGGGTTTTTGTCCAATGTCTGGCGATATTTTCACGCACTTGCGGATAACCTAAATAGTGTCCGTATTTAGTCTGTTTATCTTTGAGCGCCTGGATAGCCACTTCAATAATCGGCTCGGGAGTTTTTGGCCCGGTATCCCCAATATGGAATTTATATATCTGAGGAAATTTTTTGGCTTTTTCCAATTCCGCCACCTCCGACCCAAAAGCAAAAGCAATCTCAGTCCCCAAAAAATCCAGATCATGATTATAATCCACTTTTGGCGACAACGCGTCATTTTGTAAAAATTTATCTGACAATTTCATAAAAATAAAGAAAATAAATATTTCCCCTGAACGAGCCTCTGAAAATTCTCGGAAATAATTTGTGAGCCGACGAAGCGTGGCTGGCCGTGTTGTTTGAGCCCACAGGCGAGTTCACGGCCAGAGCTTTGGCGGGTTGCAAATTATCCGAGTATTTTCAAAGGCGAGAGAATGGAAATATTTATTTGATAATAGCATTGAGAATCTTTTGCTCAATCTCCGCCGGCGTCAAATGCGCCACTTCGTACACTTCTTCTACATTCCCGGATTTGAGATAAGTATCGATACAAACAGACCGCTTCTCATAATTCTTCGGCAACATAAAAGGATATAAAAAACCTTTCCAACCGTTATGCAAAGCCACCACCAATTCACGCTCATGATCCGGTAACACTTGTTGAGCCACGCGTTCGTTGGTGTGACGCAATTCTTCAAATAATTCCGGAGAAGTGACGCAAATAATTTTTACGTCATAATTTTTTTCCAGATTTGGCAAAATTTCTAAAGTATTAAACAACATCTGCGCGCCACAAATCACAAGCACGGTTTTTTGTTTGTCATTTTCTTTGAAAGGTTTGTAGACATACGCTCCCCAAGTGGCCGCCATCGCTGGTGGCACATCGCCACCGCGCTTGATTACCGGAGTATCCGGACGCATAGCCGAGAGCGCGATTGGTTCGCCTTTTTCTAGAGCATAAAACAACATCTCTACCATTTCATTGGCATCCATTGGTTTGTATACTTTTATTCCTGGAATGGCATTATAAAGACTCATCCAATATAAACCTTGGTGAGTAGGGCCATCTTCGCCGGTTTCCGGTCCATCGTGGGCGGCGTACATAATAAAGAAACCTTTGTGAGCAGGGTAGAGGTGATTATTTATCACGGCCAGACGCACACAGTTGCCGATCATCGTGGTAAATACCGCGTAGGTGCCAAAAACGGATACCGGATGAAATCCGCCTGGTAAAATATCTTGAGTCAAAGTCGCGCTCATCATGGCCATATTTTGTTCGGCAATGCCAAAACGAATACCACGACCAAGGGGATTTTTGGCGGTAATCAGTCCATACATATTTTCTGCCGGAGCGGTCACTATCGATCCGCCCAGATCACCCGCGCCGGCATAAAAAAATGCCGTTTGACCCATGAGCCATTTGTACCAAGCTCCGGCCGCTTTGCGCGTTGCCACCTTTGAACCTTCTTCGAAAATTAATTCCGGCGGCAGTGTGTCAGGACGGCGTAGCGAAGTAGGATTTACCAAAGCTCGATTACCCAAAGTCACCGCCATTTGGCGGACCAGCTCGGATTCTGGTTTTATTTTTTTAGCGCCAATATCCAATTTTTCTAAAACATATTTTTCATCTTCCGGTGAAATATTTTTTAGAATTACTTCAATATCTTTCATTACTTCTTTTGGTATCCCGGGAATATCAAAGCCAAGATTTTTCATCACTTCAATATATTCATCGTGTTTTATCGGCGCGCCGTGGCTGGCAGCAGTGTTTTCTTTGCTACCATACAATTTACCTTTGAGGGTATGACAAATTACCACGGTCGGTCGTGAGTTATTAAAAATTTTTGGCGCCAGGCGATAGGCATACAAAACTTCCAGCACATTATGTCCGTCCACCTCGATCATATTCCAGCCCATACCACGCCAATGATCAATATAAGTGGAATTCATCGCTTCTTCTATCGGACCGTCAATGCCAAAATGATTATAATCCAAACTCACAATTATATTGTCTGTGCCCGTAGCCGCTAGCACATTGCGGGCTTCATAGGTCATCCCTTCTTCGCTCTCGGCATCGCCCATCATCACATATACTTTGGTTGGTAGGCCGCAAGACTTGTGCACTATCGCCATACCACCAGCGCCGGACAAGCCATGACCGGATGGTCCGGTAGAAGTATCGGCTAGGGGATAATGACCTTCGGCGTGGCCTTGCGGGCCGTCGCTATGGCGAAAACGCAAAAGATGTTCTGGTAGTACCGGTTGGACCGCGGCTTCAGAAAATTGTCGACCACTGCGGCGCAAAATTTCGTAAATAAGGGAATTCATCGCGAACAGCCCGGGAGTGCAATGCCCAGCGCTCCAAATAATACGATCACGCCCGGGATTTTTGGGATTAATCGGATCAAAAGCCAAATTTTCACCTAGTACCAAGGCCAAAAGTTGCTCTACCTTAGCACTGCTACCACCTGGGTGGCCACTTTGTCCGGCTTCCACGGCCGCAAAAATAAAGCCACGCAAAATTGCGGCCAAGTGTTGCAAGCGTTTTACATCCACTCCTGCTAATTCTTCCAGATCCGCGCCCATTAAATTTACATAGTTGCCGTTTACTCTTTTCTCATCTTTGGAAAATTTTTTCCAAACTTTTTCATCAAGTAGATTCAGACTCATAATTTAGTCCTTATATTCTTTATTATTACGCACTTGGCGTTTGTCTTTTCGGTCTTTTTCCCGCTGTAATATTTTGTGTTTTTTAATTTCACCTTCCAAATAATCGCGGACCTTATCTACGGCTTTATACAAATCCTTTTCATTTTTAGAAGCAAATAAGCTATTGCCGGTCACTTCCAATTTACATTCGCAGATAAAAATTTGTCCTTTCAGATGGTGGTGATTTTCCACGCCCACAATCACATGAGCGCGAATAATTTTATCATAAAATTTATCCAAAGCGCCGATTTTTTTCTCCACATATTCGTGAATCGCTTCGGTGAGCTCCATTCCTTTGCCTGTAATTTGGATTTGCATAGCCGCTATGATTAATGAATAAAATTGGTATTAATTTATTGAACTATTTCTACTTCCGGCTCAATCTCTAGCTTAAATTTATTATACGCCCTTTCTTTCATCACTTCAACAATTTTTAAAACATCTTCCTGGGTGGCGTTATTGAAATTGATTACAAAGTTTCCATGCTCATCGGATACTTTGGCGCCACCAATGGTAAGGCCTTTGAGATCCAGTTGTTCCATTACCCAGCCGACCGGGATCATGCCACGTTCGCGAAATAGTTCCGGCAACTCTTCCACTTTGCCCGGCCATTTGGATATCTGAATATTTTTGAAAAAACTTCCGGCTGAGGGTGTGTGCGGATAGCGTCCGGATCTTTGCTTCATATAAGTCGTGGCGCGCAACATTATTTCTTTTTTATCTCCGGGTTTGAGTTTAAACCAAGCGCGTAGCACAATATCGCCATTAAATTTAAAACGACTTTCGCGATAATCAAAACCGCATTCAGAATTTTGTAATTCAATTACTTCACCATCGCGCCAAACCTGCACTTTTTCCAGACAAGTGGCAATATTTCTGCCCATCGCGCCAGCATTGCCACGCACCGCGCCGCCGACAGTACCGGGCACACCCACGCCCCATTCCAATCCTTCAAGGCTGTGCGCTAATGAAAGATTAATCAAAGTACCAAAACCCACTCCCGCATCGGACATGATGGTGGTGTCATCCGCCATCTCTACTTTTTTGGTTTGAATTCGTACGGTCACGCCTTCAATATCGCGGTCTGGCATCAGCAGATTACTGCCACCACCTAAAATAAAAAAATTTACCCCATTATTTTTGAGATAATTGAGCAACCCAATCAATTTTTCCGTGTCGGTAACAGTGATTAAACACTGGGCCATTTCTCCCACGGCAAAGGTCGTCATTTTTTTGAACGATACGTTGGTTTTGACGTCGCCGAAATTTTGCAGTTCTTGATACAGCTCAACCATAGAATAATTGCCAAAAAGGGGTTATTTTAGTATAATCTCCTATATGTCATTTTCCCTCAAACAGCCAATAGTATATGTAGCGCGTGATCTGGAGCGAGCGCTCGGTCTGCCATTGAATACCAAAGGCTACTATATTATCTCAAATTATACCAACTTTGCCAATAGTTTATCTAAAGGACAGAAGAATGTTTTGCTTATAAAAAATAAGGAGCTGTTGGACACACGTGATTTATTGGTTCGTCCTGAGGCCAAGAAATTTATTGGTGCTTTTAAAAATCCAAATATTTTGGTGTTTAAAAATACACCACTACTCGAAAAAATTTGCGCGCAAATGGGGTATAATCTGCTCAATCCCAGTGCCGAACTGTCAAATTTGGTAGAAGAAAAAATTTCTCAAGTAAGTTGGCTGGGAGAATTAAAAATTTTTTTACCACCGCATGAGGTGAAAGTGGCCAAAGATATAAAGTGGGCAGGACAAAAATTTATTTTGCAATTCAATCGCGCCCATACCGGTAGTGGTACGGTGTTGATAGAGAATAGACAACAACTTGAACAGATACAGAAAAATTTTCCCGATCGGCCAGTGCGGGTGACCAAATATATAGAGGGTGTAATGTTGACTAATAATAATGTGGTCTGGGGAAAGAAAGTATTGGTCGGCAATATCAACGCGCAGATTACCGGAATCCGGCCGTTTACCAATAGAGAGTTTGCCACCGTGGGAAACGATTGGTCCTATGCAAATAAAATTTTGAACGCCAAACAAAAAAAAGAGTACGAAAAAATAGCCAAAGCCGTAGGGGAGAAGCTGGCCAAAAATAGTTGGCGCGGACTATTTGGCATTGATGTGATGCTGGAAGCCAAAACCGGCAGATTATTTCTAATAGAAATAAACGCGCGTCAGCCGGCCAGCACCAGTTTTGAATCGCAATTACAACAAAGAAAAAATAAAAATGGTTTGGCCACTTTTCAGGCGCATCTTATGGCTTTGATCGAAGGAAAAAATACCAAAGCGAAATTAACCACAATTAAAGCGGGGGCGCAAATTACTCAAAAGGTAATGCCCACAAAAAATAATATTTCTGGCAAAAAATTATTAGAAAATATTTCCAAATTTTCCAAAGATAATTTTCAGGTTTTTGTCTATGAAAATACCGAGGCCGAAGCCGATTGGATCAGGGTACAGTCAGATAATGGAATTTTAAAAGACCAAAATACTTTAAATTCAACTGGTGAAAAATGCAGAAATTTTGCCCTATCAATCCTAAAAAATTAGTTATGTTATCCGCCAAAGCTCAAAAAATATTAAACGATTATTTCAATCTTCCATTTGAAGGTCTGTCTGGCGTGCGTTGTCCCTATTTTAATAATTTTCGTCTTAAACAACGAGCGCAATTGCGAGTGTTGGTAGGTAAGGGAACCCCGTCGGAAATCGTGGAAGAGGCAAAAATTATTTCCGTGCAATATCACGCCGGGCTTTTTGATAAAACCGGTCATTGTTGTTTGCACAATGAACATACCGGTGAAAAAATATCACCTAAAGATATCCGTAAATTTTTGATCGATCACAATCTTGGGATTGAATGCTCCGGTTTTGTCACGCAAATTTTACGCGCGCATTTTTTGGAAACTTCGGGCGTGGATATTGTCCGTAAATTTTTTATTGTTTCGCCACGACATATTTTGCGATATCTTATTTCTCTCTTGCGTCCGGTGGAAAATATCGGGGTGAGACATTATGCCAATGATTTTAACACAGAAAAAATTTCTTTGGATCAGGCGCAGAGCGGCGATGTAATAGTGATGCTTGAAACCGGTAAAAAAAATAATCTAAATCATATTTTATTGATTACCGAAAAAATTGGCGACACTATCAAATACGCCCACGCGCGTGCTTGGGATAGTGAAGGAAAATATGGCCACGGTGTTTCAAGTGGCGAGATAAAAATAATCAAACCAAACGGATCATTGCTCGAACAGCAGTGGGTAGAACAAAATTTTGAAGGAGAAAAAAATGAAACTTTTATTGAAGCCAAACAAGCCAAGATTTTGGAAATAAGAAGGATAAAATAATTAAAATTCACGTGCTTAGTTTTTTGTTATATTGCGTTGTATTTATTTTGGTGGCCTTTGTTTTTTCACCATTATTTTTGGGTGTGCCATTTTTACCAACTCACCGCAAACAAGCGCGCAAGATGATGGAGTTGGCACAAATAAAACCAGGAATGAAAGTAATTGATTTAGGTTCAGGTGCCGGACGACTATTATTTTTGGCTGCAAAATCAGGAGCACAAGCTACCGGTTATGAATTGAATCCATTTTTGGTCATTTGGACCAAGCTGCTGATTTTTTTAAAAGGCAAAAGGGGACAGATAAAAGTTTTTTACAAGTCAATTTATGACGCTGATGTTGGTGATGCCGATGTGATCATGATGTTTTTATATCCACCCCATATGAAAAAATTGGAAACGAAAATATTTAATGAAGCCAAAACGGAAGTGAAGATATTGTCATACGTTTTCCAATTTCATAATTATAAGCCAATTGCCAATGAACAAGGGATTTTTATGTATAAAAAAATGCCATAGATGGCATTGTTAGTAAAAAGGGGATTCGGCGGAGGTGGTGGGCGTCCCATGGCAGAAAACGCCCCCACCTCCGCTTTGGTTGCTTGGTACTGGAAAGACGATGAAATCGTCACGTCAGATACCGCGTTGAGCGGCTCAATGAATTTGGTGCGCCTAGGCAATCCAAAACGAGCAACAGTCAACAGAGCAACTGCACTGACACTACATTAAATGCACTCAAAAGTCAAGGATTATTTGACTGTAATGATTGATTTTGTTATACTTTTTGTCACTTGGTATATTAATTTGGCCCGTTCGTCTATCGGCTAGGACATGGCCTTCTCAAGGCTAGAAGAGGGGTTCGACTCCCCTACGGGCTACAATTAAAACTATGACTACCAAAGTTTTTTTCCAAAATTCAAAAGGTCAGAAAATTTGCGGCATTTTAGAAGAACCAAATAAAAATTCAGGTAGAGTTGTTGTTGTGATCCATGGTTATGCCAGTAATAAAAATAGACCAACAACTCTTTCGGTAGTCAAGGAATTCTCTAAGAGAGGAATTAATTCACTAAGAATTGATTTGAATGGCTGTGGTGAAAGTGAAGGCGATTTTAAATTTCAAACAATAACCAGCACGGTTGATGATGTAGAGGCGGCCATAAATTATTTGAAAAATTTCGGTTATACTCAAATTGATTTATTTGGGTCGAGTGCCGGTGGGCTTACTGCGATGGCCGCATCCTTGAAACACCCTGAAGTTTCCAGACTTGGTTTGAAATGTCCGGTGTCGGATTATGTGGATCAAAAAACAAAAAGAAAAGGAGAAGCAGAAATAGAAAAATGGAAAAATACAGGGTCTACCGTCTATAAAAGTTTAAGTGGTAAAGAATACCAAGTAGATTATTCTGTATTTGAAGATTATAAAAATTATATAATGTTTGATAAAGTCAAAGATATAAAATGTCCCACATTGATCATCCATGGCGATGCCGATACCGTAGTGGATATTGAATATAGCAAACGTTTGGTGAAAAATTTTCCAAACGCTGAACTGGTGATTATCCCTGGAGCCGACCATATTTTTGAAAAAGATGAGGACAGGGAATTGGTAAATAAATTATTTGGTGAGTGGTTTGAGTGATCGCTCGTATATCTTGACAAAAAACCAATGTTTATTGGGCAAGCACTTGACGGCTTTTCAAAAACCCCTTATAATATTAGAGTAATTTTAATTATTAATTAATTTTAACCAAATATATGGCTAAAATGACAAAGTCAGCGATCATCGCTTCTCTTGCCGAATCCACTGGTTTGAGCAAGAAACAGGTAGACGGCTTCTTGGCCGAAATGACTAACTTGGCTTACAAGGAAGTCAAAAAGAGTGGTGAATTCGTAGTCCCAGGTTTGGGCAAATTGGTAAAGATCAAGAGAGCCGCTCGTATGGGTCGTAACCCAGCTACCGGCGCTACTATTCAGATTCCAGCCAAGACTGTGGTAAAATTCCGCGTGGCCAAAGCTGCTAAAGAAGCTGTTTTGTAATCAAAATTCAATCAAAGAACTCTGACTAGTCAGAGTTCTTTTTTTGTGCTAAAATATAGCAACTTTTAAATATATATTTTATGCAAGACCTGCAACAAATTTTTAATCACATTCAGGAGATCAAGAAAAAACAGAAAGATATCAAAGCCGCTTATCGCGATGCGCTGGCCGCCAGCAGTGAATACAAAAATTTGGTAGATAAATCCAAAGAATTGCGCGCGCGCAAAAAGGAGATTGAGATGTCGGTGAAGTCGGATTTTTCCGGAGAGTTTCAAAAATTGGATGATTATAAAGTAGATTTGGAATCCGATATGACAATGCTGTCGGATGCCGCGATGACCAAACTGATGAAAGGGGAGACGGTGGAAGTCACTGATGAATATAACAATAATTACGAACCGGTTTTTTCGGTGAAATTTAAAAAGGCCTAGTGAGGTAATATAAGGTGATTATGTCTAAACAAAAGTTAACCATTGCCTTTACGGTTTTAATGGATGTGGTGGGACTTGGCATTGTTTTGCCGTCTCTGCCTTTTTATATTTCCAGATTTGGCGGATCGGCCATAGAAATCACTTATTTATTTGCCACTTTCGCTAGCTGTTCTTTTTTAAGCACCCCGATGCTCGGCGCGCTGTCGGATAGAATCGGCCGTCGCCCGGTGTTGATGGTTAGTATCGGTAGCACCGCTTTGGGTTGGCTAGTATTTGCCTCTGCCAAAACTTTACCAATTTTATTTTTAGGACGTATTATTGATGGTTTGGCCGCCGGAAATTTTTCTACAGCACAGAGTTATTTGGTGGATATTTCCAAAGATGAAAAAGAGCGCACTCATAATCTCGGTATGGTCAGTGCTCTATTTGGAATTGGTTTTATTTTTGGACCAATGCTCGGTGGAATGCTCGGCGCTATTTCACCGTCGTTGCCTTTTTGGACTGCGGGCGGCTTGGCGGTGTTGAATTTTATCGCCGCTTATTTCTTTTTGAAGGAAACGAATCATACGCGCAATACCGAAAAAATGTCTATCAATCCTTTTCGTCCGATCCTGCGCGCTTTGGACAATAAACAATTATTGCCATACTTTATTGTTTGGTTTTTATTTGGTCTGGCCACTTCCGGGGCTTATGCTGTAAATTCTATCTATTTTGCTGACCGGTTTGGTTTTAACGCCTTTATTATTGGTGTAATTATGACAATACAAGGAATAATAATGGCACTTAATCAGATGGTAGGGTTGAAACATTTTTGGTTGCGACGTTTCAAAGAGCCACAATTGGTTTTACTAATGTTTTTTGTCTTTGCTTGTGGTTATTTATTGATGGGATTAGTGTATGCGATTTTTTTCTTCTTAGGTATTTTATTCGCGGTATTCGCCCAGTCGGTTTTAAGAGCCTTATTTACTAGCGAAGTCATCGGATTGGCACCGCCAACCATCAAAGGCGAAGTAATGGGCATGATTGGTTCAGTAACGTCTTTAGGAATGGTAATTGGTCCGCTCGTGACCGGTCCGGTTTATAATTATAAAAATAATCTTTCTTTTATTCTCAGCGCCAGCTATATGTTTATCGCTTTCGCGATAATTTACGTTCATCGGAAAAAGTTGGCTAATGCCGTGCCGGACGAAGACGCGCAAGTAAATGTTTTATAATAATTTGATCTTTTGTCTAAAGCGGTTTAAACTAAGGGTATGAGCAAAGAATTTACTTACAAATTTTATCGTCGTACTCACGAAGCCGTCACCGCCATGAAAGAGGCGATTTTGGGCGCACAATATTCAATTTATTGGGAGGTATATTCTTTTATTGATGATGATTTTGGTCAATCTTTTGTTGATGCTCTTTGTCTTAAAGCTCAGCAAGGTTTGGAAATAAAGGTAGTAGTAGACGCGGTTGGAAGTTTTGAAATGAGTCGTTTGAGCATAAGTCGTTTGCGGGGAGCCGGAGTAGATTTGGTTTTTTATAATTCTCTGGCACCACGGCCGGCTTTGCATGTTTGGTTGACTCGTTTGTGGTATCGTAATCATCGTAAAGTTTTGATTATTGACAAAGATGTTGTTTTTGTTGGTGGTGTTAATGTGGCCAAACTGTATTCAGAGTGGGATGATTTGCATGTGCGTTTATCCGGTCGTCCGGTGAATATTTTGTTGCGTTCGTTTGCCCGTTCATATATTCGTAGCGGCGGCGATCGTAAAAAAGTAGCGCATCTTTTAATTTTGGGCATCAAAGAAGAATTAATTGGAGTAAAAAATCGTTTGCGTTTTATTTTACATTCTCCGGTGGCATTTAAGGATTCTTCCGCTAAGAAATTTTTTTTGAAAAGTCTGGAATCCACCAAGAAAAAATTTAATTTGATGACGCCGTATTTTGTACCAGATAAAAAATTTTTTAATTTGATGTCTGAAGCCAAAGAACGCGGGGCGCAAGTTAATTTATTTTTGCCACGCTATACCGATTATCGGTTTACTGATTGGATCGCCAGTTTTTATAATCGTCTGGCTCACAAAAGCGGCGCCAATATTTTTTTGTCTCCTAAAATGAATCACGGCAAAGCCATGACCAGCGACGAACAAGTGGGATTTGTTAGCAGTGTAAATTTTACCCCGCGTAGTTTTTTTTATAATGAAGAAGCCGGAGTGTTGTTTGAGGAAAAAGCGATGGTAGAGGAACTTGATCAGATTTTTGATGATCTGCAAAAAAATTCTTTGCAATTGAATGAAGAAATTCTGACCCAATCATCTTTAAAAACCAAAATTAAAGCTTGGCTCGGCAAACATCTGGGAGGATGGATATGACCTCTTTTGCTCCGTTGCCAGACAGAATGCGTCCAACAAAATTCGAAGAATTTTTTGGTCAGGAGGAAATTGTTGGTAAAGGAAAGATGCTACGAAATTTAATTGAATCGGATCAAATATCTTCGATAATTTTTTGGGGTCCGCCGGGAGTTGGCAAAACTACCCTGGCTCAAATAATTGCCAAACAAACCAAAGCGCATTTTGTGTCCATTTCCGCCGTGATGGGTGGCAAAGACGAATTGCGCAAAGCGGTGGAAGACGCTGAGTTTCATCGCCGTTTGGAAAACAAACGCACGGTTTTGTTTATTGACGAAATTCATCGCTGGAATAAAGCTCAGCAAGACGCGCTGTTGCCATATGTAGAAAAAGGTTTAATAATTTTAATTGGCGCCACTACCGAAAATCCTTCTTTTGAAATTAACGGCGCTTTATTATCACGCTCCCGCGTTTTTATTTTGAAATATTTGGAAAAAAATGATTTGGTAAAAATTATTAATCAAGCAATTCAAGACAAAGAGCGGGGATTGGGAAATCTAAATATTAAGATAGATAAAAAAGAGATTGAGATGTTGGCTGAGTTGGCATCCGGTGACGCGCGCGCCGCGCTCAATAGTTTGGATCTGGCGGTCAAAGCCAAAAAAATTGGAAAAAATAAAGAATTAAAAATTACGGTCGAGGATATCAAAGAAGCTTTACAAAAAACGCATTTGGTTTTTGATAAAAAGGGTGAAGAATTTTATAATCTTATTTCCGCGTTACACAAAAGTATGCGCGGGAGTGACGCGAATGCTAGTATATATTGGTTGGCACGGATGCTTGAGGGTGGGGCGGATCCGTTATATATCGCTCGGCGCGTATTGCGTTTTGCTAGTGAAGATATCGGTATGGCCAATAGTGAGGCAATGATCCAGGCTAATGCCGCCTATGACGCATGTCACAAAATCGGCTATCCGGAATGTAGCGTGCATCTGGCGCAGGCCGTAGTGTATTGTGCCAAATCCAAAAAATCCAATTTACTTTATACTGCCTATACAGAAGCCAAGCAAGACGCGCTGGCCACATCGCATCTGGGTGTGCCAATTCATCTGCGCAACGTGCCGACGAAATTTATGAAAGAGATCGGTTATGGAAAAGATTATAAGTACAATCCGGATTTTGCTGAGCCGGTGGAGCAGGATTATTTGCCAGAGCAGTTGAAGGGCAAGAAATATTTCGGAAAATAAATAAAAAATAATTTCAGAATTTTTACCTGATAAAAGTTCGCATAATTGGCTATAAATTTTCGTTACGGCTCTAAGGGTAGAGCCGTTGCCACTACGTGGCACCACTCAAATTTACTGACGCCAATTAGGGGCTCACTTTTATGCGGTAAAAATTCTGAAATTATTTTTTATTTATTTTCCTCTGATTATTTTCTAAGTGTTCGATTGTTACGATAGTAGTTTTTTTGTCATTTAATAATTTGGCGATTTTCTCCGGCCATTCCACGATGCACAATGTGTCTGGCTTGCCTAGATAATCTTCCACGCCAATTTCAATCAATTCTTCCTCATCTTTGAGACGATAGGTATCAATATGTACCAAATTTTTTATTTTTTCCAAGTCTACCGGATAAGTATTCATCAGAGTGAAGGTTGGACTGGTGATTTCGTATTTGATGTTTAGTCCAGCGGCCAGTCCTTTCACCAGTGTGGTTTTACCGGCACCGAGTTCGCCTTCGAGTAATAAAATATCGCCACCATTTAATTGAGCGGCTAAATTTTTTCCAAATTCAGTTGTTTCTTCTGTGGTTTTGGTAATTATTTGCATACAAATTATACTATCAATAAATTCTGTAAAAATCAAATTATCAAGTTTGCCATTTTCGCCAATATTTTGTATAATAGCCACATCGTTTTTATAGAAATTTATGTCTTTGTCAATAGAAGAAGTAAGGAAAATCGCTCAGTTGGCTCGTATCAAATTGAGCCCGGCCGAAGAAAAACGTCACGCGGAAACTATTTCCACCGTTTTGGAATTTGTCGCCCAATTAAATGAAGTAGATACCGATGGGGTAGAGCCAACCGCCCAGGTGACTGGCCTCGAAGATGTCTCGCGTGCCGATGTGTCGCGTGATTGCGCTCACAAAAAAGAACTATTGGCGCAAATGCCACAAGTAGAAAATAATTTGCTCAAAGTGCCGGCGGTTTTTAAAGATGAAGTAATATGAAATTAAACGAACTGACAATCAAAGAAGCCCGCGCCGGTTTGGATGCTAAAAAATTTACCGCGGTAGAATTAGTTCAAGCGTGTTTGGACAAGATAAGCAAAAGAGATAAAAAAATCAATGCCTTTATCACGGTAGCGGACGATTCGGCACTTGTTCAAGCGCGCGCGGCGGATAAATTAATCGCCGCCGGTAAACAGCTACCACTCACCGGTATTCCATTTGCGGTTAAAGACGCTATCTGCACCGCCGGTGTGCGCTCTACCGCTTCGGCCAAAATTCTCGATAATTATACTCCGCCATACAACGCTACCGTGATTCAGAAAATTTTGGATCAAGGAGCGGTAATGATTGGCAAAACCAATTGTGACGCTTTTGGTCATGGTGCCAGTAATGAAAATAGTATGTATGGTCCGGTCGCCAATCCCCATGATTTGAAAAAAGTTGCCGGCGGTTCATCTGGTGGTTCGGCCGCCGCGGTGGCTGATAATATGTGTCTGTTCGCGATTGCCGAAGATACCGGTGGCTCAATTCGTCAGCCCGCTAGTTTTTGTGGCATTGTTGGTCTGCGCCCCAGCTATGGTCGCAATTCTCGTTTTGGAATTATGCCAATGGCTTCGTCTTTTGATACGGTTGGCCCAATGACCAAAACAGTGGATGATATGGCCGTCGTGATGCAAGTAATCGCTGGTCAAGATAATCTTGACGCCACTACTGTACCAGATAGCGTGCCGGATTATTCTGAAGATCTAAAAAAAGATATCAAAGGTTTGCGGATCGGTGTGCCACGCGAATATTTTGAAAACAAAAGTATTGATCCGGAAGTAAAGCAGGCGATAGAGAAACAGATAAAAAATTTGGAAGCGCGAGGCGCAAAAATTATCGATGTGTCTTTGCCGCTGACCAAATACGCCATTTCGGTTTATTATATTTTGGTGCCAAGTGAAGATAGTTCCAATTTAGGGCGTATGGATGGTGTCCGCTACGGCGTGCGGGCTGGCGGCAAAGATTTATTTGATCTTTATGCCAATAGTCGCGAACAAGGATTCCCGGAAGAAGTAAAGCGTCGTATTCTTATCGGCACCTATGCTTTGTCAGCCGGATATTATGACGCTTATTATAAAAAAGCTCAGCAGGTGCGTACTTTAATTCGCCGCGATTTTGATCGCGTCTTTAGTGAAGTGGACGTACTCATCACGCCGACCTCGCCATTTGCCGCCTTTAATATTGGAGAAAAATCTTCTGATCCTATTCAGATGTATCTGGCCGATGTATTTGTCTCGCCTGCTTGTAGTGCTGGCATCCCAGGAATTTCCGTCAATGCCGGAATGACCAAATCCGGTCTGCCGATTGGTGCACAGATAATGGGTCCGCGTTTGAGTGAATGTCTGGTAATGCGGGTCGCTGATAAAATAAAATTATAAATTTTTTATGCCAAAAGATAAAGAAAAAATTGCACCAGCTCCAACGGCGACTATTACTTCGCCGACTGATCGTATTTTACCGCCGGAAAATTTTTCTACCGCCGGCGCGGTGGTAAATTTTCGTGACAGCTGGAGAATTTTTAAAATTATCAGCGAGTTTATCGACGGTTATGAATTTTTAAAACAATTCAAACGTGAAGTCACGATTCTTGGTTCCGCGCGTTTGCCCAAAAATGATCACTATTATAAAGACGCGGAAGAGCTCGGCTATATGTTGGCCAAACACGGTTTCACTACCATTACCGGTGGTGGCCCCGGTATTATGGAGGCCGCCAATCGCGGCGCCTTTGAGGGCGGCGGCGAAACCGTGGGTATCAATATCCAATTACCATTTGAACAACGTATCAATCCGTATGTGAAACATTCAGTCGGTTTTTATTATTTTTTCACGCGTAAAGTAATGCTCACTTCACCGGCCAATGCTTTTATATTTTTCCCTGGTGGTTTTGGCACGCTGGATGAATTTTTTGAAGTAGTGGACTATATGGAGATGGGGTATATGCCAAAATCGCCAATCGTTTTGGTAGGACGTACTTTTTGGGATCCAGTAATAAAATTTTTACGAGAAAATTCCAGTAACATGGTGCATTCCGTGTCTGAAGAAATTATCGATAGTTGGAAAGTGGCCCATACCGCCGCCGAAGCTTTTGAATTTATCAAAGACGCGGAAGATAGACCAAACGAATTTGATTTTGATCAAACCGCTACCGCCACCAAAGGTGGTCCGGATTGGCGTGTCTTTCGTATAATGGCCGAACTGGTAGACGGTTTTGAATTTTTGGCGCAGATGAAAAATGATGTGACTGTTTTTGGCACCAAAAGTATCTTACCAGGTTCGTCATATTATCAAGCCGCTCAAGAAGTCGGTAAATTATTAGCCCAAAATGGTTTCACCACTATTACCGGCGGCGGATCCGGCACCATGGAGGCCGCCAATCGCGGCGCGTTTGAGGCAGGTGGCGAAAGTATTGGCATGTACATTACGCGCGAGAACACCGTTATCAATAATAATTATCTTACCAAATCAATTGGTTTTTCTTTTCCGTTTGTGCGCAAATTAATTATTACCGCCCCTTCCAAAGCGTTTATATTTTTCCCTGGCGGATTTGGCACTCTCCATCAATTATTTGAATTACTCACCTTGCAAGAAACCGGCAAGATGCCGCTGACTCCGGTGATTTTATTTGGTCGAGATTTTTGGCATCCGATGATTGAATATTTTCGGATGCTTTATGGTAATTTCAAAACTATCAGTATGGTAGATCAAAAGTTGGTAAATGTAGTAGATAGACCGGATGAGATTTTGAAATTTATCAAGTAGTATGATCCCATATTTCCAAGCCAATGCTTTCGCGATCGGGCCAATTATTATTCAAGTCTGGGGATTGATGGTATCGCTTGGAATATTAGCTGGTTTGATAATTTCTTACAAATATGCTCGGCAATATTTTTTATCCGAGCAAGTAATTTTGGATTTGGCAATGTGGAGTATTGTTGGTGGTTTTATTATGGCGCGAGTGTTTCACGTGGTTTTTTACGCGCCCGATTATTATCTTTTACATCCGTCGGAAGTAGTTTATTTTTGGCAGGGCGGAGCGTCATCCATCGGTGGATTTGTCGGCGCGGCATTGGCAATATATATTTTTGCTAAAGTGAAAAATTTTTCTCTGACGGAACTTTTGCCTTATTTTGATGTGATGGCGCTTGGGCTTTGGCTGGGCTGGGCTATAGGGCGTATCGGCTGTTTTCTTATTCATGATCATCCAGGCACACTTTCTCACTCCTTGCTGGCTGTGAAATTTCCCGAGGGCGCGCGTTTTGATCTGGGGCTACTTGATTCTATTTTGGCTTTTTTCATATTTTTTGTTTCGATTTTATCTTTTAAAAAATTAATTAAACTGCGCTACGGATTGGTATCCAAAATTTCTTTTATGATTTACGCGTTTGTGCGGTTTTGGCTGGATTTTTTGCGCGCGTCTGATCTGGCGCAGTCCGATATTCGTTATTATCATCTCACGCCAGCGCAATGGGGGATGATCGTGATTTTTGTAGGATTGACTTTTTCTCTTTGTTTTGATAAAATCAAACCCGATTCAACTAGCACTGGAGAGGTCGCCTAGTGGCCGATGGCGCATGCTTGGAAAGCATGTATACCGAAAGGTATCGAGGGTTCGACTCCCTCTCTCTCCGCTGGGTCACGCTTATATGGACAATGTGTTCATATTCCAAAACACCGACAATAGTCGGTGTTTTTTGTTTTGTAGATTGTTTGGACAAATTATGCTATACTTAAAATATAATTAATTTATATATAATCATATGGCCAAAGGAAACAACGCGCAAAAGAAAGAAAAAAAGAAACCAAAGAAAAGTAAATAATTTTTATGTCCAATCGTGTCGCGCATTTTGAAATACATTCCAGTCAGCCGGAAAAAACCGCCGAATTCTACACCACAGTTTTTGGTTGGGAGATAAAAAAGTGGGAAGGCGGTCAGTTTGAATATTGGATGGTGATGACTGGTGGCAAAGATGAAGCCGGAGGTATCAACGGTGGTTTGACCCGTCGCAAAGGAAATCCGCCAGAGGATGGTGCTTGTGTTAGCGGCTATGTCTGTACGGTGGTGGTAGATAATTTTGACGCGTACGCGGAAAAGATTTTGTCGGCCGGTGGCACAGTTGCTTTGCCCAAGATGGCGATAGCGGGAATGGCTTGGCAAGGATACTTCAAAGATACCGATGGAAATATCTTTGGTTTGCATCAGGCGGATGAGAAGGCGGTGTAAATTAAAACAATAAAAATAAAATCCCGATTTTAATCGGGATTTTTTGTAAATAATTTGACTTACAGAGAGAGATTTGGTAGTTTTGACTGGCGCAATTCACGCGCAGTGTGAGGGTGTCATGTCAACTTCAGCTCGTTTTGAGTTCCGCAAGCAGATCCTTCAATCCAAGGGTTGGTATGCTCCGATCAAACCCGAGAAGGAAAGGCGGTGGTACCGCACGAGGAAGACCAAGTCTGGTCTCTCGAAGGGCCAACGCAAACACATTCGGCAGAAGCTCGCTCAGGAGCGCATCGATCAGATCGTCCGCGCTCAGGAAGAGCGGGTGCGTGCTCGTGCGGCCCAGGTTCCGAAGAAGGGTCAGATCGAACCGCGCGTCTTCGCGACCAGGCCGGCGGTTCCACCGACTCAGCCCGCCATGGATCTGGGTGAATTCTGGGATGCCAGGTGGTCGTCGGCTCCGTGGACCTGCTACGCGTTGATTCAGGGAGAAGGCACATGCTTCTCCAGGAATGCGCCGAATTTCATTCACTGTCGCCGCTGTAATGCCAAGCGGCCTGGCAAGTGAGGAGATCATGAAAATTTCCACTGGACCGCCAAATAGTGGCGGGTAGGGAGGGGTGTGAAACAAAAATCATGCGCTGACCTATTTTATTTCTAAATATTTTGGAGATAAAATAGGGCGCGTGATTTTTTATTATTACAAATCAAGCATTGACAAAAGTAATTATTCATGATATTATTTTTCATTGTTCTTTAAATAGTTACGAAAGGAAATATTTTTCTAAATTGGTTTAGATGAATATTCCCCTTCGTAACTCCAACTTAACCGAGAAACACCGATGGAGGGTTTGCCAAAAGCAAAGGTGATTTCTTTGGAGGTCGCTGTGTATGCAGTCCCGGCAGTTATTTTCTTTTGCGCCAGGCACCATGGCCAGATGATCGGCGACACCCCGACCATCATCTCTCGTGCCTTTCGCAAGGCAGAGAGGTTCGGAATGGGTCTGGCCTTTGAAGGCATGGGTGTCCACGACATCTTCATCATGGACCATGCGGCCAACTGGTTTGCCAGTGAGGCTGTGTCGGACTTGCAGATGATGGCCGTCGGCATGGAAGGTCTGAGTGGTCGTTGCGCCCTGTCAACGGAAATCATCCTGGTAGCTCTTTTCGGTACCAACATTCCCGAAGAAGTTGCCAAGGTGTTTGTGGAAGGTCAGGTCGAAGAGCTTGGCCCAACCATCGCCAGGGTCCTCCAGGCCAATGGCGTTGATTGGGAAGAAAAATGGCTCCGTTTCACCAAGGTTCCACCCGCGGAACCCACCACCAAATGAGGAGGAAGGATGTTCATTCGTGGTCCGCCCTGGTAAAGGGCGCAGTTAGGGCAAACAACCGTTCGTCAAATCTGCTTTATTTCTAAATTTTAGAGATAAAGCAGGCGAACGGTTTTTTGTTTTCCCCTATACAAAACCACTTTTTTTGTGTAGGATAGGGGTTGATAAGTAATATATATGTACGAAATTGTCTTATTTTATAAATACATTCAGATAGCTGATCCGGAGGCTCTGATGAATTCTCAGCGTGCCCTCTGCCAACAGCTTGGCCTCAAGGGTCGTCTGATTATTGCTACCGAGGGCGTCAACGGCACTTTTGAAGGTACCAAAGAAAATATTGCCAAATATATTGAAGCGCTTAAATCAGACGCTCGTTTTGCCGATATTCATTTTAAATTAAGCGCTGGCACCAGCGATGCTTTCCCACGATTATCCATAAAAGTGCGCAATGAAATTGTGAGTTCGCATCTGGGTGAAAAAGACATCGACCCGCGCACGACCACCGGTAAATATCTTCAAGCTGAAGAATTACATCAATGGATTCATGGCGGCCGCGAATTTTATATTATCGACATGCGCAATGATTATGAGTTTGAAGTTGGTCATTTTGCCGGTTCAATTTTACCGCCGCTGAAAAATTTTCGTGATCTGGCCGGAATTTTGCCCAGCATCAAAAGTTTGAAAGATAAAACTATTGTCACAGTCTGCACCGGCGGTGTGCGTTGTGAAAAGGCTTCCGGATTTTTGGTGAACAATGGTTTTAGTGATGTCTATCAGCTCTACGGCGGTATCGTCACCTATATGGAAAAATTTCCTAATGAAGATTTCAAAGGTACGCTTTATGTTTTTGATGGTCGCGTCACCATGGGTTTTAATTTGACTGATCCCAAGCATGAAGTGGTCGGTAAATGTTGGCTCTGTCAGAAGTCGGCGGAAAAATATTTGGATTGTAGCTATCTGCACTGTCGCGGTAAGCGTCATTTTATCTGTTGCGATGAATGTGAAGTTTCTGAGGAAGGGTATTGCGGTATAGTTTGTAAAATAAAAGAAAAACTTGGGCCAGTTGCTTTGACTTTCGAGCGTTTTTACTATAAAATAGAGAGTATAATCAAAAAATACCATGTTCAAAAAAACCACCTTGCAAATTAAAAATCTCCAAGCTTCAATTGACGGCATTAAAATTTTAAATGGCGTGTTTTTAGAGGTGTCTTCAGGCGAAGTGCATGTCATAATGGGACAAAATGGTTCGGGAAAATCCACTCTGCTTTCGGTACTCATGGGTCACCCCAGATATGATGTCGATGGCGGCATTGTGACGCTCGACAAAAAAAATATTCTCAAAATGTCTCCAGATGAACGCGCTCAGGCCGGACTATTTTTGGGTTTCCAACATCCGCAAGTAGTGGCTGGAGTTTCTTATGGAAATTTTTTGCGCACGGCGCGCAATACGGTGGCAATGGCACGTGATAAAAAAGCGGTTGCAATATCGCCAATGGATTTTTCCAAAGCGATGAAAGAAGAGATGGGTCGATTAAAAATTGATCCGATATTTATTTCCCGCTCCGTGAATGAAGGATTTTCCGGTGGTGAAAAGAAAAAATCCGAAGTGTTACAGATGGCGATGCTTCAGCCAACAATTGCTTTTTTGGATGAAATCGATTCGGGTCTGGATATTGATGCGCTCAAAATTGTCGCTCGTGAATTAGTCGCTATACACAAAAAACAAAAGATGGCACTGATAGTAGTCAGCCACAATCCAAAATTAATTGCACTCTTGTCGCCAAAAAAAGTGCATGTGATGTCCAAAGGTAAGATTGTGAAAAGCGGCGGCAAAGATCTGGTGAAAAAAATTGAAAAAGGCGGTTACGATGCTTTTCTAAAAAAATAATTTAAGCCTATGGCCGTCCCGCAAAAAACCAAAAAATTACTGGCCAATACGGGCGATACTTCTGCTTTTAGTTTCAAAACGCAAACCAAGAGTTTTTTTGAATCCAAGCGCGGGTTGAACGAGCGCGTGATTCGTGAAATTTCCGCTTTTAAAGATGAACCACAATGGATGCTCGATTATCGTCTTAAGGCTTACAAAATTTTTCTAGAAAAATCCATGCCGACCTGGGGCGCTGATTTGTCCGGTATCGATTTTGAAAATATTCGCTACTATGTGCGCCCGCAAGACAAAGCCAAGACTAAATGGGAAGATGTGCCAGAGGAAATTAAAGATACTTTCGAGAAGCTTGGCATTCCCGAAGCGGAAAGAAAATTTTTATCTGGTACTGGCGCGCAATTTGAATCGGAAATGGTCTATCATTCTGTGCATGAAAGTTTGTCCAAACAAGGGGTGATTTTTGAATCGACCGATGACGGATTGAAAAATCATCCCGAGATTTTCAAAAAATATTTTGGTACAATTATTCCGGCGCATGATAATAAATTTTCCGCGCTCAATTCAGCGGTGTGGTCCGGTGGATCTTTTATCTATATTCCCAAAGGCGTACATGTGGAATTGCCATTGCAAGCGTATTTTCGCATCAATACTGAAAACATGGGCCAATTTGAGCGTACGCTGATTATTGCCGACGAAGGCAGTAGTGTGCATTATGTCGAGGGCTGTACCGCGCCGACTTATTCTAGCGATTCACTGCATAGCGCGGTGGTAGAAATTATTGTGAAAAAAGGCGCGCGTGTGCAATATACTACTATTCAAAATTGGTCCAGCAATGTTTATAATCTCGTGACCAAACGCGCGTTCGCGCATGAAGACGCGGAAATGTTTTGGCTAGATTGCAACTTGGGATCCAAGGTAACGATGAAATATCCCAGTATTATTTTGGGAGGCAAACGGGCCAAAGGTGAAATTCAATCTCTTGCTTTTGCCGCGCACGGACAACATCAAGACGCTGGCGGAAAAGTAATTCACTTGGCTCCAGATACCAGCTCTACCATCGTGTCCAAATCTATTTCCAAAGATAACGGCCGTTCGACTTATCGCGGTATGGTAAAAGTAGTCAAAGGCGCCAAAAATGTAAAAATTCGCGTAGTCTGCGACGCGCTAATGCTCGATTCATCTTCTCGCAGTGATACTTATCCGACAATGGATATCAAAGAGCAGGATGTGGCTGTGGCGCACGAAGCCACGGTGGCCAAAATTGGCGAAGAAGAATTGTTTTATTTGATGAGTCGCGGTCTTACCGAGGAACAAGCCGCCACGATGATTGTGAATGGTTTTGCCGCGCCGATTGTGAAACAGTTACCAATGGAATACGCGGTCGAGCTCAATCGTTTATTGGCACTGGAGATGACCGGCTCAGTTGGATAATTTTATGAAACCAGAAATTCGTTTTATTGATACTATCCCGAACGAAACTATTACTTTGGCACCAAAGTCTGATTTGATTTTAGTTGGTTTGATTACTAAAGGTTGGGAAGGGACGCGAGAATTTATAGTGGACGCTTCAGGCGAGAGTAGTAGTTTTCGAGGAATATTTTTTGTCCTGGGAGAAAAGAGCGATTCTTTTTTGGTAAACATTACGACTATTCATAATGCTGACAATACTCTAATTCACACGCGCGTGCGTGCCGCGCTTACCGATAGTGCGGTTTGTAATATTTCCGGTGTGGCCAAAGTGCAAGAAAAAATAGTCGGCGCTGATTCATATTTTTCTCATCACACTTTATTATTATCCGAAAATTCTTCCGCTAAAGCCGCGCCCAATTTGGAGATAAAAAGCGATAGCGTGAAAGCCGGACATGCCGCCAGTGTAGGCAAAGTCGATGAAGAAGCTTTGTTTTATCTATTATCGCGCGGGATCAAAGAAAAAGATGCCAAAGCATTGTTGGTACAAGGATTTTTTGAAACTGAAATGAGTGAGATTGAAGACGAATATATAAAAAGCGCTATTCGCTCAGCCATCACTAAATTTCTTTTTAAATAATTATGCCACTCAATATCCAAAAAGATTTTCCAATTCTCAAACGCCGTGTGCACGGTAAACGCTTGGTATATTTGGATAATGCGGCGACAAGTCAAAAACCAAAAATATTTCTGGATGCTTTGCAAAAATATTACACGACGATAAACGCTAATATTCATCGCGGCGTGCATACCTTGTCGGAAGAATCTACCGGTGCTTACGAAGCCGTGCGTGAAAAAACCGCCAAATTTATCGGCGCTCAATCGGCCGGTGAAATTGTGTTTACCAAAAATACTACTGAGTCGATAAACTGTGTGGCCGTAAGTTGGGGCAAAAAAAATATTAAAAAAGGTGACGAAGTAATTGTGAGTGCACTGGAACATCACGCCAATCTGGTGCCTTGGCAAGAGCTTTGTCGAGAAACCGGAGCAATTTTAAAAATTATTCCACTTACTGAAGATTTTTTGTTGGATATAGAAGGTTTCCAAAAATTATTAAATCTCAATACAAAATTGGTTTGCGTGACCGGTATGTCCAATGTCACCGGTAGTATTGTGCCGGTGAAACAAATTACTGAGCTGTCTCACGCGGTGGGCGCGAAAGTTTTGGTAGATGCGGCGCAGAGTATCGCGCATAGTCAGACCAATGTCCAAAATATCGGCTGTGATTTTCTGGCTTTTTCTTCTCATAAGATGCTGGGGCCAATGGGTGTGGGTGTTTTGTATATAAAAGAAAGTTTAATCGCTGAGATGTCGCCATATATGTATGGTGGGGATATGATTGAAACTGTCGAGCAATATACCTCGAAATACAAAACCGATTATGCCAAATTTGAAGCCGGCACCCAAAATGTGGCCGATGTGGTGGCGTTTGGCGCTGCGCTGGATTATCTGAAAAAAATCGGTATGAGCGCGATTGAAAAGCACGATCGTGAATTGCTCGCTTACGCCAAAGCCAAATTTTCTAAATTTAAACAAGTAAAATTATTTAGCCCCAAAAATATTAAAAATTGCGGACCAGTATTATCGTTTGTGGTAGAAGGAATTCATCCCCACGATATTGCCAGTGTTTTTGATTCTCAAGGTGTCGCGATTCGCGCCGGTTTTCACTGTGCTGAGCCGCTCGTGCGCCGTCTGGGTGTACCGTCTACTGCCAGAATGAGTTTTTATCTTTATAATACCAAAGCGGATGTGGACACTGCCGTCAAAGCTCTGCAAAAAACTCTCAAAATTTTTAAGATCAAAAATTGATATGGATCTTTATTCCGAAAATATTTTGGATCACTATCAACACCCGCACAATAAGGGTGAAATTACCGATCGTACGGCGCGAGTTTTTGAAAATAATCCTTTGTGCGGCGATACTATCCAGATGGATTTAAAAATTAAAAATGATACTATAGTAGATATTGCTTTTATTGGTAATGGTTGCGCCATTAGTCAAGCGTCGATGTCGATGCTCAGTGATGAGATTAAAGGTAAAAAATTATCCATACTCAAAAAAATGAAGACACAAAAAGTTTATGATTTGTTGCAGGTGCCAATTAGTCCCGGCCGAGTAAAATGTGCGCTGTTAGGATATGCCACTCTGCAGCACGCCTTAAAAGATTTTGAAAAATAATTATAAGTTTCTGCGAAACTTGAAATTACGTCTAGTTTCACAAGAAAGAAAATAAATTTTCTTTCTTAATTCAACTCTAGTAATTATGAAAAAAGTTGCTAAAAAAACAGTTGTCAAAAAGATCATAAAGAAAACTAAAAAAAATTCCGCCAAACCGGCAGTTCGTCCTTTTCCTGTACCGCCATCTATGCGCACCGAAGATTATTGGAAACAACTTAATAATATTTTGGATCCGGAATTGGGCGTGGGTATTGTGGATCTGGGCTTGATCTATGATGTCAAAATTGAGGGTACTACAGCTAATATTACTATGACTTTCACCAGTATGGCCTGTCCGGTGGGGCCAAATATCATTGCTCGCGCGCGCTATGAAATGGAAGCTTATCCGGGCATTGAAGATGTGAACGTAAATGTAGTCTGGACTCCGGTTTGGAATAAGGACATGATTAATCCTGAAATTCGCGAGATGCTTTTAAATCAATAATTATGAAAGTTACCAAATTTGGACATTCATGTTTGTTGGTAGAAGAAAATGGTGTTAGGATTTTATTTGATCCGGGCAGTTTTTCCAATCTACAAGATTCGGTGCAGAATTTGGACATTATTTTGATTACTCACGAGCATCTTGATCATTGTGATCCAGAGTCAATAAAAAATATTTTAAAAAATAATCCGACGGTAAAAATTTTTACCAATCATGGTGTGGGAGCGGTGCTGGACAAAGAGGGGATTGAATATAAAATTTTAGAAGATGGCGAACAGACAACCTACAAAGATGTTTTAGTTGAAGCGTTTGGCGACAGACACTGTGTTATTTATAATTCAATTCCGCAAATTCAAAACACCGGTTATTTTATCAACCACAAATTATTTTATCCCGGCGATAATTTTATTAATCCCGGTAAATCGGTGCCAGTTTTGGCTTTACCGGTAGCCGCGCCGTGGCTGAAAATTTCCGAAACTTTGGATTACGCGCAGGCTATACACCCACAATTTTGGTTCGCCGCCCATGATGGTATGCTAAAAGATCCCGACTTTGGATCACGTTGGCCGGCCACTTTGCTTGAGCCGCTTGGTATGAAGTTTATTAAATTGGAAATTGGCCAAGAAACTGAAATTTAATCTATGCTTTACACGGTCTATATTGTGCGCTGTAAAGACAAAACTTTATATACCGGCTATACCAATAATTTGGAAAAAAGAATTCACGATCATAATTTTTCCAAAACGGCGGCGAAGTATACGCGCTCGCGTCGGCCGGTGAAATTGATCTATAGTGAAAATTTCCGTACTTTGTCTAGAGCTCTGAAGCGTGAGGTTGCTATTAAGAAATTATCTCGTACTCAGAAATTATCTCTGGTCAAAAAATAAAAATATCTCATAATTTTTACCTGATAAAAGTTCGCATAATTGGCTATAAATTTTCGTTACGGCTCTAAGGGTAGAGCCGTTGCCCTGTGGGGCACCACTCAAATTTACTTACGCCAATTAGGGGCTCACTTTTATGTGGTAAAAATTATGAGATATTTTTATTTTTTAGTTTTAAATTTTATTTATTTTTTTGTAAATTACCATTGAAATAACAAATAATGTTAGTGACAAAGTTGCCGAAAGCATGCAGTAGTAGCAGATATAGCCGATTACGGCGACTTGTAAATAGACAAAACGCAAACTCATCAGCATGGCCAGCGTGGTAATTGGCAAAAGTAGATTTAAAAGAAAATTATATTTATTTTTAAAGCTTAAGATGGTAACGGTGATCAAAAAAATATAAAAACAAAGTCCGATTAAAGCTACCGGGACGCCTAAAATGGTGGAATAGATGCTTTCCGTCACTACCTGGCAGGCATTGACTACCGTATGGCCAAAACAGCGTAGAATTTGAGCTTGATAGTGTGAGTAAGTGAGATAGCCGGTATCTATGAGGCCAATAGAAGCAAGCGCTAAAATAGCTTTCTTCCATTTAATATCAATTATCGTCGGTCGGTAAATAAATTGTTTTATTTTTTCCAACATATTACTATTATACCACCGTTTTTTTATTTCTCAAAAGTATTGTCCGCGCCCAGATCCAAAGTTTGATCAATTTTAATTTGATCGACAAATTCATAGGCGTGACTTACCAAAATAATCGCCCCCTCAAAATTATTTAGAGCTTCGGCAATGACCGGCAGATGACGGAAATTAATATGATTGGTCGGCTCGTCCATTATTAGTAGGCCAGGTTTTTGTAATACAAAGCGCGCGTAGCAGAGTAAGCCTTTCTGACCTTCGGAATAAGAACCGATTTTATTTTTTAGAATTTCGCTAGATAGCAAAAATTGCGCCGCGGTGGCGTAAATTTCCTGATTCCACGGATCAACCATCATATCAGCCAAGGCCTGATAGCCGGTTTTATCAAAATCAAGTCCGGAAAAATCTTGACGGTAATATCCCACTTTTACATCTTTACTGATAGTGGCTCCAATTTCAGTGCCCATAGCTAAAGCCTGCAAAAAAGTACTTTTACCAATTCCGTTTGGTCCTTGAATAATTAATTTTTGTTTTTTGCGTAGCGAAATAGGGGAGAGTAAATTTTTGCGTACTGGCTCATGATCTACCATAATACCGACGAATTTTATTTCGGCCACCGTACCCACAATATCAGTCTGCGAAGGAATAATAAAATCACGAATAGTTTTATCTTCTTGGCGTTCATCTACCATATTTTCTTCCGCTTCTTCTACTTGGTCGCGGAGTTTACTGGCTAGCGCGCGCATCTTACCACCTTTGTGCGCAAAAAAGTTTATTTTATCTTTTCTGTCCTGAATACTTCTTTGGAGTTGAGCATTTTTGGCGCGTTCACGTTCGATTTGCGCTTCAATTTCACCAAGTACTTCATAGTAGTCGCCCACATATTGCTCAACTTTATGCGTATAGGAATCTAGATAAAGCACGCCGTGAGTAAAGGCATTGAGAAAATTCGCGTCATGCGAAATTACCAGACAAGTTTTCGGATAGTCCATCAAAAATTGAGTAAGGTGACCAATGCCGTCAGCGTCAAGATTATTGGTCGGCTCATCAAGTAACAAAATATCCGGTTGTTGGATCAGAGCAAAAGCCAAAAGCAAACTCGCTTGCTGGCCACCGGAAAATTCCTTTATTTTTTTATCAAGTTTTACATTGAGGCGCACTACTTCCAATATATCTTTTATTCTTTTTGGTAGATCATATTTTTTGTCTTCGAATGCTCCAGCAAAAAATTCTTCCAAAGTTTTTTCAAAATTTTCTTGCTTCATCACCTGAGTAGCAATACCAATCGTAGCGCCTTGGCCAATATGTACCTGACCTTTTTCTGGTTTCAGTTCACCGGTAATCATTTTAAAGATAGTGCTTTTGCCCGCACCGTTTTGTCCCATTATAGTGATTTTGGCATTTTTGCGGACGGAAAAATTGGCTTCCTCCAGAAGCACTTTATTTTCATCATAATAAAATGTCACATCCTCAAAACGCAGAATTACATCACCGTGTTCCATATATTGAAATTAGTCGATTTTACCGGCAAATTGTACCACAAAAATCGCTTTTGGTCAATTTCCACTACTTTAGAGTTTGTTGTCAAAAATACTCTTTTATGCTATAATTATCATATTATGTTTAACTTGTTAGATATTATTTGGAATCAGTATCTGTTGGTACCGCTCGTGAATTCTTTGATTTGGATCTACAATAATTTGACCGATCACAATCTGGGTTGGGCCGTGGTTTGGCTTACGGTTTTGTTGCGCTTTATTTTGCTACCGCTGACCATTATTTCCGAACGTAATGCCGTCAAGCAAGAAAAAGCTCAAGAAGAAGCACTCGAAGCCGCCAAAGATTTTCGCCATGATACCATTGCTCAGAATGAGGAAATTCGCAAAATTATTAAGAGAAATAAGATTTCTCCCTGGGCAAAAGTGCTTACTCTTTTAATTCAGTTGCTGGTTTTGGTACTGCTTTATCAAGTATTTGTGCGCGGTATTACTGGCGATAGACTAGCTAAAATTTTATATCCTTCAATAGATTTTCCCGGCAAAATTAATACCAACTTCTATGGTTTTGAGATCGGCCGTATTCATGATTGGATTTGGGCTGGAATTTGCGCTGTTTATATGTTTGCCTATATTGTCTTTGAAAATCGCCATAAAAAACATTGGGAAAATAGTCAGGTGGTTTTTCTCTTTTTGTTCCCACTTTTTACCTTTACCGCCTTGTGGATATTGCCGATGGTCAAATCACTGTTTATTTTGACTTCTATGGTATTTTCTGATATAATCAGCATATTAATCTATGTGCTTTTCTCCGCCAAACCCAAAGATGCGGGCGGGGGAGGCCATCACTAAAATTTATGGCTGGAGATTCTTTAGATAAATTAATGTACTCATTCGTGGTGGACGATGTGTTGAAAGGTTTTTTCATCACTGTGCCACCGGGTTATGTGGCTTGTGTTTATGATTTGGGCCGCGGGGTATTGAAAAAAGTTTTGACCCCAGGGCTTCATCTCAAAATTCCTTTTTGGCAGAAAGCCAAACTGTTCAATGTGCAGACTTTGGAATATTCTATAAATCGTCAGTTTAATGTGCAGAATGAAAAAGCTTTGGGTGATATTCCAATTGCCGCTGTTACTCAGGACGGCGTGCGAGTGGGGGTAGAGGGCACGGTGTTGTTGCGTTTGGATGTGCATCAGATCCCAAGTATCTGGCAGCAGATTGGCGAGGATTTCGTGGCCAAGATTATCCGCCCTACTATCCGCAGTCGTGTGCGCATGGTGTTTAGTAAGTTTGATCAGAATGAGATTGTCAGTACTAAACGTGATGCTGTTGAAATGGATCTTAAAAATGAGCTTGAACGCATCTTTTATGCGCGGGGTATCTACGTAGAGAATGTATTGTTACATGAGGTTCAGACTATAAAATAAACAAAAAATAAAGAAAAAGGCGCAAATAGTTACTTTTGAGCGGGTTATGAGCCCGCAGGCGATTCCCTGAGGCCTCGCGGCCGAGGAAAGCGAAAAAGTCACTATTTGCGCCTTTTTCTTTATTTTTGCTATGCAGAATTACCCTTGACAGTGTGGATAAGTTCTGGTATATTATCACTCATAAGGTTAGAGTGCTAATATTTTATGAATACTCGTCAAGAGCAACTTTTGACCCTAGTTATTGAAAAATACATCGCTACGGCCCAGCCAATTGGGTCGAAGTTTTTGGTATCTGAGGCTGGTTTGGATTGGAGTGAAGCCACGGTGCGCAATGAATTGCGTGATCTAGAAGAGATGGGCTATTTGACTCATCCTCACACTTCGGCCGGTCGTATCCCGACTGAATCAGGATATAAATATTATCTTGGCAAAACCGATTGGGAAAAATTGAAAGTTGGCAAAAAAGAGTCGGACGCTCTGGAAAGTTTTTTTGGTTTTGAAGATAAAATTCAAGCTCAAAAAAATCTAGCCAAAGTGCTTGCGGCGATCACTCAAGAAACCGTGATATTCGCATTTTCTCCAAATTCTATTTACTACACCGGTCTGTCCAATCTATTTTCCAAACCGGAATTTGTGGAGCTGGGGATAGTCGGAGACGTGTCACAAGTTTTTGATCGTTGTGAAGATTGCATTCCTGGTTTTTATGATCTTGTTTCTGATGATATTCAGTTTTTTGTTGGTACGGAGCATCCATTTGGAAATATGTTATCGGTCGCGTCTTTTAGATTTGGCGACAGTTTGTTGGCTTTGCTTGCTCCGACTCGTACCGATTACAAACGCAACTATTCGCTTTTACAATTAGTTAAAGAAATTTTGAACAAATAATATGACTGACGAACAAAAAATTCACATTGTTGTTAGAGTATATATCTTTGATAAAGACGGAAAATTATTTTTAATTAAATCTCCGAAAGAAGGCGATATGTTTACGGCTCCGGGTGGGCATATTGAATATGGAGAAAAAATTAGTGATACAGTATTAAGAGAAGTAAAAGAAGAAACTGGATTGGATATTAAAAATTTGGAATATGTGACAACTAGTGAGTCTATTAGAACAGAAGAAGGTATTCATTATATAGCTTTACGCTATAGAGCGGAAATGGTAGATGATGAGCAAAAGCCGGTTTTACAGCCTGATGAAGCCACAGATTTTATTGTATTATCTCCAGGAGAATTGTTGATTAGACAAGATGTAAAACCAACAGTTAAAAAACACATTGAAGAATTTTTTCTGTCTAAAAAACAAAATTTGGATAAATCAGAAGAATACAAAAAAGATTGGCAACGCGCTCTAGCGGATTACAAAAATTTACAAAAAGAAACCAACGAGCGCCGCGGTGAATGGGCGCAGATGAGTAAGGCACAAATTTTGGAAGATTTTATTCCGGTATATGACAATTTCAAATCTGCTTTCTTTCATCATCCAATTCTGCAAGCCGATAACGAAGAGCATAAGCAAATGAAAAATTGGATTGACGGTATCGGATTTATCATGAAGCAATTTGGCGATGTGATAAAATCACACGGCATTGAAGAGATAAAAACCGTTGGTGAAAAATTTGACCCCAATATGCATGAGAGTATGGGCGAAGAAGAAGTGGAAGGCCAAGAGCCCGGTATGGTAATAAAAGAATTAATCGGTGGCTATAAAATGGGAGGAAAAGTAATCAAAGCCGCCAAAGTAATAATTTCAAAATAAATTTAATAATTAACCTTTTTAATATGACTCTAATTCGTTGGAGCCCGATGTGGGACCCATTTGATCAAGTAGATGAAGCGTTTAATCGTTTGCCGGCGGTAAATTCCAGTATGAAAGCGTTTACACCCGCGGTAGATATGTATGAAACCGATAAATCCGTAGTGGTAGAAACACCGCTGGCCGGATTTAGTCCGGAAGATGTAAAGGTGAGCGTGGAAAAAGGTGTGCTCACTTTGCAAGGTGAAAATCACAAAGAGCACGAAATCGAAGAAAAAAATTATTATCGCAAAGAGGTTCGCAGTGGATCGTTTTTTCGTCAGATTGCTTTGCCCACAGCGGTAGCCGAGGATAAAGTAGAAGCTAGTTTTGAAGATGGTATATTAAAAATCAGTTGTCCAAAAGTGCAACTTTCTGAACCAAAAAAAGTGGAGATTAAAATTACTAAGAAAAAATAATTAACATTGACAATTTATCCACTTGACAAATATCGGGTGTGGTGGTAAAGTGTAATTAACTAAAACCACCCACCCCGCTCTCGCAAGAGAGCCCGGTGGGGTTTTTGTTTTAAGCTAAATTATATGTCAGAAAATAAGAGGAGGGCGGCGATATTCATAGATGGAAGTAATTTTTACTTCAAAATGAAGTCGTTGGAAATAAAAAATTTAAGTAGATACAATTATCGTGGTATATGTGAGAATCTGGCGGGTGAAAGAGAGGTAATTTCAGTTGGTTATTATGTTGGTGTGGTTAGAGCCTTGCCTAATGATATGAAAGGGCAAAAAATGCGTTTGGCCCAAAGAAAATTGTTTAATCATTTAAGAGATAATAAAGTTACAGTACACAAAGGTTATCTGATGAAAAACGATGGTGTTTATCACGAAAAAGGCGTGGATGTAAAGATTGCAACGGATTTACTGGTAGGCGCCTATGAAAATTTGTATGATGACGCTATCGTAATTTCATCCGATACTGATTTGCTTCCCGCGATGCAAAAAGTAAAAGAGTTAAAAAAGAATATAGAGTATGTTGGTTTCGGGCATCAACCGACACTAGCTCTGCAAACCGCGGCTACCAGATCGAGGTTATTGCTGATAGAAGAGTTGAGTAAGTTTGAATGGAATAAAAAATAAAAAACCTCTTGAAATTAATCAAAAGGTTATTATAAGAGGCATTTCCGCGGGACAGAACTCTTTGATAGTCCTCCCATCGTGATAAAGTGATTATATCAATATTATTAAAATTTGTTAAGTGTATGAGCATAATAGAAAAAATAAATAAAATAAAATTGTTTGGCTCGTTAATGCTGGTCACGTCTGTTTATTTGGTGATTTTTCCTCTGTGGATTTGGTTTATTTTTTTTGGTGATGTTTTTGAAGATAGTTTATATTTACATGATATAGTATCTTTAAGTTTTTTATGGTTGATATTTTGGTCTAGTTTAATTATTAAATTTATTTTGGTTAGCATCCGTTATATAAAAAATAAGCCATTTAAACAAAATAAGCTACTCGGTAATTTATTTATTATTGGTAGTCTTATTTATTCAACATATGAATTAATTGTCTATGTGATATTTTATAATTATTTGTATGATAATGGATTTTTAACCCCAGCTGGTAAAGTCGGAGAATCTCATATGAGCCCATCGTATATTTTTATTTTTTGCGCTTATGTTTTATTGCTTGGTATTGCTTTAAAAATTTTTGGTATTGTAAATAATAATCTAAAAAATAATTTTATTAATAAAATTAATTAACATAACATATATGTCAAAAGTATTAGGAATCGACTTGGGTACAACCAATAGCTGTATGTCCATCATCGAAGGTGGTCAGCCAAAAGTTCTCGAAAATAAAGAAGGCGCACGCACCACACCGTCTATTGTGGCTGTGAGCAAATCCGGTGAACGCTTAGTTGGTCAGTTGGCCAAACGTCAGGCGGTGACCAATCCGGAAAACACTTTGTATTCCATCAAGCGTCTGATCGGTCGCAATTGGAATGACGAAGAAGTGCAACGCGATCTCAAACTCATGCCTTATAAGATTGTAAAATCTGGTGAAGGTGTGAAAGTGCAGATGCAAGGCAAAGAATATTCTCCGCAAGAAATTTCTGCGATGATTTTGGGTAAAATGAAAGCGGACGCGGAAGAACGCTTGGGAGAAAAAGTGACTGAAGCGGTAATCACCGTGCCCGCTTATTTTGACGACTCTCAGCGCCAAGCAACCAAAGACGCCGGTGAAATTGCTGGTCTAAAAGTTTTGCGTATTATCAACGAACCAACTGCCGCCGCTTTGGCCTATGGTTTTGATAAAAAGACCGAACAAAAAATTGTGGTGTATGATTTGGGTGGTGGTACATTTGATGTATCTATCCTTGAAGTCGCTCCGGACAATGTGCAGGTGCTTTCTACCAATGGTGATACCCATCTTGGTGGTGATGATTTTGATCAAGTAATTATTCAATGGATTTTGGATGAATTTAAAAAAGATCAAGGTATTGATTTGGGTAAAGATCCGTTGTCTTTGCAGCGCATTAAAGAAGCCGCGGAAAAAGCCAAGATCGAATTATCTACCGCACAAGAAAGTGAAATCAACCAACCGTTTATTACTTCCGATGCCAATGGTCCAAAACATTTAGTTTTGAAATTGACTCGTTCTAAATTGGAAGAGCTCGTAGGTGGATTGGTGGAAAAAACTTTGGGTCCAGTAAAGAAAGCGCTCGAAGACGCCAAACTATCTGCCTCTGATCTCAACGAAGTAGTG
>CALRGC010000008.1:9576-37461 GCA_943357105.1 Candidatus Magasanikiibacteriota bacterium | reverse complement strand
CATCCGGTGAATTTGGTGGCTAATTCTAAATTTTTATTTTTTACTTTTTTGGCCATAGTCGCTATAGTCAGTGTAATCGGCGGCGGCTACTATTTTTGGCAATATCAAAAAACTAAAAAATCCTCTGCGCCCATTCCCGCGCCCGTAGTCACCAATATAGTGTCACCAGAAATTCCAACTGTTGTCGAATCAACAACTCCTTCGACCACTCCAGAAGCTTTATCCAATACGGCACCGTCTTTAAACGAAGTCAAATTGGTGGATCTACCTTCCATATTATTAGGGGATAGTATTGATACCGATAAAGACGGTCTTACCGATGTAGCCGAAGAATTATTTACTACCGACCCCGCTTTGCCCGATACCGATAGTGATAGCTATACCGATGGTTCGGAAATTTATCATCTGTATAATCCGGTAGGCAAAGAACCGATGAAATTAGTAGATTCCGGCTTGATAGCAGTCTATAACAATCCGGTATTTGGATATAAATTATATTATCCAAAAAGTTGGGCGGTCGGCAATGTTGATGCTAGTTACAAAGATATATTATTTAGTACTATTACCGGAGAAAATATTGAAGTAAAAGTTTTAGACAAAAATCCGGGTGAAAATTTTGCCGATTGGTTCGCGCGAGTTGCGCCAGGCGAGAGTTATGCCGATTATGCACCAATCGAATCGGTTTTCAAACAGAGTGGTTTTGGTCGTAAAGATAATTTGGTTTACTTCTTCCCAATCGATAACCAGGTTTTCGCCATTATCTATCATACCAATAATTCCAATGTAATAAATTATCGCATAGTTAATCAATTATTTGAACAAAGTTTCCAATTCGGGAATTCCACCGATTTGCCAGCGAGAATAATTGAAGAAAATCCTTCGAGTGTCAGCTCTACGACTCCTTAGTATTATGATTAAAGTTGAAGTTAATTTTAAAATAAAAAATAGCTTATTATCATCCCATGATTTGCAAAAATTAGCGACCGCCGCGGCCAAAAGAGAGAAAAAGATAAAAGGCATAGTGGAGATAAATATTATCGGCGACAACGAGATGACTAAATTAAATTTTCAATTTCGCGGTAAAAAATATCCTACCGACGTATTATCCTTTGCTTGGTCTGAAGACGGTTTTATGAAGAGTCAATATTTGGGACAGATCTATATCTGTCCTGGTCAAATCAAGCGTCAAGCCAAAGAATTGGGAGTTAATTTCACGGAAGAATTTGCAAGGATGTTCGCGCACGGCCTACTGCATCTGTCCGGCCACGAACATCGGGATGTGAAGGAGGCCAAAAAAATGTTTGCTCTGCAAGAAAGTATTTTAAAAGATTCAAATTATGTCCATTAAAAGGTTGTTAAGGAGTTTTAGAGACGCTTTCCGTGGTTTGAAGTTCGCTTTTTTGCATGAACAAAATTTTAGAATTCAACTTTTTTTGGCTCTGATAGTAGTGATTTTAACATTGGTTTTTTCGCTTAAGGTTTGGGAGATCATTCTGTTGATTTTATTGATAATGACCGTTTTGACCGTCGAATTATTGAATACTGCTTTAGAATATTTTGCCGACCTGCTCAAACCACGTTTAAGTCACTATGTTTCCATAATTAAAGATATTATGGCGGCGGCGGTTTTAATCAGCTCCGTCGGAGCTTTAGTGATCGGTTTGATAATTTTCTTACCCCACTTTATTGGTTTGTTAAAATAAGGTATAATATAGTCTCTCTCATTTAGAGTTTAAGTATGTCCAAAGGAAAACAAAATATAATTGCCGGACTAGATATTGGCTCCAATATGGTGCGTATGGCGGTGGGGCAGATGGTCTATCGGGGTGATGATTCCCAAGCGGAAATGCAGATTTTGGGAGCGACGGAAGTACCTTCCGAAGGTATGCATAAAGGCTCTATCAATAGTATTGAAGACTTGGTGTCTTCAGTTTCTTCTTGTTTGGAAAAAATGGAGCGCACTGTTGGCCTGCCGATTGATCGAGTTTGGACTGGGGTATCGGGTTTGCATATTATGTCGCAAAACAGCAAGGGAGTGGTAGCCGTATCCAAAGCCGATAGTGAAATATCTGAAACCGATGTGGAGCGCGCGCTTGAGGCGGCTCGATCTATCTCTACACCACTCAATTATGAAGTGTTGCATGTTTTGCCAAAAAGATTTTCGGTGGACGGTCAAACTGGTATCAAAGATCCGGTAGGAATGACCGGTATTAGTTTGGAAGTTGACGCTCAAATTATTTTGGGAGCTTCCGCCCAGATCAAGAATCTTACTAAAGCTATCTATCGTTCCGGTCTGGAAATTGAAGATTTGGTACTTTCAATTTTGGCTAGTAGTGAAGCGGCAGTGACCAATAGGCAGAAAGATTTGGGAGTGGCGGTAGTGGATTTTGGCGCCTCTACCACCAGTTTGGCGGTATATGAAGAAGGGGAGATATTACATTCCACTATTTTACCAATTGGTTCTGAGCATATTACCAATGATATCGCGATTGGTTTGCGTACAGCGATAGATGTGGCGGAAAGAGTAAAAATAGAATATGGCGATTGTTTTTCCAACACCGTTTCCAAAAAAGAAGAAATTGATTTATATGAACTCGGCGCCGCCGAACACGAAACCGTTAAAAGAAAATATTTAAGTGAAATAATTGAAGCGCGGGTAGAAGAAATAATGCAAAAAATTGACGATGAATTACGTAAAATTGGACGCAGTGGCATGCTTCCTTCCGGGGTGGTATTTACCGGTGGCGGCGCCAAATTGCCCGGCATTACCGAAGCGGCTAAAAAATATTTGCGTCTACCGGCCACACTTGGTTATCCATTAAATTTTATCAGCGCTACTGACAAGATTAATGATCTAGGTTTTGTAAATGTGGTGGGGTTGTTAAAGTGGGGCAGTATGATGAACGCTGGTCACAGTTCTAAAAACACTAAATTATTTGATGGTCTAAAAAAAGTGGGTGGTTCAGCCGGAGCTCTAAAAGATTGGTTTAAAGCTTTATTGCCATAATTTTTAGCACAGTTTATTGCTTGACAGTAGTTCAGAGGTAATATAAACTAAGTAGCGATAATAGATCGCTATTTTTTATTAATATCTATTGAATACAAAAAGTGTTCAAGTAATCAAAGAAGTTTATGCCTCAAGTAAAACCTGAAATGGAAACCTTTGCCAAAATTAAAGTAGTCGGAGTTGGTGGATCCGGCGGCAGTGCCGTTAATCGTATGGTCGCTTCCAAAATTCGCGGCATTGATTTTATTGCGATGAATACGGATGTTCAAGCTTTGCATCACAGCTCGGCTCCACAAAAACTACATATTGGAAAAAGTGTCACGCGTGGACTGGGTGCTGGTATGGATCCGGAAATTGGTCGCAAAGCCGCGGAAGAAAGTCAAAACGAAATCCGAGAGATACTCAAAGATTCGGATATGGTTTTTATAACTTGCGGTTTAGGTGGTGGTACTGGTTCAGGCGCTTCTCCGGTAGTGGCTGAAGTCGCCAAAGAATTGGGCGCTTTGACTGTCGCGGTAGTTACCAAACCGTTTGGTTTTGAAGGTCCAAAAAGAAAAGAAGTTGGCGACGGCGCTTGGGAAAAATTAGCGCGCAGTGTGGACGCGATTATCACTATTCCCAACGATCGCATTCTTCAGGTGATAGATAAGAAGACCAGCTTGCTTGATGCTTTTAAAATTGTCGATGATGTTTTGCGTCAGGGCGTGCAGGGAATTTCTGAAATTATTACTACCCCTTCACTTATTAATGTGGACTTTGCCGATGTTAAAACCATTATGCGTGACACCGGTTCCGCTTTGATGGGTATTGGTAGCGGCAGTGGCGAAAATCGCGCGGTTGAAGCGGCTAAAATGGCTATCTCCAGCCCGCTCCTTGATCTATCTATTGATGGCGCTAATGGTATTTTGTTTACTATTACCGGCGGCACTGATCTTACTATGAATGAGGTTAGCGAAGCGGCCAAGATTATTACCAGCTCCGCCAGCGAAGATGCCAAAGTAATTTTTGGCGCGACTATCGACGAGACTCTTGCCGATGGGATTCGCATTACAGTAATTGCTACTGGCTTTGATGGCCGCAGACCAAGTAGTTTGTTGGCCGCCGAAGATGAGACTTCATTTTTTAGCGCTTCCAAATTTACCAACAATGCTTTTATGCGTAAAGCGCAAAGGGATGACGAGGAAGAAGAGAAAAAATTTAAACAGTATGTGCAGAAGCCGGCAGTTAAAGAGACTATTATAGCTCCGGTAGTAGTGAACGCTTTTAAAGAAGAACCAAAACCAGCTCCAATGGCTGCGCCCAAAACCAAAGCCGACGATGAGCTCGAGATTCCAGCCTTTATTCGTAAGAAAATGGGTATATAAAAAACAAGACAAAATACCGTATAATTTTTACCTGATAAAAGTTCGCATAATTGGCTATAAATTTTCGTTATGACCTAAGGGTAGGGTCATTGCCCTTCGGGCACCACAAAAATTTACTTACGCTAATTAGGGGCTCACTTTTATGCGGTAAAATTTATATGGTATTTTGTCTTGTTTTTTATTTGCGAAAATGTTAAAATTTATCCATTATGCGCTGTCCAGTTTGTAATCATAAAAATACCAGTGTAGTCGATAGCCGACCGGCCGAAAACGATCTGGCTATTAGGCGTCGCCGGGAATGTGATAAATGCGCGTATCGTTTTTCTACTATCGAAGAAACTGAGCTTTTGGATCTGATTGTTGTCAAACGTGACGGCAAGCGGGAATCTTATATGCGCGATAAATTGGAAAGTGGCATAAGACGCTCGCTTACGAAGCGGGCTTTTACTCAAGAAGATTTTCATCGTCTGCTCTATTCCATAGAGCGTGATATTCAAAAAAGAAAAAAACACGAATTGAGCAGTAGTGAACTGGGAGAGATTGTGATGAAAAATTTACGCACTTTTGATAAAGTGGCCTATATCCGTTTTGCCAGCATCTATCGTGATTTCAAAGATGTTAAAAATTTTGAAAATGAATTAAAACGTTTAGCCAAATAATATGTTTAGACATAAAGATAAAAATATGTCAGCTGAAAATAAGTCCGATGCGGTCGAAAAAAATGAAAATGTTGCTTCGGTAGAAAAATCAAATTTGGTCACTACCAAGACCGAGCATGAGGTGATCAAGGATCTGCTGGAAAAAAATTTGAAGTGGTCGCAAATTATTTACGAACAAAATCGTAAAATTCACAGCAAGATGATGTGGACGGCGGTGGCCGGTTGGTTTAGGCTAATTTTAATTTTAGCGCCTTTAATTTGGGCAATTTGGTATCTACCCGGAATTATAAAAAATTTACAAAATAATTATGGTTCTTTGCTTGGTGGCAAATCGACTAACAATCAATCACAATCTAATTCTATTGATCAGCTGTTAAAAATTTTACCACTTGACGCCGCTAAACAAGAGCAGTTGAAAGCTTTGTTAAAATAATTTATGTTTAAATTTACCAAAATCGTAGCGACTATTGGCCCCGCTTGCGCGGATGAAAAAACTTTGACGCAGATGGTCAAGGCCGGGGTGAATGTGGCTAGATTAAATTTTTCTCACGGCACTTACGCTAGTCATAAAAAATTAATGAACAATATTCGCAAAGTAGAAAAGTCCACTGGAGTGCCGGTAGCAATTTTGCAGGATTTACAGGGGCCAAAAATTCGTTTGGGAAATTTGCCGGAAAAAGGTTTGGAGATAAAAACCGGATCAAAAGTGGTTTTTGATACTTCAATAAAAGAATATAAAGGTAAAGAATTACCGGTCGCCTATTCAGGATTGCAGAAATTTTTAAAAGCCGGCCAACATTTTTTGCTTGATGATGGTCATATGTCAGTGAAGATTGAAAAAATTTCTGGCAGTAAAATATATTGTCAGGTAATTGAAGGCGAAAGGTTAACTTCCCATAAAGGCTTGAATTTCCCGGATAGTGTTTTAAAAATTCCTTCGCTTAGTAAAAAAGATATTGCCGATTTAGAATTTGGTGTAAAAGCCGGAGTAGAATTCGTGGCTTTGTCTTTTGTGCATACAGCCGAAGATATTTTACGTTTGCGCGCTCTGATAAAAAAGTTTGAGAAAAAATTAAAGATAAAAAAACAGGCGCCAATTTTAATTATTGCCAAAATAGAACAGCACGAAGCGGTAGAAAATATTGATGAAATTTTGGATGTGGTGGATTGTATCATGGTCGCCCGCGGTGATTTGGGTCTGGAAACAGCCGAGGCGGGTGTACCGGTGATTCAAAAAACCATTATCGCCAAAGCTCGCGCCAAAGCCAAAATGGTAATTGTGGCTACGCAGATGCTTGATTCCATGCAGCACAACCGCATCCCAACGCGCGCTGAAGTATCCGATGTCGCCAACGCCGTTATTGATCACACGGACGCGGTAATGTTATCCAACGAATCGGCTTCCGGTGATTTTCCGGTTTTGACCGTCAAGACTATGGCCGAGATTGTTCGCACTACCGAAGCATCGCCATTTGACGATCTCCCAACTCCTGCCCCAACCAAAGAATCTGATCTGTCGGCGATGAGCGAATAATCACGAGCACTTTCTTTTGAAGCGGGGTCTATATTATTAGTGGCGGATTCGATTTCAGGCGAAACTGCCCGTTTGATCGTGCGTGTGCGTCCACAAGTACCAATATTGGTGGCCACTAATTCTTTGCGAGTACAAAGACAGTTAAATTTATCCTGGGGAGTGATGCCGTTTATTATACAGCGCGCGCGTCATGTTGAAGATTTTATCAAAAATGCCGTAGAATATATAAAAAAGAATAAGTTGGCAAAAAAGGGTGATAAGATTGTAGTGGTGGCCGGCGATCCAGTTGGGCAGGAGAGCAAAGTTAATTTGGTGGAAATAAAAGAAATTTAAAAAACAAAAATACCGGCAATAATTACCTTTTCGCTTTTTTGGCCCGTGAGGGCCAAAGGATGCACCTTGGCGCATAACCCGCTCAAATGGTAATTATAGCCGGTATTTTTGTTTTTTAAATTTACTTGCTTATTTAAGCGTGGGATAGAGAGGAAATTTTTTGGTCAGTTCTTTTACTTGTGCTTTTATTTCTGCCAGCTTGGTTTCATTGTCATGATTCATAATTACTTCGTTTATCCAGCCGGCGATAATTTCCATCTCCGCTTCTTTCATCCCGCGAGTGGTGATGGCTGGTGTGCCTAGACGGATACCGCTAGGATCAAATGGCGAGCGCGTGTCATCCGGGATCATGTTTTTATTGACTGTGATACCAGCTTTGTCCAGAGCGATCTGCGCTTGTTTGCCGCCTATGCCTTTCATAGTGACATCAATTAAAAGTAGGTGATTGTCGGTGCCACCAAAACATAATTTGTAACCAAACTCATTAAATTTGGCTTCGAGTACTTTGGCATTCTTTTTTATTTGAGCAGTATATTCTTTAAATTCTGGAAGCAGGGCTTCTTTGAAAGCAATCGCTTTAGCCGCGATATTATTTTCGTGTGGTCCACCTTGCAAACCTGGGAAAACCGCTTTATCAATGGCGCTGGCATATTTTTCTTTGCACATGATCATGCCGCCGCGTGGGCCACGCAGAGTTTTGTGAGTAGTGGTGGTGACCACATCAAAAATTGGCACTGGATTATTCATCTGGCCGCCGGCAATCAATCCTGCAATGTGAGCAATATCGGCCATCGTGATCGCACCCACTTCGTCAGCGATCGCTTTTATTTTTTCATATTCAATTTCTCGTGAATAAGCACTGTACCCAACTAAAACAATTTTTGGTTTGTGCTCCAGTGCCATCGCGCGCAAATTATCCAAATCAATTTTTCCATTCGTATCAGTCTTATATCTGATGAAATTAAAAATTTTGGCCATGTAAGTGACTGGGTGACCGTGGGTCAAGTGTCCACCATGGGATAAATCCATGCCAAGCACCGTGTCGCCGGGTTGCAATAATGCAAAATAAACAGCGACGTTCGCCGGTGCGCCAGACAGTGGCTGGACATTCACATGCTCCGCGCCAAAAAGTTGTTTGGCACGTTCAATGGCTAAAGTTTCTACTTCATCGATAAATTCACAACCGCCGTAATAGCGTTTACCAGCGTAACCTTCTGAATATTTATTTGTCAAAACAGAACCGAGCGCTTCAAGTACCGCTGGGGACACAAAATTTTCCGAAGGGATCATTTCGAGTCCTTCTTCTTGGCGCTGTTGTTCTTTTTTGATACTTTCCAAAATTGTTGGATCAAATTCTTTAAGGGTATGAGTGTGCATAAAATTATTCTTTATTCTATATAAAAAAACTTATAAACATTTCTCTTTCTCTCACTATGAAAACGCTCGAATAATTTGCAACCCGCCCAAGCTCTGGCCGTGAACTCCTCGCTTGACGCTCGTCAAACAGCACGGCCAGCCACGCTTTGTCGGCTCACAAATTATAGTCGAGCGTTTTCAGCGTTCGTTCAAGAGAAATGTTTATAAGTTTTAGATCATATTTATAACTTGCTTTTAGTGATATTTATGATACCATAACGCCTAAACCCACGCAAATACCTTATGAACACAGATTTTTCGCTAATTGATGCCAATTTAGGGCGAGCTAAAGAGGCTTTTAGAGTGGTAGAAGATACTGCTCGGTTTGTGTTGCGTAATGAGGCTCTTTATGTCAAAATTCGCCCTCTACGACATCTTTTAGCCCAATTGGAACATCTGCTAGGTTCGGCCACTAGATTGACTGGACGTAGTTTTGGTCAGGATTTGGGGCAGATTAGTGAAGAAAATAGTTTTGTCTCCCGCCGTAATTTCTGGGGTCTAATGAAAGCCAATTTTTCTCGTTTAGAAGAAGCCCTTCGCGTGCTCGAAGAATACACGAAAATTTATCTTCCTCATCACTATCCTTATTTTCAAAAATTGCGCTACGATGTGTATCGTTTAGAATTTGAATTTTTGTCTGCGACGCCCCATTATTGGTTGCAGTTATATTTTGAAGCTGGGATTGTATATCCACTTAGTGATAGTGTGGACGAATTGGTTTGGCTTATGGATCATGGGGCCAAAGTGTTGCAGCTTAGAAATAAAAATGGCGACAAAAATGAAATTTATAATCAAGCTAAATTTCTTTGCGATTACATAGATAAAAAAGATAAAACCGCGTTTGATTACACGCCGATACTTTTGTTTATCGACGACTGTGCTCAAGTGGCGGCTAAATTGCCGGTGGTCGGTATCCATATTGGCCAAGCGGATATGCCGCTGCTCCAAGCCAGAAAAATTTTGGGTAGCGCAAAAATTATTGGTAAATCCAATAATAATTTGGAGCAGATGAAAGCGTCGGTGGCTGAAGGTGCCGACTATGTGAGTATTGGCCCAATTTTTCCAACCCCAATAAAAAAAGATCGTACACCCGTAGGAGTGGAAGCGATCAAGAAAATTAAAAAAGAAATTTTTATTCCATGGGTAGCGATTGGTGGTATCAATAAAGAAAACGCGCCAGAGCTATACACAGCTGGCGCGAATAATATTGCTCTGATCCGATCAGCGCGAGAGTTTTTTATTTAACATCAAATACCATATAATTACCATCCAGCTTCGCTCCCAGTTTGCGATAGTAATCACGCACACCCACACCCGAAATTACCGCCAAGCGCGGTATTTTATTTTTTTTACAAATATCCATCGCGGTTTGCACTAATTCTTTCCCAAAGCCAGTATGTTGGCTGGCCCCTTTTTTGCGGCCAGCAATTTCTACCGATTGTCCATACACATGCAGTTCGCGGATAAAAGCTGGGTAGATACCAGCCGGATCAATACGGAAACGACAAAAAGCTAGCACCGCATCACGCGTTTCGTTTTCAAAACTCATAAAATATTCTTGACCGCCACTGGTTTCATATTGATCCACGAATTTTTTTATTTTTTCTTTCTTCCAATCAATTTCATTTTGATGTCCGACCTCGCGACAGCGTAAACAATGACAAGTTTTTCCTTCCGTTTTCATTTCTGCTTGGATCACTTGGCGCAAATTGGTGACCATATTTCCGGCCACAATATGATGAGATGGAATATCGCGAATCAAGCGCGAGATGCGTAGATAGTAGGGGACATCCGCTTTAAATTCTTTGAGAATTCGCAAAAGATGTTTGTCGGCGTAAGGTTTAAACGTGCCGTTTTTTACCCATTCATACAATTCGGAATTGCGCACGACCGTACAAGGATAAATTTTTATCATGTCTGGGCGCAGGCGGTTGTCCGTGAAAATTTGGCGCAACATTTTCAGATCTTTGGCCGGAGTACTAAATGGCAGTTGCGGCATCAGATGATAATCTACTTTAAAACCATACTGTCGCAACAGTCGGCTCGCATCCACAGTTTCTTTTAGTCCATGACCGCGTTTGGTCATCTTCATTATTTTTTCATCAATATGTTGGACGCCAATTTCAATACGAGTAGTGCCCATTTCACGCATTGCCAAAATAGTTTTTTCGGTAATAAAATCGGGACGAGTTTCCAAAGTCAGACCAATGATGCGGTGTTTGGCCGTTTCATTTTTATTTTGAATTTTAATCATCGCCGCGCGCAATTCATCCAGTGTCATTTTTTCCGATACCTTGCTCACGCGCACGCGATTGCAGGCCTCAAAACAGCGAGCGATAAACCAATATTGATAGGTGATAGGATAAGAGTTCCAAGTACCACCTTTGATAATCAATTCTACCTTATCAGTCGGATGGCCATTTTTGCGCAGGGCCTCGAGGCGGCGCCAAGTTTGTTCGTAAGGATCAAATTCCAAAGCCAAAGCGCGCGCGGCGGCCGGCTCATCGGAGATATAGCTTTTTGGCATGCGGGCTTCGGTGGGGCAGTAGGTGCACAGACCTGGGCAAGGATATGGCTTGGTCAAAGCGGTGACGATAGTCACACCCGACATCGTGCGCACCGCGCGACGTTGCAAAACATTTTCCAAAGCTAGGTTTGGTTTAACCTTGTTTTCTTTTACTAATTTGTGATATGCTTTAAGCAATTGTGTCGAAGTCGGAGGTGTGCCGCCGCCAGAATGAGCACGCAAAATTCGACGCTTGATCACATTGATGTCGTCGGGCTTTTTGGGAGGTTTTTTGTAGCACTCCCGAATAATTTTTTCTTCAATACTCTTGATTTTTTCCATATGGATGCAAAGGCCATTATACACAAAACCCGGGAAGATTACAACCTTATTGCCCCAAAGTTTTCTGGTACTCGTTTTGATCTCTGGGAGGAGCTTAAGCCTTTTAAAAAGCTGGTAAAAGATGGGCAAAATATTTTGGATTGGGGTTGTGGCAATGGGCGATTACTATTTTTATTTAAGGATAAAAATATTAAATATTTTGGTTTGGATCAGAGCGAAGAATTATTAAAAATTGCCAAAGAAAAATGGGCGAAAGAAATAGCGGCGGGGAAGGTTAGTTTTTTTCACACGGCCACTCGCGATAAACATTTTGATGATAATTTTTTTGATTTAGCTTTTTTGATTGCATCGCTTCATCATTTGCCAGATGAAAAAACTCGTTTAGAATTATTAAATAAGATTTATAAAGAATTAAAACCGGAAGGAAAAATAGTTATAACCGTTTGGAATCTAGAATCCACTTGGGCGCAAAGTAAATTAGAAAAAGATTGGGAGAAAATGAATGATAATGATTTTATTATCCCGTGGAAAAACAACAAAGGAGAATTTATGGTAAAAAGATACTACCATCATTTTAGCGAATCCGAGCTAAAAAATTTATTACAAAGAGCGGGTTTCAGAAATATTGAAATGTCTTATGATAATAGTGGCGAATTTACCGGTAAGACCGGGCGCAATTTGGTGGCGATTGCTCAGAAATAATTTTAAATAAAAAAATTCCGATTTAATCGGAATTTTTTATTTGTTTAAGCTTTTTGTTCCAGCACTTCTACACGGTGATCTAACATTTTGTGATTATAATTTATGGCTAATATTTCCTCGTCGTGTCTATTTAAAAGTTTGGTGAGACCGTCCAGTGTGCCTACAATTTTTGAGACATCAGTTGCCACGTTGTCCAATTTATTTTCTATTCTGTCCAAACGCTCGGTATGGTTGGCTACCGTGCGGGCCAACAGGTCTATCTGGCCGGTATGTTCGTCTAGAATTCCAAAAACTCTATCAAATTTTTGGTCGTGCTCATCAAACCTTTTGTTGTACTCTTTAAACCCTTTTTCGACTTTGGCGTCGAGGGCATCTAATTTTTTAATAATTTCCTCCATATAAATTATTAATTGAGTTAATAAGATTAGTATACAAAATACTGGAAACATAGTCAATAATAAACAAAAAACACCCGAAATTATCGGATGTTTTTTGTTTTAATATAGTGTAGTTAAGCCCGCACGATTTTCAAACGTGCTTTTTTTATTTTATTTTCACCTTCGGAATATACCGACACCGTTTGGCGACTCAATTTTTTCCAGTCGTAATTTTTGGTGGTATTGGCTTTGTTGTTTTCACCTTGTTCAGCCAGCGCGTTTTTATTCTTCATCAGCTTCACAATTTTATCAGCCAAAGAAACAACATTAGCATTCTGGAAAAAGAACTCGGAGTTGTCGATCAATTCTTGGTGTTCAGGAATATCGGATAGCAATACGGATTTGCCGTAGGCCATCGCTTGCAGTACTGAGATTGGTAAACCTTCATTTTCGGATGGGTTCACATACAGGGCACAATTTTTGTAGATTTCTTCCAAGACTTGTCCATTGAGCCAACCAGTAAAGACAATGCTGTTGTCGCCACGAGCAATCGCGTGCAGCTCTTTGACATACTTATCGGTAAAAGTACTGCCACCAACAATTACCAGTTTATAACCTTTGAGTAATTGTGGATATTGCTGACGGGCAAGTTGCCAAGCGTTCAACAAATATTGAGCACCTTTGTGGCGCACGAGACGCGCGACCATCAAAATATATTTGTCTTTTTTCAGATCAAATTTATCGAGCAAATTGTCGCCAATATTTTTTACGGTATTGACACCGTTTGGAATGTAGTCGGTTTTTTTGTGGAATTCATTGAGACAATAATTTTGGATAGTGCGAGACACGGCAATAGTCTGATGGGGGAAAGTACAAGCGGCTTTTTCACCAAGCCATAACATCAACTTGGCCAGCACGCCCCATTTTTGGTGATAGCGATCAATACAGTGGAAAGTCACAATCACTTTTGTTTTAGGAGCAAAAATTCTTGGAATCCAAGCTAGTAAAGCTGGACCAACACCATGATAATGAATCACATCCACTTTTTGAAACAGCGCATGAATAGTGGCCGTAAGAGTACCCACAATCGCGTCAAGATTTTTGGTGTGAATTGTCGGAGTATGGATTACTCTTACGCCATGATAATTTTTGAGAGCCGTCGGAGTGTACCAAGCACGCGCATATACCAAAACATCGTGGCCTTGTTTGACCAACTCGAACGACAAATCTTCTACGTGGCGTTCGATGCCCCCGTAGATGGCTGGGATGCCTTTTTGTCCGATCATTGCGATACGCATATGGGGCTTGGATTAATTAAAATTTAACCGGTAATAATAGCACAAACCGGGAAGTTTGTCAAGGGTGATGGGTTAATTTTGGCTAAGGTTAGGTAGTTTATGAGCAATGTGGATAGTTCTTGTTGACTTTTTCTATATTTCTGTTAAGATTATTTTTGTATGCAATTAAATCACTCAAACATTTGCACCACTTTGAAGAAGGCTACCTTGGTACGCTATACTTTGATTTGGGTAAATGATTTAGGGTAATGAATTGTATAAAATAAAAATTATAACAATCACCCTAAGTCAAAAAGACTAGGGTGGTTTTTTATAAAAATAGTTCTTTACAAATTTAGAGTAGCGCGCATAAAAAAGCCGGTTGCCAAGAGCGGGAGAATATTATCCAAAAATTTTGGATGATGTTTTCCCGCCCATTGGCACTGCGCTAAGAAGGTGGGGAACCAGACTCAATGCAAACCGCAAAGAGTCGCAACTGCTTCTCGCAAGAGAAGGAGGCAACATGCACGCCCTGGACACCGAGAAGACCTTTCATCGTTTCCGCACGCCGCCGACCGCCCAGCTCCACATCCTGCCGCATGGCCACGGTGGCCCCAACGGTTCCGAGCCCCAGCCGATGACCTCGCAGCAGCCCAACAGCCCCGCGTCGCCTGTCGGCGAGGAGGCGCCCCTGGTCACCCATGGCAATTTGTTCGACATCGCCGTTCATGGTCAAGGTCGCGCCCGTCGCGAGGCGCTTCGCCAGTTGCCACCCGACCAGCGTCGCGAGGCCCAACTGGCGTGCCAGCAGAAGCGCTGGGCAGAGCGCTAGGCGCTTTTCGCCATCCAACCGACCTCTGGGGTTGGTAGTCGCGCGCTACTCTCCATGTCCAATGTTTATTTATGAAGTAAATATTGGATATGGTTAAACAAAAAACATCCGATTAGATTCGGATGTTTTTTTGTGTTATAATAATTACATCTTATTTTAAAAATATCTATGTGGTTTTTGTTTTCAGCAGTTGGCTATATTATGTTGGCCGTAGTATGTATATTAGATAAATTTTTATTATCGTCGGCCAAAGTTAAGCCGGCAATTTATACTTTTTATTCTTCGGCGCCATTACTGTTGGCGATTATTGTATATTTTTTTCACCCGTTAGTTATAAATGGAGCCGGTGATTGGACCTGGACTTTTATTTGTGGAGCCAGTTATACTTTGGCGATGTGGCTAATGTTTTTGGGTTTTGAAAAGAGTGAAATTAGTCATATCGGGCCATTGATTGGCGCGGCTTCGCCTTTGTTTGTGTTGGTTTTTAGTAATATATTTTTGGGAGAAGCGCTGGTTTCATCCGAATTATGGGCGGTGGGATTATTAATTTTAGGTTCGGTTTTAATTGCTTTTGAAAAAAGTAAAAAACATAACGGCGTGCATTTGGGGATGGTATATGGAATTTTATCAGGATTATTTTTTGCCATTTCATATGTGAGCGCTAAGTATCTTTATGATAAATATGGATTTATGACCGGCTTTGTTTGGAGCCGATTTTTTATTGGCGTGTCGGGATTAATATTTTTATTAAATAAAGAAACTTGGCGGGCCTGTTTCGTGCCTACCTGGTGGAGTAGATTAAAAAATAAACTGGCTGTCAAGAAAAAACAAAATAACGGACTGATTATTTTTAATAAAATATTGGCGGTAGTGGCTGTCTTATCTATCCAGTATGCCACCGCCATTGGCAGTGTGTCATTGGTCAGCGCGCTCAATGGTTTGCAGTATGGTGTTTTGATATTGTTGGTGATGTTGTTGAGCCGTTTTTGGCCAAAAGTTTTTAAAGAAGATTATACTACTACCGAAGTTGCTCAAGAATTTTTGGCGGTGGTGTTAATTGGGGTTGGTTTAATTTTATTGGTATGAAATGTACAAAAATATTTGGTATTTTTTTGATTACGCTAGGAGTGATAATGTTATTTTTTTATTCGGCCGATAAATTTTTTTCACCTCCCAACGAAAATATGATCTGGGGCGCGTCGTTTAGTCCGGAGTATGCGCAGTATTTGGGACTGGATATGAAAGAAACTTACAAAGTAATTTTAGATGATTATAAATTTAAATATTTGCGCCTCACGGCTCGGTGGGATGTGGTGGAAGCGCAGAGAGGAAAATTTGATTTTAATCAGCTTGATTATTTAATCAATGAAGCGGGTAAACGCCAGGCAAAAGTGGTGTTGGCGCTTGGTCAGAAAACTCCTCGTTGGCCAGAGTGCAATGTGCCGGCTTGGGCACAGAGTTTAAATGACGCCGAATATTTTTCCGCGCTGAATAATTATTTGCAATCCGTGGCGCAACATTATAAAAATAACGCGGCGGTGGAAATTTGGCAGGTAGAAAACGAACCATTTTTGGCTTTTGGTGTGGCTTGTCGCGCCTTGGATAGTGAGAAATTACATTCGGAGATTACGGCGGTAAAAAATATCGATTCTACTCGTCCGGTTTTAATTACCGACAGCGGTGAATTAAGTTTTTGGAATAAAACCGCTCAGGCCGGTGATCTCTTTGGTAGTACGGTTTATCGGGTGGTGTGGGCAAAAAATTTAGGCTATGTCGGATATGATTGGTTGCCGGCGATCTATTATCGCTGGCGCGCGCTTTGGCATGGACGCGATCTCGCTCATACTTTTGTGGCGGAATTGCAGGCCGAGCCCTGGATGCAAAATAGCAACATGACCGCCGCTAACATTGCCGAACAGCTCCAATCTATGAATTTGGATCGTTTACAAAAAAATATATATTTTGCTCAAAAAACTGGTTTTAGCCGATCATATTTATGGGGAGCGGAGTGGTGGTATTGGCTGGAATTGCATGGTGATTATGAAATAAGTCAATATATAAAAAATTTAAAAAAATAACTTTAGCCATTGACTAAAAATGAATTTTGCAGTATATTAATCACAGTTTTGGGCAGCTAGCTCAGTTGGTTAGAGCACCGCTTTTACACAGCGGGGGTCAAAGGTTCGAATCCTTTGCTGCCCACGATTGAATTTTTTAAACAGAGACAAAACTCTGTTTTTTGTTTTATATTTTTTGTGCTATAATATATTCAATTTTATTTTATGTCACAATCCGATAATCTCATTTTACATCAAGGAATTTACAAAAAACCCGTAAATGTTAGTAGTGCGGTTTTTATGATTACGGGTATGACGATTGGTGCCGGTGTTTTGGGTATTCCTTATGTGGTGTCGCGAGTGGGGCTAATGATTGGTTTGGGATATATTTTAGGTTTGGGTCTGATAGTGCTTCTATTAAATTTATTAATCGGTGAAATTGTCGTGCGCACCAAGGAAAGTTTTCAACTACCAGGATTGGCCGGAAAATATCTGGGCAATTGGGCTAAAATATTAATGTCCTTGATGATTATAATTGGAAGTTTAGGAGCTTTGCTCGCTTATTTGATAGGCGAAGGGGAGTCACTTGCTAATTTGTTTGGTGGCACACCGGAAGTTTGGGCGGTGATTTTTTGGACCGTGGCCAGTTTTTCGGTCTGGCGTGGTTTACAAACCGTAAAAATTTTAGAAAAGATTCTAAGCATTGTAGTCTTGAGTATTATTATTGGTTTGTCATTTGGAATTTTACCGCAAATCCATATTGAAAATTTTTATTATCACGATTTCGGCAATTTATTTTTGCCTTTGGGTGTAATTTTATTTGCCTTGCAAGCATCGCCCGCGATTGCCGAAGCGCACGCGCTTTTACCGCAAGATCCTAAAAAATTTAAAAAGGCTCTAATTATTGGCACATTGATACCCATAGTAGTTTACATGCTTTTTGCCGTGGCAACGGTGGGAGTATTGGGGCTTAGTACTACACCGCTGGTGAGTAATGCCTTAGGTGATAAATTTGGTTGGTGGGTAAAGTTTTTAATCAACGCTTTTGCCATTTTTGCGATGGGTACCGGATTTTTGGGTTTGGGATTGGCCACAAAACAAACTCTGGTTTGGGATTGGAAAATTTCTCCATTTTTGGCCGTAATTTTGGTTATTTCTGCTCCACTTGTTTTTTATATGTTAGGTTGGCATGATTTTCTCAAAGTGATTGGCCTAATTGGTGGTGTTTTGTCTGGTCTGGAAGCTATGCTTTTGGTTTTTATCTATTTGCGCGCCCAGCATTATGGGGATTTACCGGCGGCGCGCTATGGCTTGCGTCATAAAAATTGGGTGGCAGTGACAATTTTTTTGGTATTTACAACTGTATTAATCGCGAGTATAATAAGTCTTATTAATTTTTGACGGTGTTGGTTGTTGCTAAGTGAGCAGGTCGATTACCTATCAACAATTTCCTTCCGTCTTTAATCCATTAATTTAATTATGTCTAATAAATACGTCTTTACTTCCGAATCGGTGACCGAAGGTCACCCGGATAAAATTTGTGATCAAATTTCTGATGCGGTTTTGGATAAATTTTTATCACAAGATCCAAAGTCGCACGTAGCGGTAGAATGTTTTACCACTACTGGTTTGGTGATTGTTGGTGGCGAGGTGACTACCAATGCAAATGCCGATGTTCAAAAAATTGTGCGTGATGTTCTGCTGGATATTGGCTATACTGATCCAGCTTATGGTATTGATAGTGAGCATGCTGGTGTACTTATTTCCATTCATGAGCAGTCACCGGATATTGCTCAAGGTGTGGCTAAGAAAAAAGTAGAAGAGCAGGGTGCTGGCGATCAAGGTTTGATGTTTGGTTATGCCTGTAATGAAACTCCGGAGCTGATGCCATTGCCAATTAGTTTGGCTCATAAGTTGGCTTTGCGTTTGACTGAAGTGCGCAAAAGTGGCGAAATTCCATATTTGCGTCCAGATGGAAAATCTCAGGTGGCGGTGGAATATGTTGACGGCAAACCAACTGTTTTAAAAAATGTGGTTATCTCCGCTCAACATCATGATACTGTGTCTACTGAAAAGTTGCGCGCTGATATTGCCAAAAAAGTCATCAAGCCGGTCTGTGAAAAATATATGGATAAAGATACTGAATTATTCATTAATATGACCGGTCGTTTTGTAATTGGTGGTCCACAAGGCGATACTGGTTTGACGGGCCGTAAAATTATCGTGGATACTTATGGCGGTATGGGTCGTCATGGTGGTGGCTGTTTTTCCGGTAAAGATCCAAGTAAAGTAGATCGCTCCGGTGCCTATATGGCTCGCTATGTGGCCAAGAACATCGTGGCCGCTGGATTAGCGGATAAATGCGAAGTGCAGGTATCTTATGTAATTGGTCGTGCTGAGCCTACTTCGGTACATGTGGATAGCTTTGGTACCGGTGTAGTGAGTGATGACAAATTGGAATCAGCGGTAAAAACAGTGTTTGATTTCCGTCCAGGTAAAATTATTCAACATCTTGATCTGTTGCGTCCAATTTACCGCGCCTCTTCGGCCTATGGACATTTTGGTCGCAATCAGTTCCCATGGGAGAAGATTGACAAGGTAAAGGAATTAAAAAAAGCGGCTGGTGTAAAATAAATTTTAAAAAAATAAAATAGCGCAAATAGTGACTTTTTCGCTTTCCTCGCCGCGCGAGCGACTCAGGGAATCGGCCGTGGGCCTCATAACCCGCTCAAAAGTAACTATTTGCGCTATTTTATTTTTTTAAAATTTATTTTACAACACTCCCTTTTATATTTCCGGTATCAGCTGAAGGAAGAATATTGCTTAAGCCGGATTTTTGGAGGTTGAAATTTTTTCCGGTGGTTTTATCGGTGCCGGTGAATTTAATACTATTAACTAAATTAATATTTTGTCCAATCTGTTCATTTGATGGGGTAGTGGCCACTTCAAAATACCAGCCGGTTTGGCTTTGAGGTGGAAGTTCGCGGAAATTCCAGGTAACATTGCCATTATTGTTGGTCAGAGATGGACCAATTGTTACGCTTTGTTTGCCGGTGAAAGTAATATTTTTGTTTAAAGCAATTTCTAGGTCGGCATCTTTTATCGGATTGGTAGTATTGTCTAATTGTATAAAGATCCAATATTTGGTAGTTTGTCCAACTGTTGGCGGAAGTGGGCCACGACCAAGCTGGTCGCCATCGTCGGAATAATAACGCACAGTCGGATTCAAATTTAATTCAGTGGCCAGCGGTATGGAAGTGGCAATTCCTGGCACTTCAAATCTTTGACCGCCTATTTCCTTTAACTCACCGGTAAAAATTGGTTTTATTTCTAGCGACGGATTCTCAACCTCTCCCAAAGAGAAAGTCGGTAGTAAAAATATTTTTAAATTAAATTGGTCATTGGCGCCAGGCGCTCCGTTGGCCAGAGCGGTGCGAAGGGAGCTGTCTATTATTAGACTATTGTTGTCCAACTTAAAATTATTGGCTTTGGCGGTGGCCTTTAAATCAACTACTCCAGTGGTAAAGTTTAAGCGTATTATTTGGTTCTGTAACTGGAATTGACCATTATTTTGCCAAGCAAGCGCGGTGCTAATCTCTTGTTTGGGTTCGCCGTAACTGATTGGATCATTTAAAAAAGCTTTAATATCTACCTGCGGTGAAAAGGTTTTTATAGTACTTTGCGCACCCAATATTTTTACTTCATTGTTATTAAATTTGCCGTTTAATGTAGCGATTAAATTATATTGCCCGGATTTGGTTGGCATCACGATAGTGCCGTTTACTGTTTTTTCAATATTTTTATCCAAGCTAATATTATGTAGCTCAAGTTCGTTTACATTTATTTTTCCTGGGAAATTGAAATTTAAATTCAGATCGCCTAGCCTTTGATCGGAACTATTTTTTATGGATAAAGAAAATGGCACGGTGTTATTGGAAAAAGAAGTGGTGGCTATTTGTAATTTATATTGTAAAATACTGTCGGGTAAGTTCATTAAAAATGATCCTAATTTTTGTTCTCTATATTTAGAATTTTCTGGAAGATAGGAAAGCAGGGCAGTTATATCTTCGTCGGTTTTTGGCGCTACCCAGATATGACCATATACGGCCAGCTGTCCTTTGGCGCCTGGCTTGATATCTTGAATGGAAAAGGTAGATTGTTCGGAGAAAGTATTGGTTGGAGTTTTTTCTCTGTCCACTACAAATCCGCTTGGCAGATGCAAAGCAATAGTAGTATCGTGCAATGAGTATTTACTACGATTTTTATAATCCACCGTCAGCTTTACTTCTTCGCCACTTTTAATACGACTATCTCCTAAAGAAATTTTTAGATCAATTTGGTCGGTTAGTCCAGGATTCCAAAATAGGAAATAGAGGGTGCTAAGAAACATTATGATAGCCACACTCAGCAAAAAAATATCAAAGGCGAACAGCTTTTTGGCATGTTCGTATTGGTTGTGGTAGTGCTTGTGATAATGTCTATGAAAAAAATTGTAAGTAGTTTTTAACATACTATTTATTTTACTCCAATAGCGGTGTGATGGTCAAATTAAAAACCCGATTTTAATCGGGTTTGAGGTAGGTGGAGGGAAGTTTGGTTTCGTCATCCTCGTCTGGTTTGTTTTCTTTCTTTTCAGTCTCTATTTTTTTTGGTTCCGGTCTAGATAGAGATTTTGGGTTGGGGGAGTATAGCGGATTTTTTATCTTCCATTTTTCCACATATTGACCGATGCCTTTGTTGGCTAGTTTATTTTTGACAGTGGTGCTATGTTGGGACCATTTTACCAAACTCTCAAAATTTACTTTATAGCGTCTAGACACTATTACATAGGTGATCTCTTGGGCGGCAATAGCGCGACGGATAGTTTGGGAGTTTACACCAAAAAGGCGAGCGGCTTCGGATACTGAAACCCTGATCATTTCTTTTGATTTTTGTTCGTTATCCTGGTCTTGGATTTTTTGGTTATCCATAAATTTGTATAGACTAGTGTATACAAATTACTACATTTTTATCTTTTTGTCAAGGGTTGTGTGGAATTGGGGGGGGGGTATTTTTATGTAATATATTTTTTAGTATTTGTATAGACTAGTGTATACAAATTGGTAATACTGGAGACTACAGCTTGTTCCGAAAACCCTGAAAATCCGAGCAAATAATTTGTGAGCCGACGAAGCGTGGCTGGCTCTGCTGTTTGAGCCCCACAGGGCGAGTTCAGAGCCAGAGCTTCGGCGGGTTGCAAATTATGTGAGGATTTTCTAGGTTTGAGGAACAAGCTGTAGTCTCCAGTATTATACTATTATATTTGACCTATTCTCAAATTTTTGATACTATATGCAAATCGCTTGTAACGCAGAAAAAGGTCAAATAGGCAGTCGATAGCAGTAGTGTAACAAATTTAACTTTCTTTCGTCTTCTATAATGAGCAACTTCCTTACCGAGAAAATCCTACTATATAGGATATTCACCAAAAAGGACCCAGAAGCTTACGCGGAACTTTACGATATATATGTACAACGAATCTACCGCTTCGTTTTTTTTAAAGTTAGTAATCATGAAAATGCCGAGGATATTGCTTCTGAAGTTTTTTTAAAGGCCTGGCAGTTTTTGATCGCTAATAGCGAAGAACAACCGGAGATCAAAAGTTTCAGTGGTTTGCTCTATAAAATCGCTCGTAATAGTATTATAGATTTTTATCGTCAGCGGGCTTCCAAATCCGAAATCGCGATTGATGAAAATATCGAGGTTACGGATGATGGAAAATGGTATGATGAACTGGCCAATAAAATTGAAACCGGAAAAATAATCCAAGCGATAAAAAAATTAAAACAAGAATATCAGGAAGTATTGACTCTGAAATATGTTGATGAGCTGGATATCAGTGAGATTGCCGAAATTACCGGAAAGAGTCAGTTATCGGTACGCGTGACAATGCATCGCGCTTTGAAAAAATTAAAACAAATTTTGGGAGATAAATAATTCGTGTGGTATGTCGCAAGATTTAATCGCACAACTTAAACAGCTCAAACACGGCGAAGTCAAGCCGTCTGAGGCGTGGTTGAAAAACAACCGCGCCGTTTTGCTATCCCAAATAAAAAATACTGTTGGCGATCAAAACAGCAAAATTAATCTGGAAAATGTTTGGAATGCCATGGCGCTTTTTATGCCGCGTCCAGTAGTATTTAATGTTGTGCGTCCGATGGCCGTATTATTAGTAGTTAGTATTGTGGCGACCAGCGGTTGGATCACCGGTGTTGATGCCGCTTATAATTCTTTGCCGGGTGATTGGCTCTATGGTGCCAAGCGGGCGGCTGAAAAAACTCAGGTAGCTATGGCCGCTATAGTAGGTGCCAAAAAAGCTGAAACCAAACTACATGCCGAATTTGCCAAACGTCGTGCCGACGAAACCAAACAAATTTTGAATAGTAATGATCCTGGCAAGCAGGCTAAAGCCCAAGAAACTGTAAGTGATTTAAAAATAGAAATTGCCAGTGTCAATCAGAAGCTGGATGAAATAAAAAGCGATTCTACCAAAAATGTTACGGCTGATGTGGTAAAAGATGTTAAACAAGATACTGACTCGGTAAAAAATACTCTTCAAGAAGTAAAGACTAGTTTGCTCGCTACCGCCGCTCAGAATACATCCACCACTCCAGCTACCGATGCCGCTGTTCAGACGGTGCAAGCGGTGAGTGAAGTAAAAGATTTGGCCAAAGACGCTTCTATAAAAGCCGTGGAAGTAATGGTAACCAAGCATTTAGAAGGGGATGTGAGCGTTTCAGTGGCTGATGTAAAAAAAGAAATAAATACCACTTTGCAATCTGGGGCTACCGATGCCGCTCAATCCAATAGTAGTGTTGATAAAATAAAAGATGTAGTTAACGCGGCCAAAACTCAAGTAGCTGATCTATCAGCTAATAAAACAAATAATGCCAGCACCACGGCCGCTCTTACTCAAAAAATTTCAGAAATTTCTACCGCTACCAATGTCGCAGTGGCTCAAACCAAAACCGCCGTTGAAACCACCGATCAAGCGGTTGCTAAAGCGGTTGATTCCCTCAACAAAGGCGATCTCAACCAAGCCGTGCAAGCGATGAAAGATGTAAATAATGTTACCAAGGAGGCGGAAAAGATCTATGATAAAACCATTGTTAACGCCGCGCAATTAGTACCGGTTTCGCCGGTAGTGGCCGCGGTAGATAGTTCCAAAGATATAAAAGTTATTGTTAGTACATCCACTTCGTCCACTCCGGAAATAAAAGTGATCTTGACTCCAGCTACCAGTACTATTAATAATTCAAGCAATTCCAAAACGGAAAAGAAATAATTTTCTTTTCCTCTATGATGCTTTAGGGCGTTATAGAGGAGAGGGAAAAGTAATTAGTTACGATTTTGCTAAAAGTCGAGAGTCCATAAGGGCTTGCAAAGTCTTTGTATGTTCCGTAACCAATCGGGACAAATTCCATTGCGTTTGACCGACATACTTTATAGTATGACGCGCGCAAAACAATGGAATCTATTAAATATATTATGAATAATTTATTAAAATTAGGTAAGAAGATTTTCACTGTAGGTGTTGCTTCTACAACCATTTTTTGGTCCTTGGGCGTTGCCGCTTTGGTACCAGCTGTTGCTACAGCTGCTACACAGGTGGACTGCGCTACCGTTGTGGCTGGCGATTTCGTCAAAGCTAACGGTGCCGATATTTGGGTAGTAAATGCTGACAAGACAAAATCTTATTTCCCACATGGTGATACTTTTAAATCATGGACTGCCGACAGTAAATATACCTTTAAATGGGTAACTGGCGATTGTTTGGCTTCTTTCCCAGCCTCTGGGATCGTAGCTCCTCGCCCAGGTGCTTACTTGTTGAAAGACAGTGCCACTGACAAAATGTATGTCACTTTGGCTGATGGTAAATTAGCAGAAATTTCTGCTGATGCCGCTAAAGGTGTTTTTGGTGCTAGCTATGCTGCTTTACCTGCAAAAGGTGGCCGCACAATTCCTGCTGCAAGTGCCGATATGGTGCTTTACACCAAGAATTTCAGTTCCACAAAAGTAACTGAAGCTGTTCCAACCGAAGGTTCTTTGGTGAGCAATGGTGGCAAATACTATGTAGTTGGTGCTTCCAAAGCTTTACGTGAAGTTTCCGCTACTGGTTTGACTGCTAACAAATTCCAGACTAAATTTGCCGTTGCCTTGGCTTCTACTTCTGGCTACTCTATGAGTGCTGTTGTTGATGCTATGGACGCCGCTTTGTCTGATGCTACTTTTGGATTTAAGGCCGCTCCTGGAACTGTAGTTACTCCTCCAGTAGTTGCTGTTGGTGGTAGTTTGATGGTCTCTTTGGCTGCCGATACTCCAGCTGCCCACAATATTGCTGATACTACTGCTTATAACAATGTATTAAAAGTTAACTTGACTGCCGATAAAACTACTAAAGTTACTGGTATTACTTTGACTAAGACCGGTTTATTGTCTAACTCCTATGTTACTGGTGTTAGCGTTTGGGATAGCAAGGGCAATCGCCATGGCGATGTCATGACTTCTCTTACTTCTGACAACAAAGTAACTGTTGGTTTTGGTAGCAATCCAGTTTTGGTAGCTGCCGGTGCTCCAGAAACATTGACTGTTGCAGTTAATATTGGTAGTTCTGGTTCTGGTTTAGTTGGTTTCAAGGTAGCCGCTTCTACTGATGTAGCTACTGATGGCACTGTTGGTGGTACTTTCCCAGTTGAAGGTAACCAATTGAGTTTGATTTCTAGTTCTGGTACTATCGGTGCTTTCACAGTTACTTCTGGTACTGTTAGTGGTATTACCGATGGTAGTCAAACTACTGCTTCCAATGCCAACGTACAAGTTGGTGATAAGCAGAAAGAAATTGCCAAAACTATCTTTACTGAAAATTCTTCTGGCGCTGTAGAAGATATCAGTGTACAGACAGTAACTTATTACTTTGAAGGTTCTTTGAAAGATAAAGATCTAAACAATTTAAAGGTCTACGCTCCTGATAACACTGTATTAGGATCTGCCGACGCAATTGTAGATCGCTATGTTACAGTTAAATTTGATAAGCCTTATACAATCGGAAAAGGTACTAATAAGACCTTGACCTTGAAGGCTGATATCGTAGATGGTTCTGGTGATTACTTCCGTGTACATGTCCAGAATTCCTATGATGTGATGGTAAAAGGTGTTAGCACCGGTTACTACCTAAACCCAACTTCTTTCATTGATACCAAAGAAACCAATGGTTGGTTCAGAATGAAGGCTGGTAATTTGACTATTAACAAGAACCCATCTTCTCCTGCAGGTAATGTCACTGTTGGTTCTCAAAATGTAGTTTTGGGCTCCTTCGATGTACAGGCTGTTGGTGAAAATATGGAATTACGTAAAGTAGGTCTTACTGTTACCAAAGCTGGTAGTGGTCAGAAAAATTTGACTGGTAACGTCGCTGTGCGTGATGCTAAGACCGGTACCGTGTATGTCACTGTAGCCGCTACTGACAGTAACGTATACAGCGGTTATCAATACAACTTGTCCAACTATATTAATATCAAATCTGGCGAAACCAAGACTTTGGAAGTAGTCGGTAGCATTGATAGCACTGCCACATCTGGCAACATCTATCAAGCTAAAATTGGTAATTTCTATGGTAAGAGATTGTCAAGCTTGGATTACAATGACAACATGCCAAGCTCCAGCAATGCTGGCACATCAGCTAATCAATTGACCTCCAATACCACCGCATTGACTTGTACTAAAGACACTGCGATGGGTAGCGTTACCCGTTCTACTGGTGCTACTCAGGTGATTGCTCAATTTATCTGTACTGCTGGTACAGCTGAAGATGTAACATTATCCAACGTTAGCTTGACATTTAACTATGTTAGCGGTGCTGGTAATGCTAATGCTAACTATCAGAATTTGTCTCTATGGGATGGTTCAACTCAATTGGGTGCTACTATCAATTCCGTAGCTTCATCTTCCAATAGCTTTAGTTTCTCCTTGCCAATTGCTAAAAATGTAACCAAGGTCATTCAAGTTAAAGCTTATGTACAGACTGCCGCTTCTGGTGTGTTGAGTACTTCTCTAGCTTCCGATACTTATACCGGTACTAGCAGTGGTAATTCTACTACCAATACTGATAACCCAACTGGCCAAAGTGTTACTGTTGGTGATGGTTCTCTTACAGTTGCTGCTGTTTCTGATGCTACAACCTTGGACAAGATCTATGGTCCAGGAGCCACTGGTGTACAGCTCGGAAAATGGAAATTCTCTGCATCTAACGATTCTCTAAACTTGAACAAAGTTACTCTTACCGCTCGCTATGCCAATAACAGTACTGCTAGTACGCTTGGTACATTTGGCGGCTTTACATTGTATGATGGCACCAACCCAGTTGGTACTGCCAGTTATGTAAGCGGTGATGTAGTGTTCAATGGTTTGAACGTTACAATTCCAATGGATGACTATAAAGTTTTGACTTTGAAAGGCAATGTCAACGCTTCCGGTGTTTTGACCAACGCTACTACAACTCTGTTTGCCTTTAAGAGCGATTCAAACACTGATATGGAAGTAAGATCAAGCGCCGGTGCTTTATTGGCAGTTGGTTCTATTAACGGATCTGGTGCCAATACATTCATGGCTTCTTCTAGTCGTGCTATCTTCCATGACGCTTATCCAGTTATTAGTGCTGGTTCTATCTCGGCCACCAATCAGTTGGCTTTGGATAGCAAAGCTCAGATCTTCAAATTCACCATAAATAATTTGGGAACTAGAGATCTAGGAGTTTCTTCAACTCTAATCTCTGTTAATGTGTCTGGTTTGGCCGCTAACGGTTCAGCCACTGGTACAATTGGTACATGGAAATTGTATGAAGACAATGGTTCCGGAGGCTTAGGAACATACTTGGCCGCTACCACTACTACTGGTTTAGCTGGTGGTGCTTCTGTAGCCAACTACTTGAATCAATCCAGTATTACTTTGCTTTTTGATCAATCAAGTGATCAAAACAGCCTGTTTGATTCATTGTTGGTTGCTCCAGGATCTTCTCGTACATTTATCGTGGTTGCCGATACTACCAACATTTTTGCTGGTAAAACTCAAGGTGTAGTAACTGTTTCCGCTAAGATCAGTGGTAGCACTGGTTGGGACGGTTCTAGCGCCTGGTCAACTGGTAATGCTTCGTTCTACTACACACCAGTCGGTGGTAGTGTACAAGGTCCATACTCTCACAGCGATTCCTACGATGTGTCTGGAAATGCTTTGAGCCGCAGTATCTAATCCTAGCTAAGTTGAGCCTAAAAAACTCTACTTCAGTCTAGATTAACAAGCACCCCGTTATTTTACGGGGTGCTTTGTTATTATTGACCTTTTTGGTGCTAGGTAGTATACTTTAGAGGTAAATTTATCATTTTTTATGAAACAAAAATTAGAAACATTGATTAAAATTTTAGTCTATACTACCTTTTTTATCCCA
>CALRGC010000008.1:0-9566 GCA_943357105.1 Candidatus Magasanikiibacteriota bacterium | reverse complement strand
TCTGCCCAGCTCATTTATCTTTCCTTTTATTGTTCCAAAAATACTATTTTTACGATCAATAATTACTTTGATGTTTTTCTGTTATCTGGCCTTGTTAAAAATAAATTATGATAAATATAAGCTGAAAATTAGCTATTTAAATATCACTTTAATTTTGTTTGTATTTAGTTTTGCAGTTTCTACTTTTGTTGGCGTTGATCCGTATCATAGTTTTTGGGATAATCATGAAAGAATGCTAGGTTTGTTTACAGTTTTGCACTATGTGGCCTATTATTTTATCTGTTTATCTGTTTTTAAAGATTGGAAAGATTGGAAATGGGCAGGTAGAGTTTTCTTATTTGCCGGGTTTATTGTCATGTTTGTTGGATGGTTACAAACTCAAAATCCTGATCTGCTTTTAAACAGCGGCTCAGATCGTGTAGCTAGCACCTTGGGTAATCCTATCTATGTTGGTGGCTATGGGCTATTTTTGACTTTCTTGGCAATATTATTATTTAGTCGTGAAAAAAATACACTTTGGAAATTATTTTATAGTGTAGCTGGATTTTTTGGTTTTATGGGAATGTTTTGGAGTGGGACACGCGGGTCACTGCTAGGATTGCTTTTTGGATTTGGCTTTGCTCTAGTTGGTTATGTTTTAGTTTTGAAAGATAAACCTAAAATTCGTTATTCTTTACTTGGTGTGTCGGTTTTGGTAATAATTTTTATATCAGTGCTCTATATTTTTAGGAGTAGTGATTTTGTTAAAAAATTACCGGCTATCGGCCGCGCTGTCAATACTACTTTTTCCGATATTGAAACTAGTCCACGTTGGATTGCCTGGAATATAGCGATAGAAAGCTGGAAAGAAAAGCCAATATTTGGTTGGGGACCGAACAATTATTTTTACGCTTTTAACAAATATTATAATTCCAGATCTTTGGATTTTGGTTATGGAGAAACTTGGTTTGACAATTCTCATAATATTATTCTAAACACCCTATCGGTTCAGGGAGCTTTTGGTCTGTTGATCTATTTTGGATTATATATCGTCGCAATATTTAGCTTGATAAAAGCCTATAGAAATAAGGTGATTGATTATCATTTTATGTTAATAGGCGGAGGATTTTTAGTTGCGCATTTTGTAGGAACTATCACAGTATTTGAAGATCCAACCTCTTATTTATATTTGATGTTTTGGTTGGCATTAATATCTTCATTGATTAATCAAAATCAAAGAAAAGATCTCCCCGCCTTATCTATATCAGATAAAAATATAGGTAATAGCATGATTTTGTCTTTAGTTTTTTTATCGTTTGTATTAATTTTTATTTTTGATCTACAGCCGGCCAAAGCCAATCAAAAAGCCTTGTCGGCCATAAGAGCCTTAATGAGTGATCCTATCTCTGGTTTGGTGGTGGCCAAAGACGCGGTGAGTTTTAATTCTCCTCATGTCGATGATATTCGTAGCGATATTAGTCGTTCTACCGCTCAAATATTAGCCGGCGGTTGGCAAAAATTAGGGAAAGATAAAGCCAATGAATTACTTTTATTTACGACTGATAACTTAGAAAAAAATTTAATTTTACACCCTTTAGATATTAGAAATAGCCTAACTTTAGGACAAATGTATCAATTGGGAGCGTTGATCAATAATAACGCTTCCTATCTGCTAAAAACTGAAGGTGTTTTAACCGATGCTCTGGCTAAATCTCCAAAGAGACAGCAGATTATTTATAGTTTGGCCGGTGTTAAAATTCAGCTTGGTAAAAATAAGGAAGCTATTAGTCTGCTTGAGCAGGCGTTGCGTGATGATCATAAAGTTGGTGAAACCTACTGGCGATTGGCCTATTCTTACCAATTTGATCATCAAGATGATAAGTCTAGAGATATTATTAAGCAGGCTCTAGATAATGGGGCATATTTTAATGATCAAGAAAAAGAGCTGATTAAAAAGTTTTTGCCAGCTACTAACACAGCTAATATTATTAAAAGAAAGTAAAATGATATGAAGAAAGCGTTGATTACCGGTATTACCGGACAAGACGGGTCTTATTTGGCGGATTTATTGTTGGAGAAAGGTTATGAGGTGCATGGTATAATTCGTCGTTCCAGTAGTTTTAATACGGCTAGACTAGAACATATTTACCAAGATCCACATGACAAGAATAGAAAACTTTTTTTGCATTATGGCGACCTTAGCGACGGCAGTAATATTAATAGAATTTTAGAAAAAGTTAGACCGGATGAGATTTATAATCTTGGCGCTCAGAGCCACGTGCTTACTAGTTTTGATCTGCCGGTATATACCGGTGATGTTGATGCCCTTGGAACTTTACGCATATTGGATGCAATTCGAGACAGTGGTTTAAAAGTAAAATTTTATCAAGCTGGTTCATCGGAAATGTTTGGTAAAGTAATGGAAACTCCTCAAAAAGAAACTACCCCTTTTTATCCACGCAGTCCATATGCTTGCGCCAAGGTTTATTCTCATTATATTACTTTAAATTATCGCGAAGCCTACGGTTTATTTGCTTGTAATGGTATCTTATTCAATCATGAATCACCGCGTCGTGGTGAGACTTTTGTAACCAAAAAAATAACGGCCGCTTTTGCTAAAATTAAATTAGGCAAACAAGACAGATTATATTTGGGTAATTTAGACGCCAAAAGAGATTGGGGCTATGCCAAAGAATATGTGGAAGCAATGTGGCTAATGTTGCAACAGCCAAAACCAGATGATTATTTGATCGCGACTGGCGAAACGCATAGCGTGAGAGAATTTGTCGAGAAAGTTTCCGGTTTTCTCGGTTATCAATTAAAGTGGGAGGGTAGCGGTTTAGAAGAAAAAGGTATCGACGCTAAGACCGGTAAAATTTTAATTGAAATTGACCCACATTATTATCGTCCTACTGAAGTAGATCTGCTATTGGGCGATGCTACCAAAGCCAAAAAGTTATTGGGTTGGGAACCAAAAGTAAAGTTTGAAGATTTATCCAAGATGATGCTTGAAGCGGAATTCACTTCCAGAGGCTTTAATCCTAAAGATTATTTAGTTTAATTATGATGTCAAAAGAAGCCAAAATTTATGTGGCTGGCCATCGTGGTTTGGTAGGATCGGCATTGGTGAGAAAGTTACATGAAAATGGCTATAATAATTTGGTTTTGCGTACTCACACAGAGTTGGATTTATTGAACCAGCAGGCGACAGCCGACTTTTTTACCAAAGAAAAACCAGACTATGTTTTTTTGGCCGCGGCTACAGTTGGCGGTGTTTTAGCTAATAATATTTTTCCCGCTCAATATATTTATGAAAATTTAGAAATTCAAAATCATATTATTCATAATTCATATTTAAACGGAGTAAAAAAATTATTATTTCTTGGTTCTTCTTGTATTTATCCGAGACTGTCTCCTCAGCCAATGAAAGAAGAATATTTACTTACAGGACTTTTGGAACCAACCAATGAACCATATGCATTGGCCAAGATTTCAGGGATAAAAATGTGCCAAAGTTATAATCGTCAGTATGGAACAAATTTTATCGCCGCGATGCCTACTAATTTATACGGACCAAATGATAATTTTGATTTGAATAATTCGCATGTTTTTCCAGCGTTTGTTAAAAAATTTTGTGAAGCTAAGAAGCGCGGAGATAAGGAAGTCACGGTTTGGGGCGTCGGTACAGCAAAAAGAGAATTTTTGCATGTAGATGATATGGCTGACGGCTGTTTATTTTTGATGAACAATTTTAATCCTTCTAAAGAACAAAATGAAAAAGGGGAGATATTCTTTAATCTCGGCACTGGCCAAGATATTACCATTAAGGAGTTGGTTAATTTATTTAAAGAAATAGTTGGTTACGATGGGAAAATAGTGTGGGATAGTTCAAAACCGGACGGTATGCCACAGAAACTTCAAGATATGACTAGGATGCACGCGCTGGGCTGGCGTCATAAAGTTGAATTAGCGGACGGCATAAAGGAGATATGTAATTGGTATCAAAGCAAAGTCTGAGTTTATATAAATATGATCAAGGCCGTATTATTTGATCTGGACGGAGTATTGGTGGATATGCCCGAAGGACACTATGAGGCTCTTAATAAAGCCCTTAGTTTATTTGGCGCTAAAATTGAGCGTGAAGAGCACGGCTCTATTTTTAACGGTTTGCCAACTAGGGCCAAGATAGAAAAAATGGAACAAACCGGACGCTTGCCAAGCGGTCTGAAAGAATTTATTAATAGAGTTAAACAAAAATACACTAAAGAAATAATTCCAAAATATTGTGTTCCGGATTATTCTAAGATAATTTTATTAAGACAATTAAAAAATAAAGGTTTTAAGTTGGCTTGTTGTTCAAATTCTATAAAGGAAACTTTACATATAATGTTAAAGTCCGCTCAGTTATATGACTATTTTGATTTAATCATTGGTAATGATGAAGTGGTGAATCACAAACCACATCCGGAAATGTATCTTACGGCCTTTGAACGTCTCCAGGTCAATCCCCAAGAATGTATAATAATAGAAGATGCCCCCCATGGTATTGAAGCCGCCAAAAGAAGCGGTGCTAATGTATACGAGGTTAGGGGAGTAAATGATGTCAATCTCTCACTCTTTAAAGATATTATGTAATTTTTTTATGAATATTTTTAAATTAAAAAATTATTTACGTGGTTGGATAATCGGCAATTTTGAACCAACTATTTTTAAAACAGATGATTTTGAGATTGGTGTTAAAGAATATAAAAAAGGCGACAAAGAAGCGGCTCATGTTCATAAAATAGCTCAAGAGATAACCGTGGTCGTGTCCGGTAAATTTAAAATGAATAATAGTATCTTGGAAAAGGGTGATATTGTCCAACTTGCGCCCAATGAAATTGCGGATTTTACTTGTCTTGAAGATGGCTTCACAACGGTAGTAAAAATGCCATCGGTGAAAGGCGATAAATATATAATTTAATTTTATATTAATATGAGCAGAGAACGTTTTCAGCCTGAAATACCAAAATCTTTAACGGAAAGATTTAGAGAAGTTGGTCTTTCTGATGTGGCGACTTTAGCTGTTCAAGGAGCGGTACGAATTGGTGCGCGTCGAGTTTTAGCTTTGCACGGTGCTTCAGCCGATAAACTTAATGTCAAATTCAAAGTCGAGGCCGGTATGACACCGGTAACTTTGGCTGATTTAGAATCTGGCGGAGCGATAAAGAATGTATTATTTAGAAAACTTTTTGCCGGTGATTATGTCAATGAAGAAGAAAATGGTGAGATGGGGAAAGAAGATAGTAAAAGACGTTGGTATATAGATCCATTAGATGGCACTTCCAGTTTTGCTCGCGAACAGAGATCTTCCACTGTTGGGGCGGCTGTATATGAAGGAGAGAAACCTTTTGCCGCTACTATCTGTAATCCATTTGAACGAGAATTGCTCGTAGCTGAAGATGGAAAGGGCGCCTTTCTTTTCCCGTTAGATGAAAATCTTTCGGTGAATGGTGATGCAAAAAAACTGGAAGTTTCACAAAGAGAAAATTTAGTCGGTGGCGTTCTTTATCTTGATGCTTTATTTAATAATAATACTACGCCAAGAAAACTGGAATTAATAAAAAGATTAGTTGATCAATCTGGTGGTAAACTAGGTGTTAGAATGACCGGTAGTAATATTGATCAGCAAAGACAAGTCTCTGCTGGTCGTGGTGATCTTACAGTTACAGATGCGGTTGGTGGATTTTATGATCTGGCGGCCGGATCTTTAATTATAAAAGAAGCTGGTGGCTTGATGGTCGGTCTTGATGGTAAAGATGTCAATGAACAGTCACAGATATCTTTGGCTGGTAATAAAAAATTAGTTGATCTTGTTTTACCAATACTTCAGGAGTGCTATGAAGGTTATAAAGGTTTTAGATAAATTATATATTTAAATTATTTTATTATGTTAAACATTGTCATACCAATGGCCGGGCGCGGCTCTCGTTTCCAAGACGCTGGCTATACTTTTCCTAAACCGCTCATTGATGTAAATAGTAAGACGATGATTGAGGTAGTAGTAGATAATTTACGCCCGAGTTGTGATCATAAATTTATATTTATTTGTCAAAAAGAACATTATGATAAATATGATTTATATCATATTTTACAAAATGCCACTAAAAATAAATTTGAAATAGTGCAGATTGATGGTATCACTGAAGGTGCCGCTTGTACGGTTTTGACCGCTTCTCAATATATCAATTCTGATGAAGATGTCATGATTGCTAATTCCGATCAATTCATTGATATTAAAATTGATGATTTTATTGCTCAAGGTAGAAAAGAGTCGGTGGATGGTCTGATAATGACTTTTAAAGCCAGTCATCCAAAGTGGAGTTATGCTAGGGTTGATTCTTCAGGTAAGGTATTGGAGGTAGCTGAAAAGAGATTAATTTCTGATAAAGCAACTGTCGGTATATATTATTTTAAGAAAGGGTCTGATTTTGTCAACGGCGCTCAGTCGATGATTGAAAAAAATATTAGAACCAACAATGAGTTCTATGTTTGTCCGGTTTACAATGAATTAATTTTGGAAGATAAAAATATTAATATATATGATATTCCGGTTGAAAATATGCACGGCATGGGAACCCCGGAAGATTTAAATGCTTTTTTGGTTTGGTTGCAAGAAAACAAAAAACAATTGTAATTATTTATGTTATTAATTAGCCACCGAGGTAATTTAAATGGACCAAATTCGGAATTGGAAAATAGTCCAGAATATATTGAGTCTGCGCTCAAACAAGGTTTCGATGTCGAAACTGATATTTGGGCGAATGGCAGTGAATTATTTTTGGGGCACGATCAGCCACAATATAAAATTAATTTAGATTTTTTAAATAGTTATAAAGATAGATTATTTATTCATTGTAAAAGTCTCGAAGCTCTGGATTATATGTCAAATCTGGATGGGTTTAATTATTTTTGGCATCAAAATGATGATTATACCCTGACTTCCAAAGGTTATATTTGGACTTATCCAAATAAATCAGTAACCAAGAAAAATATTTTAGTGATCAAAGAAAAAATTAACAAGGACAAACTCCCAAATTGTTTGGGGATTTGTAGTGATTATGTCTTTTTATATAAATAGAAAATGGTATGATAAAAAAATGGTTTAAAAAACTACTTGATTTATTGGAAAAGCCATTACCTTATTTTTTTACTTTTAGTCTGCGACCCAAAAAGGCAGAAAAAATCGGTGTTGTGCCAGATGATTTGGTTTCTTTTCCAAAATTAGCTATTGTAATTCAAGGACCAATAATTTATGATCAGGATTTTACTTTTGAAACTATACAGTTGTATAAAAAAATATTTCCTAACGCGAAAATTATTTTATCTACTTGGAATTATGAGCAGAGCACTTATTTACAAAAAATTAAAGATAAGTTGGTTGATGTGGTGCTCAGTCAACCGCCAGAACGCGCTGGTGTTAGCTATGTAAATTATCAAATCGTTTCGTCTCTGGCCGGAATCTGTCGGGCCAAGGAGTTGGGAGTGGAGTATATTTTAAAAACACGCACGGATCAGCGCATCTATCATCCGGGCGCTTTAGAGTTTTTGGTAAATATAGTAGAAAAATTTTTGCCTGCTAATGGATACAAGCAAAATAAGCGCATTGTTGGTACTAGTTTGAACACTTTTAAATTTCGTAATTACGGTTTGTCCGATATGAACTTGTTTGGGCAAGTTGATGATATCTTAAAATATTTTTCTCTACCCCTAGACAATGATGGGAGTGGTTTTTTAAATTTGCATCCAGCTGTGAGTGAAGTGTATTTGTCCTCTAATTTTTTAAGGTCGGTGGGTAAAGATTTAAAATGGACATTGTACGATAGCTGGGAGGCATTTCGTGATAATTTTTGTGTGGTAGACGAACAATCCTTGGATTTGTATTGGTATAAATATTCTCGCATGAAAGAATATCGTTATCGTCGTTATCAGAAAAGACGTAATGACGAGCCAATTACTTTTGCCGATTGGTTTAGTATTTTTTCCAATTTAAACAGAAAGAATTTATCGACTATAGAGAAAGATTTAATTAGAGTTATACCTTAGGCTAACATTAGCCAAAAAATTTGCTAGGAAGGGTATTTTTTGACACCTTTTGACACCTAATGATACCTATGGTATACTAGTTAATAGTTTAGAAAAATTATAAAATTTATAATATATGGCTGAAATCAAGCCAAATGAAGTGTATACCACGAAAGAGACTCAGGAGCTACTAAAAATAAGTAGCAGTACTATGAAACGTCTTATCAAACACGGCCTTATTCGTGCTAATAAAATTGGGAGTCAATATCGATTTTTAGGACATGAAATATTAAAAATGCTTTCTTCTGAAGCGGATGAAAAAGTTAGTATTGCCTACGGTCGTTTGAAAAGAAAAGTAATAGATAAAGTAAAAGATTGGTAAATTTTACTTATAGTATTATGGAATTAATAATCAAACCAAAGAATAAATGGTGGGAATTCGATTGGAAGGAAATCTGGTTGTTCCGTGATCTTTTTTATTTTCTCACTTGGCGTGATGTAAAAGTAAAATATAAGCAAACAATTATTGGCGCGGTTTGGGTTATTTTTCAGCCCTTTATTACCATGGTAATTTTTTCCGTTTTTTTTGGTAAACTTGCCAAAATGCCCTCTGATGGCGTCCCTTATCCGATTTTTGTTTATACCGGGCTATTATTTTGGACGCTTTTTAGTTCCAGTTTATCCGCCGCTAGCAATTCCTTTACCAGCAACGAAGGAATACTCACGAAAATATATTTTCCACGTATTATTTTGCCAGTTTCCAGCATTGTTACCAATGTCGTTGATTTTTTTATTGCTGGAATAATTCTGAGCGGACTTATGGTTTTTTATCATTATACACCATTGTTTATAAGTTTTTGGCTGATCCCGCTTTTACTTGTGATGACAATTTTTTCTACGTTAGGTATTGGTTTATTCCTTGCCTCTGTTAATGTTAAATATCGTGACGTGCGTTTTATTTTGCCATTTTTTATTCAATCATTATTATTTATTACGCCAGTAATTTATCCGGTTAGTATCGTTTCACCACAGTACCGTTGGGTCCTTGGCTTAAATCCTATGACCGGTATTATTGAGGCCGCTCGCGCCGGAATTGTTGGTGGCCATCCTGTGGACTGGCCTTTGTTGCTTATTTCCACAGTTAGCATGGTAGTTTATTGTTTTATTGGATTTATTTATTTTAAAAAAGTTGAACGTTATTTTGCAGATGTAATTTAGTAAATATGAATAAATTAAAGCAACAAATTATCAAGAGTGTAGCGGCAGTTGGGGAAGGGCATATTCCCAGCGCTTTTTCTATTTTAGATATTTTGTGGGTTCTTTATAATCGTGTCCTCAATATTGATCCAGCTGATCCTAAGAATATAAATCGCGATCGATTTGTCCTGAGTAAAGGCCATTCTTCCGTGGGGCTGTATGCGGTTTTAGCCGATAGAGGTTTTTTTGACCGCAAAGCTCTGGAAGATTTTGCTAAGTTTGATAGTTTTTTAGGCGGTCACCCTGATCGCAATAAAGTGCCGGGA
>CALRGC010000007.1 GCA_943357105.1 Candidatus Magasanikiibacteriota bacterium | reverse complement strand
AATATTTGACATGAACACCTTTTTTATTCAATGGGTTCGAGGTAGAATTTTTCCTCTTCACCTTCGGGCAAATCGGACAAATCTTCCTCGGCAAAATTGGTAATTGGGACTACTGCCGGGGTGAGTTCAGGCACCGGCTCAATTTCCGGCAGACATTCATCTATTTCTTCTAGCTCAGAATCCTCTAAATCTTCATCTTCTTGGCTAAAGTTAGCCAAATTGTCTAATTCTGGCAATTTTTCGGCTTCCTCATCTTCTGCCTCTACTTCTGTCTCTTCATATTGAATCTGGGGCAAAGTGGTCTTTTTCTCATTCTGCTCCTGCCAACGGTTGATGTCGTGATTGAGACGGCTAAGCATTTCTTCCTCGGCAAGATTTTCTACCTCAGCGGTAGTGTTGAGCAGGTCTTCATATTCATTCAAATTCATTACAACCATCGCTTCGTCGGTAGCGCGGTCCAGGATCACAAATCTATCGCCGGTGCGTTTGACCAATCTGATTATTCTGTCCAGTTGATTTTGTTTCATATATTTTCATTTTATATAAAGAGTAAAAAATAGTCAAATAAAAAATTCCAACTCTAGATTGGAATTTTTTATTTGTCTCTGACTACAAAATTTATAATCAAAGTGTTGTGCGCGTTCTTCTATCCCCTCTACAGAAAAAGTGGCGCACGGGTTTGGGAAATGAACTCCTATCAGTGATGCGAATGTTGCACCTCCTGGGCGCGGTGGGCAACGCCGACGGCGACGGTGACGCACTCTTCGCCTTGCTTTCCTTCGACGGGCGAGCCCTGCCGGCCCTTCGAAAAAATTTGACGACCAGCGCGAAAAGCTTCCGCGAATTTCTCTCGACCACCTTCCCTTCGAAGGAAAGCCGGAGTTTCGCTCGGCTTGAGATCGACCTTTTGCGACTGAAACATCACCTGACGCCGCTGATTCCTGGCGACAATCCAGTGCAACACTTCCCCCTTCTCGGAGAGAAGCAATGCAAAAGCCAACGCCATGCCAGCCAGCACCAGCCACCAAGACTCAGCGAAGTAGCCGGCGATGCAAAGCGCCGCACAGAACCAGCAAAATAAATCATGCCATGATTTATTCATCTTTCCCCTTTTGCCGGTAGGCAAGGCCGAAATTGGCCCTTTACCGGACAGATGAACCTATCATAATAATAGCAAAATGTCAAGAGCTAGTACATATTTTGTCAATACAAAAACCGCCCGTCACTTAAAATCAGAAAACATTTTCTAATCTTAAGTGAGTGCGGGCGGTCGAAGTGTCAGACCATTTTCCCTCCCCACCTGGCCTGGCGGCCAAGACATCCTTGCGGATGGAACGGTCTAAGGCCGTTCTACCCCACCATATTTCGGAAGATGAGGTTTGGTGTAGTTTACAGCTCGAAACCACACGGAAAGAAGTCGGCCATGGTACCGATGGCGATCTGTCCGTTGTCTTGCAGACACACGAAACGGATTTCACCCCCACCGTATTGGCTGATCAGACCGCGGCAGTGACCACACGGGGTATACCGAATTTCCGAGAGCCGCGTGATCTGTTGCAGACTCTGCTCTGGCGGGCTGGTGATCCTTTTGCTGCTGGGTCCAAGCGCGATGGCGAGGGTGTCGCAGAGCGCCTGCGAACCAAGATTAGAAACCATCGCCGCCAGGGCGGCCGCTTCGGCGTGAATCGTGCTGGTCTGGGCGCGATCCTCGACGTTACAACCACGGAAAATTCTATCCGTTCCGACAGGACGAAGAGCCGCACCGACCATGAAACCAGACACCGGCACACTAGCGTGCTCGCGCACGCGAATGGCCTGAGCCAAAAGTACACGATCGGACTCGACCATCTCTTTCCAGGAACAAACCCGAACACGACCGGAAATCTGAAGTTCCAACATGTTCATTTCCTACCAGCTAGTGGATTGCTGGTTTGCAAACATACTAACATAAATTTTTAAAAATGCAATAAATGCAAGTTAGACAATAAAAATCATTACTGATAAAATATGACTACCTAAATTCTAAGATAAATATGCCAAAACAATATTTTAAATTAAAAAATGACCGATACAGAAAAAACCGCGGTGGCTATGCGCGTTTCCTGAATATTCTTTGCGACAGTTGCAGCGCGCATTTGGTGTTATACCAAAAAGATGGGCCGGGAGAACTCAAACGAATGTATCTGGACAGAATTTTCGCTCCAAAAATTAAAACCAAAAAAACCGGAGACTTTAAATGTTCTGCCTGTAAAAAAGTAATTGGAACTTTTTATAATTATAAAAAAGAAAACAGACCGGCGATCCGTTTGTATCAAGGGTCAGTGGTAAAACAAGTAAGGGCTGGAATTTATTCTGCAAAATAAAAATAATAAAAGACGCCTTTTGATGAAGGTGTCCTACATAGTGCAGAAAAACGGGTAAGGTGGCAAACTGTGTTTGAGAATTTGAAATAAAATCATCTCACATCTTTCCGCTCCAAAATATCAAATCCATCCATCACCGCGTCACACAAAAAATTTTCTAGTTGACTGTTGTCTTTTTTAGTTTGGGCTTTATATAAATAAGCATAGTACAATCTCTTCTGTTGTTGCTGAATAATCGCCGGTGCTAAATTTTCTTTCAATAACATCGCTGTCATCAGCAAACGCCCGACCCGACCGTTGCCATCAGAAAAAGGATGGACTTGTTCAAATCGTCTATGGATATCAGCGGACAAAGAAATTATATCATGGGTAATTTTCTCCGCCTGCGATATAATCTCAGAAACTAACTTCGGAACACTCAAATAATTGGCTGTAGCCAAATTAACTCCAATAATTCTTACACCGTGGCGGCGATATAAACCAGCGTCCGATTGAATACCATTCATTAAAATGCTATGTAATTTTAATATAAAATCTTCATCAATTTTTTCTTTTTTAGCGATATGATTAAATAGAAAATTCAAGGCAGTCTGATGATTTTTTGCTTCCATTTGTTCGGCCAGACTTTTGTTGGGCAAAGCCACGTTGTCAAAAATAACAGCCGCGGTATCAGGCTCGGTAAGCGTACTCCCCTCGATACTATTACTATGATAGGTCAATTTCAAAATAAATTGGTCGCGGATATCTGGATTGGCCAAAATTTCCTTTAGAATATTTTTATGTTCTGAAGATTTTTTATTTAAAAATTCTTTTTTGGCAATCAGTTGATTGGCAGGAATTATTTTTTGCCCGGTCATTTCCAAAAATAATTCATCAATAGCAGTCCGCATTTTTGCTCTCGGTACCGACTTTTCATTCCACCAGTTATTAAAAGCCACAAAAGACACGCCGAGTTTGTCAGCCAATTTAGTCTGGGTAAGACCGGACATTTTTTGAATAATTTCTAATTTTTGCCTTATATTCATAATATAACCATAATACCAAACTTTATAAAGTTTGTCAAATTTAGATTAACTTTATAAAGTTATAAACACCCCCCATAAATATAGCAAACTCCATTTCACCTGTTAGTTGAGATAAAAAAGACGCCCTAACACCTTATAATTGACAAATTAAATTTATTAACTATAATATCATGGCGGTTATAAAAACCGAGGAGAAAACATCAATGAAGGCGCACGAACTGTACAACATCATGGTGATCAGCGGTCCTGCTACGCGCACTACGGCCAAGAACTTCTTCAAGAAATTGGCCAATAAGGGCTGTATTCATATGCAGCCCGGGAATGACAAATCTGTGAAAAATGGAACCGACTGGGTGACCCGCATGTCACCCTACAGGCTCGAAGCCATTCTTCACAGCGCCAAACTCGGTCCAGACCACTTCGACCTGACCATCGAGTTGGAACTTCGGGGAGAGATGCCTGCTGGAATCAAGCCTGGTAGGTACGAGTTTGTTTTCCAGGAAGGCGCTGTCTGCTGGGGACCTCCTCGCGGCATGTTCGAAGACATTGATCTCGACGGCAAGTGTCTGAGGAAGTGGAAAAAGGTACCACACCTGTGATTGAATGCCGTAAGGACGGGGGCGGTCGGTTCTCTGGACTGGTCGCATCTCGTATGGTGTATTCAATAAATACAAAATACGAGACCAGTTCAGGATATAAAAATACACCAATTAATTTGGTGTATTTCTTTTTGTGCAGATTGTACAGAATATCGGGTAAGGTGGCAAACTGTGTTTGATAACACTTGAAATAAAAACTATTTTCTATTCTTTCCTAGAAAATCATCCCATCCTCTCCATACATCTTTAAAATAAACCTCTGGAACAGCTGGCCAACCAGCGTGGTTTTTATATTCTTTTCTATACTCTCTTCTACCAATTACTTTCGCAGTAAAAACTTCTTCTTTTAAATCTGAAAAATTTAAAATTATTTTTTTATCTTGTTCAATAAATTTTCCCCAACCGGGCCAATCTTCATAAACTTGTTCTGGACTAGAAGGCCAACCTTTATATTTTTTATATACTTCAAAATAATGAGTACTATTCTTAATTTTTGCAACTTTCACAGCTTCTTTTAAAGCAAAGAGTGATAAATTTTCTGTATCACAAAATTTCTCCCAACTTTCCCATAACCCACTATAGATACTTATAGTTGCGGGGTTAGAAGGCCAATCAATGTGTTTTTTACTCTCTTCTACATATCCTCTTTTTGTTTTTACACCAGCTTTTTTAACAGCTTCTTTTAATTTTTCATAAGACAAAAATGAAACACTTTCTTTCCCAAAAAGATCTGGCCAACTAATCCATTCTTCTCCGTAATAACTATTTGGATTGCTAGGCCATCCATCATCTTTATAAAATTTATAATTATCTTTGTAATCCTCAACAGTGCTAATACCAGCTTTTTTAACAGCTTCTTTTAATTCTTGAAATGTCAAAAATTTTTCTGATCTTTCTTTGCTCTCTCTTATCTTCCCAACAATTCTCATCACCTCTTCAGAATCATATATAACTTCAACTCCTTCAATGTCTATATATTCTGTAATTGGCGGCTCACTTCCTCTCTCGCCCCCTTCAGACACATCAACTCCCGGAGGAAGAAAAAGAGCACCTTCGGCAACATCAGCAAATAATACAGGGGGTTTGTCTTCGGAATAATTTTGATCCAAAAAATCAACCACTATAGCGTGCTTATTTGGCTTATCTTCATCTAGACGAAGCACGCGGCCACCGCGCTGTTCCGCATCTATATGAGACATAGTAGGACGCAAATTCAAACATACACCGGCTCTTGGCTCATCAAAACCGGCAATGAGTAAATCCGCATTACATAACACCTTAATTTCACCATTGTGGAATCTCTCTAATATTTTTTCTTGATCTTTTTTAGGAGTTTTACCAGTTATATATTCAGCTTCTATCCCCTCTTTTTTAAATGCTTCAGCCACTGCCATAGCGTGATCAATACCTACACAATAAGCTACCGCCAATTCACCAGCATAGGCCCTATTATATAGTTCAACGGCGGCTTTATTGCGACCAGCCACATTTACGGCCTTTTCTAATTCCTTTTCTTCATATTCACCTTTTTTATCTACTGGAACACTAGACATATCCACCTGAGTTTTCACAATTATTGAAGATACGCCGCACAACATTCCAGATTCTACTGCTTCGCGAATTTTCATTGAGTGAATTTCTGTTTCAAGTAAATTAGACAACTTTTTCTTCTGTGAATAATCTGGTGTAGCAGTGAAACCAAGCTTAATTGCTCCTTCAAACTTTTTTACGATTTCTTGTCTTGTTTTACTAAGAGATTCATGAGCTTCGTCTAAAATTAGACAGTCAAAATCCTCGGGCTTTATTTGACCATCACCTACTTGAGAAACTAATGAGCTGTAGGTAATGATTGTGACTTGTCTACCGTGCTCTTTGGCATATGTATAAACTTTACCAAAATCTAAGTCGGGAGCAAACTGCTCTATTTTTTGTCCAGTTTGGTCAACCAAAATTTTAGTTGGTACCACAATCAGTGTTTTTACATCCATGGCTTCTATCAGCTCGGTGAACAAAACGGTTTTACCAACACCAGTTGGTAATTTTACATAGCCTTCAATACCACCTTCTTCTAGAAAATTTCTCATGCTATCAAAAACGTCTATTTGCTTACCGCGTAATGTAACTTCTTCTCCTTTGTGGTGTTTTTTAATATATAAGTCCAGAGAATTTAAAATGCCTAACCATTTTTTCATTTCTTCAATATCTTCTGTAGACAAATTACTTTCTCCGGTTTTCTCTTGTCTTTTTTGGTCACGCAATAATTGTAAATACATTTCATAACGGCGAGAGAACTTTTGTTTCAATTCCGCTTCGGACATCTGCATTATTTTTTCTTTATCTTGCGACTCAGGAACCAAAGAATGTTCAGCGTCTTGACCGACCGCATCCTGGGCTGATTCTAATTGTAGAGATAATTCCTCCGGTGGTTTTGGTCGATATCCTTCTCCAAATGGCATAATGAATCATTATTTTAGTATGGAATAATTATATCCGCTTTTGATTTGTTTGTCTACAAACCATGGCAAACTCCATTTCAACTCTTAGTTGATATAAAAAAACGCCTTTTTATAAAAAGCGTCTTCTATGTGCAGCGCTCAGGAGATTATCAGAACTTTGATTAGCCATGCAAATGTTGGAGAGAAACTCCGTACTTCTCAAGTTGATACCTGATTATCGCATCATGAAATTCTTACACCGCCCCGCACTATCATCCCGCCAGAGTCGGAGACAACAATTGGACCGCCAGTCACCACTTCGTTCATTTCACTTATACCCCCACCATTTGGTGAGAGTATTGAAATTGACTCGCCGTGACGAGTGTTGATGGAAAACCCATGATGATACATGTGCAAATAATCGAAAACAATCTTGTTCTTGGAAACTGGTCGGACACTAAGTACGAGATTGCCATCCGAATCCACTATTTTCAATAGGTTGCCAACCAAGCTCACATCCCAGTTGCTGACCATTGCTCTCCACTCATTGTTAACAATCTCCAAACAGAGACGCCCATTTGAATCATAGAATTTCCCAGACAACTGGAGAGTTCCAATTTCACTATTGCTGACGGCCAACAAGACCTCGTCATGTTCTGTTGAAATCATTACCGTAGGGTCAATGAATTTCAACTGACCCAACGCCACTTCAATCGGTCTCTGTAATGGCCAAAACTCTCTATCATGTCCATAGCCTAATTCAATCGCTCTTGGTCGCCGGTACGCATCCATTATCGCCGCCTTGCTTATGAGTCCCTTTGTTACTCTAGAATGATGATTCGGGCACAACAGGCAGATACAATTTGGATCATGTGTCGTCGCAGCATGAAATTCAGGCTCGATATGCTCATATGTGTAGAGCCACAAACCACACAGTACACAACCAAAGCCGCTACGCTGTCTGACTTCTCGCTTTACGGACTCCGGAATATTTCTGGCAAGGCCGAATTTATTCTTGTTAGGTATCATATCAGCTAACTATACATGAATGGCAAACATGATTCAATGGCATCCCTGTTTCCCCGGGGAAACAAGATGGAGATGATTCACACACGAATAAAGACAGGCCACAAAAGTCCAATTTGGCAACGTTACACCAATTCGATATTTTTGAGATAATAGATTATCAATGTGACAATGGAAGGTATTTACTCATAACCATTATCACTATGTCTGTGGTCATATACGCCCGGGTCTCCACCGGGCAACAAGCCGAGAAGGAGCTGTCCATTCCAGCGCAGTTGCGTTCGCTCAGAACGTATGCCACTGAACGCGGTTGGAAAATCGCTGGCGAGTTCCAGGATGTAGCGTCGGGTTGGTCGCTGACGAAAAGACCTGGACTGTCAGCAGCATTACGCCTGGCGCGAAACGGAGAAGTCAATCACTTGATCGTTCACAAGGCAGATAGACTTTCAAGAAATACTTATCAATATCTCACTATCAAGGGCCAGCTTCGAACGTGCGGCGTGAACATTGTGTCCGTCGTGGAACGATTCGAAGATAACCCTATGGGCGAGTTTATGGAACATATTATGGCAGCACAAGCTGAATTCTACAGCGCAAATCTTTCTTTCGAGGTGAAGAAAGGACTGGAGGAAAGACGACGCAAAGGGCTTTGGAGCGGTTGCGTTGCGATTGGATATCTAAATGATGACGGTAAGATACGATTGGACCCGGCACGGTCGGAGCATCTTCGGTTTGCCTTTGAGCGTTGGGCAAGTGGAACAGTGACGTCGACCAAATTAGCGGACGAACTTTTTGAACGCGGACTCGTCGGCCGAAATGGCAAGCGACTGGCAGGAACGAAACTCTGCGGAATCTTGAAAAATGTCTTCTACACCGGCATCATGAAAACTGCGTCTGGCGAATATCCTGGCCGGCATCCACAGTTGGTCTCTCGGGAATTATTTGAAAGATGTCAGGAAGTTTTCCAGCAAAAAGGAAGACGAGGGACGCCGAGACAGCATCATGAATTCTTGCTGGCTGGATTGATTCGGTGTCCACGATGTTGCGCAACGCTTGTAGGTGAACGGCATGTGAAAAAATCCAAGAAGGTTTTCCGGTACTACCGTTGTCACCGGCAGTTCTGCAGGTTTTGTATTCGGGCAGCTGTGCCAGAAGAGTTTGTGGAACGGGATTTGCTTGCATTGAAGTTGCCGGAAAGGCTCTTGCCGTCATTGTCGGCAGAGTTGAAACGATCAAAACGAAATCGCGATGAGCGACAGATTGCCGACGTGCGCGCATTGCGACAACGACTTCGTGGCCTCGACGAAGACAAGCGTGAATTGGCACGCCGACTCAGCCAAGGGCTTATCACTGATGATGATTTTACACACGAACATCGCCAATTGCGTGAGTCACAACGATTGGTACTCTTCATATTGGCGACCAGCGAGCACGAAGGCGACGCAGATCCAGAAATCGTTGGAATGGTTCGCCTACTCGACGACCTGAAAGACTGGAATTTGACAGCAGATTGCATAGAGCGCAGAAGGATATTGAGCGGACTCGTCGCTTCGGTCGACCTAACAAACCAGAAGATGCTCATAAAAACCCAATGGTACCAACGGTTACAACGGGTTCGACTCCTAACCACTCTCAGGCAAAAAGGAACGCCGAACTGATTTTTGCGAAAACAAAAACCGCGCAACATAGCGCAGTTTTATTTTGAAACCTGTTGGTTCAACAGGCTCCCCGGTTGTGCACCCATTAGGAGTCGAACCTAAATTTCCGGCTTCGCAGGCCAGTGTCCTATCCATTGAACGATGGGTGCTTATCTGCGTTTATCTTACATTTTCATCAGGCGTCCCATGCGTTCGCTCAACGGTTCTTCTTCTTGATCCAAATCCTCTTCCAAAAATTGATTGAGATAATCTCGAATCGGACGAGGGTCAAAATCATAGAGCGGCACCTGAATACGATGATGCAATAGACTATTCTGACTAAAATATAAATTTTTGGTAAAGGGCGGATTGTAAATAATCCAAAAACTGGTCAATTCACTATAGCGATAATATTTTTTACCAATTACTACGCCGGTATTGGTGAGCGCTACATACACTTCCATCGCCTCCACCATATCCTGCATAAATAAAATGATACCAAAAAGGACAGTAATGAGCGCGAACAAATAATTGCCCGACACTACTCCATAAGCCACCATCGCGGCGCCGAGAAGTCCCATCACTACGTACCAATTTTTTCCTCGTTCGTGCCGTTCGTATTCTTTCACGCTCCATTCGTATTGGACGTTTCCGATATTGACATCGGAATTCAAAATATTTTGCGGCATATTTAAAAAATTTTTCCAGTGGATGATACTGGATTTGAACCAGTGGCCTCTGCAATGTGAATGCAACGCTCTAACCAGCTGAGCTAATCATCCTGGAGATCACAAAGGACGTTTTTATATTATCACGGATTCAAAAAAAAATCAAGTCTGGGCGGTTGCCAAACGCGTTTTTTTGTGCTATAATTTTTTTACTTCTATGATTGAAAAAGAACCAATAAATTTATTGCAGCCCCAAGAGTTGCCGCCGTTAGAGCCAAAGCCAAAAAAGAAAAAATTGTTTTGGCTATTTTTAATTATTGTCACTTTATTTGTGGTTGGCTGTCAGGTCGAGCGCACCCTCACCCTTTCCGCCTGGCCCAATGATGCCGCCAACTACGACCTGAAGACTCTGCAACCAAAAAATGTCGGCGTACTGGAAACGGTGAAAAATTTTATTTTGCACTCGGATAATATTTTGGATGGTCAGCACGATGATCGAATCAATATTTTATTACTTGGTATCGGCGGCCCGGGACACGATGGACCATATTTATCCGACACCAATATTATTTTGAGTATCAAACCAAGCACCAAAGAGATAGCACTGATTTCCATACCGCGTGATTTGGGAGTCAATTTGGAAGAACACGGCATTCGCAAAATTAACGCGGCCGATGCTTTTGGCGAAGCCCAAGCTCCCGGCGCCGGTGGTGAATACGCGCGCCAAATTTTCGCCAAAAATTTTGGTTTGGATATTCCCTACTACGCACGCGTAGATTTCAAAGCCTTCCAAGAAATTGTGGACGAGGTCGGCGGTGTTACTGTCAATGTTCCACGCACTTTTTCCGATTCGGAATTCCCGGGTGAAAATTATTCTTACCGTACGATTAGTTTTAATGCCGGTCTGCAAGCGATGGATGGCGCCACGGCACTGGATTTCGCGCGCAGTCGCCATGGCAACAATGGCGAGGGTTCGGATTTTTCGCGCAGTCGTCGTCAACAGATAATTTTATCCGCGCTCAAAGAAAAACTTTTATCTTTTGGCACCTATACCAATCCGGTACATGTGCAAAATATTCTCACTTCTTTATCCAATCACATTTCCACGAATTTAAATTTTGGCCAACTGATGTATCTGGCGAATTTGGCCAAATCGGCCGATAAAAATTTAAAGACTTTGGTGATTGATAATGGCACCAATGGCTTTTTGAAATCATACATCGCTGAAAGTGGCGCGTTTATGCTTGGTCCTACCACTGGCAATTTTGATCAAATAAATTTGGCGATAAAAAATGTCTTTGAAGAAAATCTGGCCAAACCAACCGAAAACTTGACTGAACAAAACAAAACTATTTTCCCCACCGGCAAAGTGCAGGTGCTCAACGGCACCTGGCGCGCCGGACTAGCGGCCAAATACCAGCACGATTTGGAAAATGCCGGCCTGTCTACTTTGTCTTCCGGTAATAGTCCGCGCCGTCCCATCGATATTACTTCCATATATATAATTAATTCAAAAGTTTCTCAGGATGTTATCAAAGCGGTACAAACGGTGGCGCCAGGTCAGCTAAAAATTGGCGTACCACAGTGGCTGTTGGCGTCGAGCACTACGAATATTTCTAGCAGTGCTTCTTCTACCGCCAATTTGAATTTTAATCCGGAAGCCGATATACTGTTAATATTAGGAACTGATATAAAATACTAAAATATGTCTACACCTGCAAAAATTGTTGATTGGAATCTGCCGACAGTCGCGCTCGTAGGCCGGGTAAATGTAGGCAAATCTACATTGTTTAATCGTCTCACCGAAAGCACTCACGCTTTGGTTTCGGATATTCCCGGCACCACGCGTACCCGCAATTCCGGACAAGCTATCTGGCGCGGCAAAAAAATTCGCGTCGTGGATACCGGTGGTCTGACTTTTTCCGACGAAGTACTGTTGGAAAAAGATATCATCAAACAGACCGAAGCCGCGCTCAAAGAAGCCAACGTGATAGTGTTTGTCACCGATATTCGCGATGGTTTATTGCCACAAGAAAAAGAGTTGGCTAAATTATTATTGCAAAAGAAAAAAAATTGTCCGATAATTTTTGTGGCCAATAAAGCCGACAATCCAATTGATCAGTCCCTCAAATACGAACAGGCTTGGCTCAAACTTGGTTTTGGCGCGCCGATGGCCATATCCGCTCAAAATGGTTCAGGCCTTGGTGAATTGATGGAAGAAATTTTTAAACATTTGAAAAAAAATCCCAAAAAACCAAAAGCGGTGCCGGAAATAAATCCGATTAAAGTGGCTTTAATTGGCAAACCAAACGTCGGCAAATCTTCGTTATTTAATAAATTAATTGGCGAAGACCGAGTAATTGTCAGCGATATGCCCCACACCACTCGCGAACCGCATGACACTTTGGTGGAAGTGGACGGCCAGCATATTTTGTTTGTGGATACCGCCGGTATTCGCCGCAAAGCCAAAGTGGGCGGACATCTGGAGCGCCAAGGTATTGGCAAAAGTATCGAAGCGATGAAACGCGCCGACATTGTTTTATTTTTACTCGACACTACTTCCCCTATCACCGATCAGGATCAACAGCTTGGCGGATTGTTGCGTGAAAGCACCAAGAGCGTGATTATTGTCGTGAACAAGTGGGATCTTAGTGACGAAAACACCGACTCTTTCCGCAATTCAGTCAAAGAACAAATCCTCAAACAATTCCCCCATATTGCTTACGCGCCAATTGTGTTTGTCAGTTCCGCCACCAACTACGGCGTGGACCAAATTTTTCCTTTGATTACGCGCGCCTATGCCGAACGCCAAACGGTGATCGATGAAGACACGCTCCAAGAATTTATCAAAGGCATGGTCAAAAAACATCTGCCTTCGCGCGGCAAAGGTGTGCGCCATCCGCAAATAAAAGGCTTTCATCAGATCAATGCCGGCCCGCCGATTTTTGAACTATTTATCAAATACAAAACTTCGCTCAATATTTCTTATGTGCACTTTTTGGAAAATCGTTTGCGCGAACAGTTTAGTTTTTTCGCCGCGCCGATTATTATCAAACTGACCAAAACTAAGAGAACCTAAATCCGATTTAGTAATTATGAAATTAATTATCGCCCTAGGCAACCCTGGTCGAGAATATGAGATGACCCGACACAATGCCGGTTGGTTGGCTTTGGATAAATTAATTAAAGAAGAAAATTTAATTGGAAAAAAATTACCAAAAGCCCATAGTGAAATTTTTGATTTCAAAATCGATCGCGCTAAAATACTCTTGGCCAAACCCCAAACTTTTATGAATGATTCCGGCTTGGCCGCGATGGAGCTGATGAAATTCTACAAACTCACCAACAAAGACATTATTGTGATTCACGACGATAAAGATATTCCCGTGGGTGAAATTCGCGTCCAGACCGATCGTGGTGCCGCCGGACACAATGGCATTAAATCTCTGATTGAACATCTGGGCACCAAAGATTTTACTCGCATCCGCATCGGTGTTGGCCCCATTGGCGAAGAAAAAATTCAAATTATTAGCAACTTTGTTTTAAATAAATTCACTAAGGAGGAATTTAAAATATTACAAACCGGACTGGATAGCACTATCAAAGAAATAAAAAGACTCTCCTTGGTGGCGTAATTTTAAATTGTGAATTATCACGCTTGGTTGGCGCACTTCCCAAAAATAACCTCTGCCCGCTACGCTCGACTGCAAGCGTATTTTTTAGATTTAAAAAATTTATACTATGCCGAGCTCGATGAAATAGTAAAAGCCGGACTGGAAGAAAATATCGCGATAGAATTTTTGACCTGGCGTGACAAAAATCCAATTGAAAAAATTTTAGAGCGTTTACAAAAAGAAAATATCTATACCGTATCGCTGGGCGAACCAAATTTTCCTCCCCTACTATCACAGATCAATGATCCGCCACATACTTTATTTGTGCGCGGCACATTGCCAACAGCTGAGCGACCGACTTTAGCGGTCGTCGGCACCCGCCGCTTCACTACTTATGGCAAATTGGTTTGCGAAGATCTGGTGGCACCTCTGTCCGCTCAAGGAGTAATAATTGTCAGTGGTCTGGCTTTGGGAATTGACGGTACTGCTCATACCGCGACGCTTGAAGCCGGTGGGATTACTATAGCAGTACTGGGATCAGGAATTAACAAAACTCATATCTTTCCCTCAGCACACAAACCACTGGCGGAAAAAATTATTGCCGCTGGCGGTGCCGTGATTTCAGAATATCCCGTCGACTTTTTACCTACGCAATATTCTTTTCCCGCGCGCAATCGCATTATTGCCGGACTGTCTTTGGGTAGCCTGATAATTGAAGCCCCACTAAAATCCGGCGCGCTTATCACCGCCCGTTGTGCACTGGATTACAATCGCGAAGTGTTGTGTGTACCGCACGCCATTACTTCACCCACTGGTGCCGGACCAAATAATCTAATAAAATTCGGCGCCAAAATGGTCACTGAACCAAATGATATTTTGGAAGCACTTAATCTACAAGAAATAAAACAAATTATTCCGGTGAAAAAAGAAAAAATAGATATAAATACTCCGGAAGGAAAAATTTTAAACTACCTAACCAAAGAACCAAAAAATATCAACCAAATAATTCTGGAAACCAAAATCGACAGCGCTACAATGGGCGCCACTTTGGCAATAATGGAAATAAAAGGACAAATAAAAAATACTGGTGGAATGAATTATATAAAAAAATAGCCCAAATTTAATCTGGACTATTTGTAAAAAAATTATTTTTTATCTTTTCCACCAAACCAACTGCTTACCATTTTTACAATACCGGTCTTTTTAAATTCCTCCTTTATTTTAGGTTCAGGTTGTGGTTGTACCTCAAGACTGATCACCTCACTCATTTTTCTATCTCTATTTTTTCCCAAACCAATTTTGTTACCAATTTTAATGTCCACAAATGGGGACTCATTTCCAATTCTAGGCCTTAAAACTATTTCTAAAACAGACTTATATTCAGTGGGTTTACCTAAATCTGCTATCTCTATATAGGTAGTAAATTCTACTCCTTTAGTAATAAACTCTCTGACATCGGCTTCAAATTCTTGAAGATTATTGAAAACTTTATTCAAAACATTCCTTTTTAACAAACCGACGATAAAATCTTCATCACCCTCTTCTACCGCTCTAAAAATTTCCTCTATTTCTTTCGCTTCGTTTTCTTCTTCTGCTCTTCTCTCTCTATTTTGAGCAGCTTGCATATCGCTATTTCTAAGTCTTCTTTGAACTTCTTTTTGATCTAATTCAGTAACGGTATTTCTACGGACCATTTGTACTACTGGTGTTTGATCTTCATCGTCCAATGGTTGCGCGTTGGGATCATTAGGAACATTAAAGAAACCCGCATTTTTGTCATCTCCATCTTCTCCTCCTTGAGACAACAAATCTTTTAAATTCATAATCCTTACCGGTTCCGAAAGATTATCGTCTGCCTCACAAGCACCGGTTAAATGTTTGCGTCCACAAATCTTACAACTAAGCTCGTTCATATAATAATATTTATACCAAAATTCTACCACTAAATTGACATTTCTGTCAAAATGCATTATTGTTTAGAAAATAATTTTTCCTTATGTCCAAACTTGTCATCGTCGAATCTCCCGCCAAGGCCAAAACCATCTCTAAATTTTTAGGAAAAAAATTCGTGGTCAAATCCTCTTTTGGCCATGTTCGTGATCTGCCCAAAAGCAAAATGGGGGTAGATACCGCCAATAATTTTGAGCCTCATTACATCGTGAGCCGCGACAAAAGCAAAGTGGCCAAAGAACTCAAAGCCGATGCCAAAGGCACCGATGAAATCCTATTCGCTACCGATGAAGACCGTGAAGGAGAAGCGATTTCTTGGCATTTGGCCCAAATTTTAGGGGTTGATCCAGCCAAAGCCAAGCGTATTGTTTTTCATGAAATTACCAAAAGTGCCATCGAAGAAGCGCTAAAAAACCCTCGTCCGCTAGATCTCAAAATGGTAGACGCTCAGCAAGCTCGTCGTGTACTAGATAGATTAGTAGGCTACGAGCTCTCCCCATTCCTCTGGCGCAAAGTAGCCAAAGGATTGTCCGCTGGCCGCGTCCAGAGTGTGGCCATGCGCCTCACTGTGGAGCGCGAACGCGAAATCATGGCTTTTAAACCGGAAGAATATTGGACCGTCGAAGGTATTTTTGCCAATACGCAAAAAATAAATTTTAACGCTAAATTATCGGCCACTCCGGAAAAGAAACTGGAAAAATTGGATATCACCAATCAGGAAATGGCGGATAAAATAATGGCGGATCTCAAAGGGGCTTCCTATATAGTAAACGAAGTTGAAAAAAAGACCACTCACCGCAATCCTTCACCTCCCTTTACTACTTCCACCATTCAGCAGGAAGCGAACAATCGCCTAGGCTTTTCCGCCAAACAAACTATGCGCTTGGCGCAACAATTGTATGAAGGTATGGAAATTGGCTCCGAAGGCTCAGTTGGTCTTATTACCTATATGCGTACCGATTCGGTAAATTTGGCGCAGAAATTTTTGACCGACGCTCACGCGGTAATCAAAGCCGACTATGGCGAAAAATATCTGGTAGACAAACCACGCACCTACACCAATAAAAGTAAAAATGCGCAGGAAGCCCACGAAGCCATTCGCCCGACTGAAGCGGCTCGAACACCAGATGTAGTCAAGCCATTTTTGGATAAAAATCAGTTCAAACTTTATGAATTGATTTGGAATCGCGCCATGGCTACCCAGATGACCGCCGCGGAAATTTCTTCCACCGGTGCCAATATAGTTTCTCAAAATAAATATACTTTCCGCGCCACCGGACAATTTGTTGTCTTTGATGGTTACCTCAAATTATATCCGGATAAAAACAAAGATAACTCTTTACCAAATTTGGAAAATGGCCAAAAAGTAGATTGTCAGGAATTAAAACCGGAACAGCATTTTACTGAGCCACCAGCGCGCTATAATGACGCCGCTTTGGTAAAGGCGCTTGAAGAATATGGTATCGGCCGCCCTTCAACTTACGCGCCGACTATTGCCACTATTGAAGATCGCGGCTATGTGGAGCGTGATGAAAAGAAGCGTCTCAAACCACGCGATATCGCTTTTACGGTCAACGATCTTTTGGTACAACATTTCCCCAATATTGTGGATATGGAATTCACCGCCAAAATGGAAGAGAATTTCGATGAAATCGCGCGCGGTGAAAAACAGTGGCAACCGGTTATCGGGGAATTTTATTTTCCGTTCAAAGAAAATCTCAAAGTAAAAGAAACTGAGATCGCCGAAAAAGTAAAAATACCGGACGAAACCACCGAAGAAGTCTGTGAAAAATGCGGCAAACCAATGGTAATCAAAGTTGGCCGCTTTGGAAAATTTATGGCCTGCTCGGGATATCCGGATTGTAAAACTACCAAAAATATTGCTAACCTCACCGGCGTTAAATGTCCTAAATGTAATCAAGGTGATCTTGCCGGACGCAAAAGCAAACGCGGCAAAATGTTTTATGGTTGCAATCGCTATCCAAACTGTGACTTCGCACTCTGGGACAAACCAACTGGCGACAAATGTGAAAAATGCGGATCCCTCATGACCCAAACTTTCAAAGGCGAAGTAAAATGCTCCAACAAAGAGTGTAAATAATATGACCCAAGCAGACTGGGAAATAAAAATAGAATCACCCACCAATCAAAAAATTATTGGTGTGGTGATTTTTTATTTTCTAATTACTTTTATTCTATCGCGCCTCATGGTCTATCTGGTGCTTGGCCGCTGGTTGCCAAATTTTTTCCTCACCGTGCGCGGTGTACACATCCATCATTTTATTTATGGAGTGATTATTCTGGCACTAGATGGACTTTATATGATCTTGCGCCGTCCCGATGTAGAATCCGAAATGTTCAAAATCGCTTGTGCCGTTTACGGCATTGGCCTGGGCCTGACTTTTGATGAATTCGGGATGTGGGTACGCTTGGCCGATACTTACTGGGTACGCCAAAGCTACGATGCTATCATTGTCGTGTTTCTTACTTTACTCAATATTGCTTACTATCGCCAAGTCGTCGCTGGAGTCCGTGAAGTCGGTATTTTGATCAAAAAAATCTTCCTCAGGCTATTTTCTATTAGCTAATCTTGACAAAAACCCAAATTTAGGCTAAAGTACAATCATTAATAATTCGGTGGGATCTCGACCACTCGAGAGTTTGTACCACTAAAATCCTGAATAAATCGGGATTGCAAAATTATGGTAAAATTAACTAAACGCATGGCTGCCAGTGCGGCCAAGGTAGACAAAAATAAAGTCTACTCACTCGATGAAGCTATCAAGCTCATCAAAGAAACTTCCGGCGTAAAATTTGACGCCAGTGTGGAAGTCCACGCTAATTTGGGTATTGATCCAAAAAAAGGCGACCAACAAATTCGCTCGACAGTGGTGTTACCACACGGTATTGGTAAAACCAAAAAAGTAGCCGTGTTCGCTTCTTCCGAAAAAGAAAAAGAGGCCAAAGAATCCGGTGCCGATGTGATCTATATGGAAGAAGATATTAAAAGATTAAAAGATACCGGCAAAATTGATTTTGAAATTGCCGTGACTACTCCGGATATGATGCCGAAGATGGCCGCCGTGGCCAAAGTGCTTGGTCCAAAAGGTTTGATGCCAAATCCAAAGACCGAAACGGTCGGACCTAACCTCAAAAAAATGGTGGAAGAATTGAAAAAAGGTAAAATTACTTTTAAAAATGACGACACTTCCAATATTCACCAGTTGGTGGGCAAAGTGAGCTTCTCTGAACCTCAGCTCAAAGAAAATATCTCTATTTTCGTCGAAGCGCTGAAAAAAGCCAAACCAAGCTCTTCCAAAGGAACTTATATCAAAAACCTCGTACTCTGCTCCACTATGGGACCGGCGATACGACTTAGTGAGAACTAAAATTATACACCCCTCAAGTCTTGAGGGGTGTTTTTTTCATATGTTAATCATTGCCACTATTGCACCAAAAACTGACGATGGTCAAATAAAAAAAATTATTTTGGCCGGGGCTGATGCACTAAGGTTTAACTTTTTTTATGATACCATTGAAAAAAATTTAGAACTAATACAAAGATCAGAAAATATAATCGATGAGCTTAATTCTAAAACAAAAATTTTTATCGAACTACCACTAAATAAAATTAGTTTGGGAGACTTTGATCTTAAAATATTTGCTGTAAAAGAAAACGATGAGTTGATATTCCAATCTGCTCCTTTTTCTCCAGATTGTCACGAATTTATTCCTGTAGATTTACCATACTTAGGAGAACAAGTTAAAATTAATCAAACGATCAGTTTGGCCAATGGTAAAATATCCATGCAGGTACTAGAAGTTATAAATCGTGATACTATTAAAATCAAAATCTTAAACAATGGGGCTATAAAGGCTATGCAAACCTTTAACAATGGGACATTTTTACCAGACACAATAATGATCGAAGAATATAAAAAAATTATAAAAAATACAGAAAATTTTCCAATACGTTTTTTAGCGATTCCATATATTAGTGAAGATTTTATTAATACTATTAAAAAAAATGGATTATTAGATAGTGTAAATTCAAAGATAAAAAGGGTTTTAAATATAGAGCGGGAGATTAGCGACGCGGAAATAGAAGCACTCTGTAAAGACCAATCATTCAATATTATTAATATTGATCGTGGCGAATTGGGTGTGAATATGCCCTTTGAAAAATATGGCATATACCAAAAAAAAATAATCCAAATCGCAAAAAAACATAATAAAAAACTATTTTTTTGTTCGCATATTTTACCAAGTATTATAGACAATTTTATTCCTACTCGTTCAGATATCGCCGACCTTACATACATCGCTTGCGAAAATATTGCCGCTGGCATAATTTTCAGTAAAGAAACTGGTGCTAGCAATCGACCTGCCTATGCTATCCACACCGCTCGCAAAATCATAAACGAAGTTGAAAAAACAAAAAAAATTAATGGTAGTTGCTAAAATATTAGACAGCTATGTCAAAAAAAACAGCTAAAAAAATTACCTACCCATCCATAACTGAATGGATCAAAAGAATTTCACTACCAAATTCTGAACTTTTTATTAACGAAGACAGAACGAAATATGATCGCCTAAAAATTCTTAAAAAGGTGATCAGCCTGCCATATCTTCCGCCAATATCGCTAGACTCAAAAGACATTCTGGAAAGAAGCGACATTTTTAAAAAATTTTTTGAGAAAAAAAAGAACAACTTATGTACTTTAAGATTGACACCGCTGTCACCGGAACTATCAAAAATAAGGAAAAGGGGTGGGTCCCTGGCGGATAATATCAAATGGTATTTAAAACAAAAAATAGACCACACCAGCTATAAAGTAGAGATCGTACCCAGAAATAACAACGTGCTTTGGTCAGGTATTTTTGTTGCCGACCATCATGGAATATTAGGAGAGATGAATAAAAGCGGCATTACGCAAATGGTAAAGGGTGATCATATTCAGCCGCCCACTATTTTTTCTTACAATTTTAAAGATTGGAAATTTTCAAAAAATAATCGACATATAAAAAAAATAATTAAAAAAGTGATCAATAAAATACATGTAAAAAATCCAACAAAAAGAAAAATAATACGGAAAGAACTTCACACGGAATTTACCAAAAATAATTTCATGCGTGGATACTTCGAATTTACAGTTTGGCCAAAAGCCGGTTTGCGTTTTGTTGATTATAATCGTTTTCATATTAATGTTGAAAGAGAGAGAAACGCTTGGGAAAAAAATAAAGAGAGAAAAATAATCGGCGTTTGTGCTGGCGTTGGCAAAGCAACCGGCACAGCAAAAATAATTTTGGATCCAACTAAAAATAATAGATTTAAAAAAGGAGATATATTGGTTTGTAAAAATATTAATATTGATTATTTGCCAATTATAGGACTAGCTTCTGGAATTATTTCTGAAAAAGGAGCCTTGTTATCTCATGCCGCTGTTATCTGCCGTGAATTAAAAAAACCTTATATTGTTTTGGTAAAAAATGCTACCAATAAAATTAAAGACGGAGAAAAAATCATTATGAATGCCAACAAAGGATTGATACTAAAAAAATAAAATCGCTTGCTAAACAAGCGATTTTTTAATACAATTAATATTATACTTTTAAAAAATTATGGCTATTACTGAAATCATCGACAAACAAATGCCCTCTCTGACCGAATGGTTGGAACAGGCCGGATTTAAACAAACTCAAGAATTCCGGCAAGAAGACAACTCCAAACGCGATCGTTTGGAAATTTTATTTCAAACTATTGGCCTCATATATGATCGCCCCGCCAAATTTAGCGCCCGTGAAATAAAAGATAGGGTGCCAAAATTTGAAGAATTTTTTAAAGAGTCTAGTGACAAACTATGCGCCTTAAGATTAATCCCTTTGGTGTCGGACTTACCAAAACTACGGGTTCGTGGCAAAACTTTAAAAGAAAATTTACAGTGGTTTGACGAACAAAAAATCGATGCTGACAAATACAAGGTAGAGGTCGTACCTCATAGCGGCCACGATCAATTTTCTTCTACTTTCTTGATCAATGATCACGGCATCCTGGGAGAAATTGTCAGTGGCCTACACTGGCAATTGACTCAAGGCATACACGAGAACGAACCGATTTATTTTAATTTTGATTTTAATAATTGGACTTTTTCCAGAGAAGATAGCCGGGCCATAAAATGGATAAAACAGGCCGTGGCTTCTTTGGAAATAAACAAAGAAAAACAAAAAATGATTCAACAACAGCTACCGGCTGAATTTACCGAACAAGATTATTTAAAAGGATATTTTGAATTTGTGGTTTGGCCGGATAATAAAATTTATTTTATCGATTACAACCGAGTGATTTACGAATCTTTGAAAGATTTAAAATCTGGTAGTTTACTAATCAATACTTCTCTATCCGGTATCTGCGCTAACGCTGGAAAAATTTCTGGTTGCGCCAAAATAATTTTGGATCCAAAAAATAACGATCTCAAAGATGGTGACATTCTCATTTGTTCCATGACTATGATTGATTATGTGCCGCTAATGAAAAAAGCCGGCGGTATTATCACCGCCCAAGGCAGTATTTTATCCCACGCCGCTATTGTCGCGCGTGAATTAGGCAAACCATGTTTGGTCGGTGTCAAAGGCGCGCTCACCGAAATCAAAAACGGACAAAATATCACTTTGGATGCCGATAAAGGACAGATAATTTTCAACTAATTTTTGGCTAAAATAAGAAAAAAAATAGCTATTGGCAACAATAGTTATTTTTGTTAAAATAACCCTACTATTTACCTTAATCTTATGACTGAAGAAAAATACGTTAGACCCACTTGGGATGAATATTTCATGGAAGTTTGTCGCGCTGTGGCCAAACGCGCTACCTGCGACCGCGGACGCAGTGGCTGTGTGATAGCCAAAGACAAACAGATCCTGGTCACTGGCTATGTCGGCTCCCCCAAAGGTCTACCTCACTGCGATGAAATCGGCCATCAGATGAAAACTATGACTCACGAAGATGGCCATCAGACCCAACATTGTGTGCGTACCGCTCATGCCGAACAAAATGCCATCGTGCAAGCTGCTAAAACCGGTATCGCGATTGACGGCGCCATCCTTTATTGCAAAATGACTCCCTGCGCCGTTTGCGCCAAAATGATTATTAATTCCGGAATCAAAAAAGTAATCTGTGAAAAACGCTATCACGCCGGCAGTGAAAGCGAAGAAATGTTTAGACAAGTGGGTTTAGAACTCAATTTTTTTGATGAAGGTATAGAACAATATTCCAAACAATAATATGGCCAAATTAATTATCGGCATTGTCGGCGAAAACGCCTCAGGCAAAACCACCGCTACGGAATATCTCAAAAAAAAGTTTAACGCGGTCACTTTTCGATTTTCCGACATGCTGGGCGATATTCTAAAAAGAATATACATCGAACCAACCAGATCAAATTTTCAAATCTTATCTACGATACTGCGCCAAAATTTTAGCGAAGATATAATGTCCAAGGTGATAGCGGCCGATGCCAAAAATTCTACTGCTGAAGTTATCATTACCGAGGGTGTGCGCCGACCAACGGATGTCACCCACCTCAAAGAGCTTTCTAATTTTATCCTTATTTATATCAAAACCGAAGAACGTAAACGCTTTGAACGTCTAGCCACTCGCGGTGAAAAACCGGATGATGCCACTAAAACTTGGGAAGAATTCCAAGCCGAAGGCCATCAAGAAGCCGAACAAAAAATTCTAGAAATTGCACAGACTGCCAATTTTACAATTGATAATAATAGTTCTTTAGAAAATACTTATTCGCAATTAGATTCCGTGGTCACCAAATATCTATAATTATGAAAATAAAAATCAAACGCCTGGACAAGTCACTCCCCCTACCTCAATACCACACCGATGGCTCGGCCGGCTTTGATTTTTATGCTAGTGAAAATACCACCATCGCCCCCAAAGAAATTGTCAAAATTCCAACCGGTCTAATTATTGGCACTCCTTCTGGATATTTTTTGGCTATTATCAATCGTTCCAGCACCCCACAAAAAAAGGGCTTATCTATGCCCAATGGAGTGGGAGTGATAGACAGTGATTATTGTGGTGAAACCGATGAAATAAAAGTATTGATGTATAATTTTACCGAACAACCAGTATTAATAGAAAAAGGAGAACGAGTCGCTCAAGGTTTATTTCTCAAAGTAGATCAAGGAGTGTGGGAAGAGACTGAAACAATGAGTGTGACATCACGAGGTGGGTTTGGTTCCACCGGAGAAAAATAATTTAAAAATATGCAGAATTACCTCAACATCGTAAAAAAAGTTTTGGATGAAGGTGTCCAAAAAAGCAATCGCACCGGTACCGATGCCATCGCCATTGCCGGTGCTATTTTTGAACATGATATGAGCTTGGGTTTTCCCCTACTCACTACCAAAAAAATGCCCTACAAGGTTATTACTTCCGAATTGGAATTTTTTATCAAAGGCATCACCGACAAAACCTGGCTCCAAGAAAGAAACAACCATATTTGGGATGAATGGGCCTACCCCAAAAAAGCCCCGTACGGTCACGACGAAGCGTCTCAAAAAAAGATGAAAGAAGAAAGGGACTTGGGTCCGATTTATGGCTTCCAGTGGCGCCACTTTAATGCCCCATATTATAGTTTTAATTCCGATTATACCAACCAAGGTGTCGACCAATTCAAACGCTTAGTAGATAAATTAAAAAGCGATCCCAATGACCGCCGGATGATCGTGATGGCCTGGAATCCTTTGGCACTACAAGATATGGCTCTGCCGCCCTGCCATTATGGTTTTCAGGTGACTGTAATCAACAAAAAATTAAATTTGCTTTGGAATCAGCGTTCCGTGGACACAATGCTTGGTTTGCCGTTTAATATTGCCAGTTACGCCACCTTACTACATTTATTGGCCAAAGAAACCGGTTACGAAGAAGGAAAATTAGTGGGTTTTTTGGCGGACGTGCATATTTATATCAATCATCTCGACGGCGCGCGCGAACAGCTAACGCGCGACCCCAATACTTATCCCCTGCCAAAAATTATCACGGAAAATTTTACCTCTATTTTTGATTGGCAATATACAGATACCAAAATTGAAGGCTACCAAAGTTTTCCGCGCATCGAATTACCTATCGCTGTTTAAATATGCCATTTTCTATTATTGCCGCGGTAGCGGAAAATAATTGTATTGGAAAAAATAATAAAATTCCCTGGAATATCCCGGAAGATTTTCAATATTTTAAAAAAATGACATTAGGAAAAACTTGTGTGATGGGCCAGGCGACTTTTGATTCTATTATTGGCTACCTGGGCAAACCGTTACCGGGAAGAAAAAATGTGCTTATTACTAACAATGAAAATTATCTTGTCCCAGAAGGAGTGCGGGTATTCCATTCTCTTGATGACGCTTTTGAAAAACTAAAAGATGAGGATGTATTTATTTGCGGTGGTGCCAGTATTTATCGCCAGACCATTGATCGTGTCGATATGCTATATATCACTCATATATACCAATCGCCAGATGGTGACACTTTCTTTCCGGAAATTAATGGGGATATCTGGAGAGAAGACAGTCGCGAAGACCACCCTGGTTTTTCGTTTGTAATTTATAAAAAATACTAAATCATTATGTTTATAATGATCGACGGCATCGACGGCAGTGGCAAAAGTACTATTGTGGACGCTTGGAAAGAATATTCGATTTCCGCCGGCTATAAAATTTTTGATCTAAAAAAATACTTTTTGGAAAATGATCGCTATCCGGAGCTATCAGAATTTATTAATTGTGATTTTATTTTTTCGGCTGAGCCGACCCATGTCGGGATAGGAAAAATTTTACGAGAAGAATTTATAAATAATAAAAATAATTACCCAGCCGAAGCCATTGCCGAAGCCCACTCTTTGGATAGAATAATTCTTTATACCAAAGTAATTATTCCGGCTCTAAAAAATAAAAAATATATTATCCAGGATCGAGGAATAAGCACCTCTTTGGCCTACCAACCCACCCAAGATAGCCATCTCACCTTAGAAAAGGTGGCTGGCTATGTAGGCAACCGTCTAGCATCCAACTATCGTCCCGATCACCTCATTTTGATGGATATTGATCCACAAATAGCTTACAAACGGCTAATGTCTCGACATGAGAAAATCGATAATGCCATCTTTGAAAAAAAAGATTTTTTGAAAAAAGCTGCACTTAAATTCCAAAATGACGACTTCAAAAATTTCTTTTTGAATTTAGGCACTCAGGTTCACTATTTGTCGGGGGAGGAAAAAATTGATATAATGAAAGCACAGGCGCTAGACCTGTTAAAAAATATTTTAAAATAGTATGTTGATCTCTATTACGGAATTGTTTAGTCAAAGTTTTGAAAAGTATTCCAAAAATTTTGGCAGAACTTTCCCCTATCTGTCTATTCTCATCGCCGCACTTTTGTTGCGTTATGGCGCCGGCTACTTCGGCGTGTTTTTGACCTTCAACACTCGCCTATCCAGTCGCATCTCGGATTTAATTGTCTTAATTTTATTAATTATCTTGGCCATATTGGGATTTTGGGGCACAATCGCCTTTATGAAAGTTGCCCAAAATTTAGATCAAAACCAACCGCTACTACCTTTTAAACAACAATTTTTATCAATAAAAAAATATTTATTACCGGTATTTTTTATAACTTTAGTAAACATATTTTTGATTACTCTAGGCGGTATTTTATTATTTATCCCGGCCGTAATATTTTTCGTCTGGTATTATTTTAGCAACTACATAGTAATTTTTGAAAATAAGGGAGGCCTAAGCACCTTGTCCGAAAGCAAAAATTTAATAGTTGGACGCTGGTGGGCAATGGCTTGGAGAATCGGTATACCAAAAATATTTTTTTCATTTCTTTCCGGGTTTGTGGCCAAAGCGGCGATAGCGATTTTTGTGATAATTTTTAACCCGTCACCGATCGTCTATGATCTGGCTTTTGAATTTATTGCCGGAACGGTCGCTATCTTTATTTTTCCACTATTTGTCTGGCAAGATATTACTTTATATTATAGCGCGAAACAAACATGCCAAAATATATCCCCATTATCGGTCTAGAAATTCATGTGGAGCTCAAAACCAAGAGCAAAATGTTTTGCCCTTGTCCCAATTCTCCCGATCGTGACACACCCAATACCAACATCTGCGAAATTTGTCTCGCCCACCCCGGCACCTTACCACTTCCGAATAAAACCGCCATTGAATGGACAGTAAAAATTGCCAAAGCTCTGGGCTGTAGAATAAACGAATTTTCTAAATTTGATCGTAAACATTATTTTTATCCGGATCTGCCAAAAGCTTATCAGATTTCTCAATATGATCTGCCGATTGGCGAACATGGAGGAGTTAAGCTGGAATTTTTGCCCGGTAAAAATCACCGCGACACGGCCAAAATTGGCATCACTCGTATTCACCTAGAAGAAGATACGGCCAAACTCACTCATGGCAACGATGGTTCGACTTTGGCGGATTTTAATCGCGCCGGTGTCCCACTAGTAGAAATAGTTTCCGATCCAGATGTCCAGAGTGCTCTGGAAGCCAAAACCTACTGCCAGGAATTGCAGACTATTTTGCGTTATTTGGAAATCAGTGACGCCGATATGGAAAAAGGTCATATGCGCTGTGAAGCCAATATTTCTATCCAAGAAGAGGGCAAGTTTGAAATTGTTGATGGTGTAGTAAAACCGCTTGGTAATTACCAACTAAATAATAAGGTGGAGGTAAAAAATATTAATTCTTTCCGGGCGGTAGAAAAAGCGATTGAATATGAAACTATTCGCCAAACTGAAATGATCAAAAAGGGTGAAGCTTGGGGGCCAGAAACCCGCGGGTGGAACGATGAAAAAGGCCAGACAGTATTACAGCGCGTAAAAGAATCGGCCGCCGACTATCGCTATTTCCCGGAGCCGGATATTCCACCTTTTCATCCGCTAAAAATTGCCACTGACATTAACTTACCGGAATTGCCAGCCACTCGTCGCACGCGTTTCCATAGTGAATATGGTTTTTCTTGGGCCGACGCGCAAATTCTTACCGCCGACAAAGACTGGGCTAATTTTACCGAAGAGGTGTATAGTGAATTATTGAATTGGGTGAATGATTTAAAAGATTCCCATCTGCAAGCGGATAAAAATGCTCCACCACCAACTGCCCAACTAGCCAAATTAGCGGGTGGATATCTGACGACCAAACTTGCCGGCGCGATGGCCGAAAGAAAGATTGATATTAAAATCCTCAAAATTAAACCGGAAAATTTTGCCGAATTGATCGCTTTAATTTTTACCAATCGTCTCAACTCCACCAATGCCCAAAAAGTTCTCTCCGAAATGCTCGACAGCAACACCGATATTGATCCTACTCATATTATGGAAGAAAAAGGTTATGGCCAGATTGCCGACGAAGATCAACTAAGTACGGTGGTGGACGAAGTCATAAAAAACAACCCTAACCAAGTAGCCCAATTCAAGGCCGGCAAAGAGCCGCTAATGCAATTCCTCAAAGGGATGGTAATGAAGGCCACCGAAGGCAGTGCCGATCCAGCTGTGGCTGAAAAATTACTACGTGAAAAGCTGAAATAATTATGCACATCTGGCCATTGTCAACCAAAAAAAATAATGATACCATGGCTAAGAATATGATCAACATTTTTACCAAAATTTATCTTCATTAATAATCGGCCACCCGAACTTGGGTGGCTTTTTTTAAATAATTCAAACCTATGGCCACCAACCTAACGGGGCGAGATATTATCTCGATTAAAGAGCTTAGTAAAAATGAAATTTTATCAGTCTTAAAAAACGCCAAACAACTAAAAAAAGAACCACAGCCACAATTGTTAAAAAATAAAGTGATGGCCAGTTGTTTTTTTGAACCATCCACTCGCACTCGCCTATCGTTTGAGAGCGCGATGCAACATCTAGGTGGTAGTGTGGTGGGCTTTGCGGATCCGGGAGTGACTTCCACCAAAAAAGGTGAAACGTTATTTGATTCGATCAAAATAATTGGGCAATATGCCGATGTAATAGCGATGCGCCATCCCATAGAAGGCGCGGCGCGGCGCGCTTCTGAGGCCACCGACAAACCGATCTTAAACGGTGGTGACGGTGCCAACCAACATCCTACCCAAACCCTACTTGACCTATTTACTATTCAAGAATGTCAAAAAAAATTAGAAGGTTTAGACGTTGCTTTAGTGGGTGACCTCAAATACGGGCGCACCACTCACTCTTTAGCCCAAGCTTTGGTGCACTTTGGCGCGCGCCTATATTTTGTGGCACCAGACTCTTTACAGATGCCAAATTATATTTGTGAAGAACTTAAAGAAAGAAAAATTAAATTTTCTTTCCATCAAAAAATAGAAGAAGTGGTTAATAAAGTGGATATTTTATATATGACTCGTATCCAAGGCGAACGTTTTGCCGATCAGATGGAATATGAAAAAATAAAAAATATTTTTATCCTCAAAGGCAAAAAATTGTTAAAGGCGCGACCAAATTTACGCGTCTTACACCCCCTACCACGCGTGGGTGAAATTGATACCGATGTCGATAAAACCAAACATGCCTATTATTTTGAACAAGCCGAAAATGGTCTATACGCCCGCCAAGCTTTACTGGCGATGGTGCTAGGTAAAATGAATTAATTAAAAATTTTATGAAAAATGAAAAAGAAATTCGCGCCTTCAAAGTTTTTGCTATCAAAAAAGGCACGGTTATTGATCACATTCCGGCCGGTCAAGCTTTAAAAATTATTCAGGTTTTAAAACTATTTAACAACGAAAAAATTGTCACTACCGGCCAAAATTTCCCCAGCAAAACTTTGGGCAAAAAAGATATTATTAAAGTAGAAGACCGAGAGCTCACTCCCGAAGAAGCCAACCGCGTAGCCATCTTGGCGCCTACGGCTACTATCAATATTATCAGGAATTTTGAATTGGCGAAAAAATTTCATGTCACGATACCAGATATGGTAGAAAAACTGATTATCTGCCCAAACCCAAAATGTATCACGAACAATGAACTGATGTCGACAATTTTTTATACCAAAAATAATAATACTGAGGTAAAATTACAGTGTCGCTATTGTGAAAAAACTTTTTCCCAAAATGATATCCAATACCGCGTCTAATATTTTTACATGAAAATTAAAACTTACCAAAATTTAGAAGTTGAATGTGATTTGCCCCTTGATGCCGATCCCAAAAATTTAATCGCTTTGCCAGCTCTAGTTGATCCTCATGTTCATTTTCGGACGCCGGGAGCGGAATATAAAGAAAATTGGGAAAGCGGAGCCTTGGCCGCTATAAATGGTGGCGTAACCACAGTTTTTGATATGCCCAATAATACACCGGCTATTACTACCGAAGTAATTTTGGATGAAAAAATAAAATTAGTAAACGAACAACTGACAAAAATAAATATACCATTGCATAGATATTTTTATCTGGGTGCCACCACAGATAATTTACCAGAGATAGAGAAATGCAAAAACAAAATAATCGGTGTTAAACTCTTTATGGGCGCCAGTACCGGCAATCTTTTGGTGGCGGATTATGAGGCGCAAAAAAATATTTTTAAAAAATGCGCCGAATTAAATTTGGTGGTGGCCGTGCATGCCGAAGATGACGACATCATCAACGCACAAAAAAATAATTTCCCAGAAGCGACCATAAGCGATCACGGCAAAATTCGCCCCAATCGCGCCGCTCAAATTGCCGCCCAAAAAGCGATCCATTTGGCGCGTGAAACCGGAGTGACTCTATACATACTTCATACCAGTACGGCTCAAGAAATTGACCTAATTCGCCAAGCCAAAAAAGAAGGAATCAAGGTGTTTGCCGAAGTTACGCCACATCATCTATTTCTTGATGAAACGGCCTATGGCACTCTTGGCGCCAAAGCCCAGATGAACCCGCCTTTACGCTCCAAAAACGACCAAAACGCCCTCTGGGAGGCCATAAACGATGGCACCATAGACACTGTCGGCACGGACCACGCTCCGCACACACTCCAGGAAAAAAGTCTGCCGTACCCAAATTCTCCCTCAGGCGTACCGGGCATTGAAACCTATTTACCTCTCTTACTGGATGCTCATAATAAAGGCAAAATAACTTTAGAAAAAATTGTGGAATTAACCCACACTAATCCCCTAAAAATTTTTGGCTTAGAAAAAAATAATGATCTGGTTTTGGTAGATCTCAATGAAATCAGAACCATAAAAAATGAAAATTTAAAAACCAAATGCCGTTGGAGTCCGTTTGACCGTTGGGAGCTAAAAGGCTGGCCTAAATATACAATTTTAAATAATAAAATATATAAGGTTTAATCTATGACCAAAGAACATCTGGTAAATAAACTATTTGAAATTGGAGCTGTAAAATTTGGCGAGTTCAAACTAAAAAGTGGTATCATGTCCCCTATCTATATAGATTTGCGCGTAATTGTTTCCTATCCGGAAATTCTCAAAGCGGTAGGTGAAGCGATGTGGGAAGAAGTAAAAAATCTAAAATTTGATTTGGTCTGTGGTGTACCATATACCGCCCTTCCAATCGCTACGGCAATTTCCCTCGAGCACAACATCCCGATGATCATGCGCCGCAAAGAAGTAAAAGATTATGGCACTAAAAAAGCCATTGAAGGTGCTTTTACGGTCGGTCAGCAGGTTTTAGTGGTAGAAGATTTAGTGACTAGTGGCAGTAGTGTGTTTGAAACTATTGAACCACTAGAAATTGAAGGTCTCAAAACTACCGACGTGGTAGTAATGCTGGATCGTGAACAAGGTGGCAAAAAACATATTTCCGAAAAAGGAAAAAACTTACACTCGGTAATCACCATGTCTGAAATGGTGGATATCCTGAAAAAAGAAAATAAAATTAATAGCGCGGTCGCCCAAGAGGTAAAAAATTTCATTCAAAATAATCAGGTGTAATATGGGTATAATGGAAAAAATAAAAAATATTATCGCCAAAAATAATTCTTTGGTATGTGTAGGACTAGATAGTGAGGTAGCCAAAATTCCCACTCACTTAAAAAGCTTGGAATTTCCTCAATTTGAATTTAATAAACTGATAATCAATGCCACCGCCGATTTGGTTTGTGCTTATAAACCCAATACTGCTTTTTATGAAGCCCAGGGTGAAAAAGGTATCAAGGAACTCAAGATGACTTGTGATTATTTGACCCAAAAATATCCGGAAATCCCGATAATTCTCGACGCCAAACGCGCCGATATTGGCAACACCAACAATGGCTATGTGAAATTCGCGTTTGATTATCTAAGTGCCGATATGGTCACATTGCATCCGTATCTGGGTCAAGAAGCACTAGCGCCATTTTTGGATCGCGCCGATAAAGGTAGTGTTATCCTCTGTCGCACTTCCAATCCTGGCGCTGGAGAATTTCAAGATTTGAGAATAAATAATAAAAATCTATTTGAAATCGTGGCGGAAAAAATTATCAAAGATTGGAATACAAATAATAATTGTTTATTGGTAGTTGGCGCCACTTATCCGGAAGAACTGGAATTGATTCGCTCCAAAACCGACAGTATGTTTTTCTTGGTTCCAGGTATTGGCGCCCAAGGTGGAGATCTGGAAAAAACTTTGGCCTCCGGACTAAACTCAGAAAAAAGTGGACTAATAATTAGTTCTTCCCGTATTATTATCTTTGCCGATAATACTGAAAATTTTGCCGCTAAAGCGCGTGAAGAAGCAATGAAATTAAAAGAAGAAATAAATAAGTACAGATAAAAATAAAAAAATGGCCGGTATACCGGCCATTTTTTTATTTAATAATCCTCAAAGCTTCACGTAATAATTGTTCGCTTGTCTTTCCGTCCGTTTCAATCTTCTTAAGTGTTTCACGGGCCTGCAACACCGTATACCCCAGAGTAATCAAACCTTCAAGCGCGTCATTTACGCTTCCACTTTCGTGTTCAGATATAGATACTTTACCGTATTCTGTTTGTTGTTTCTGCATTTTTTCCCGCAATTCTAGCACTATTCTTTCCGCCGTCTTTTTACCAATACCACTGACTTTGGTAAGAAAATCCGTGTCCCCTCTGCCCACGGCCAAAACAATCTCTTCCACACTACCCAGCGAAAAAAGATGCATCGCGGTTTTTGGCCCCACTCCTGAAACCGACACAAAATTTTTAAATAATTTCTTTTCTGATACAGAAGCAAATCCATAAAGATCTAAAGCATCTTCTTTTACTACCAAGTGAGTTTCCAAACTCACTTCATTACCTACCATACATATCTGAGCGGCATTAGGAGACACCAAAAGACTATAGCCAATTCCACTATTGGTCAAAATCACAACATCTTGTCCCGCACAGCTTGTTACTTTCCCTTGAATTAGAGCGATCATAATATATTTTTACCCCACTATTCTAACATAAAAAAATCGCCCCGCAAAGGGCGATTTAATTGATTATTTTTTACCTTTTTTTACGCGACTGACACGAATGAGACCGCCACAAGGCACTATTTCTATACCCCTCTTCTCCAACTCATCCAAAAATAAATTCATACCAAGAGAGTCCGAAGACATGTGACCGGCAGTGATAATATTCATATGAAACTCATTGGCATTTTTCATCGCATCATCACGCATGTGCATACCCACAATTGTGCTCACACCAAATTGGGAAAATTGTTCATAAACTTTGGGTGAAGGATTGGTGCCGCCGGTCATTTCGAGCATCATTTTACCGACCCGATGATTGGATGAACCGGCGATAATTCTTGGACCCGCGCCTTGCTTTTGAGCAATTTGATATTCAGGTAATTCGAGCAGAGCTTTAATAATTTCACCAACAGTTTCGGGAGCTTTTTTTGTTAAATAATCACGAACAAATCTATCTACCAGATTATCGGTAATAGTGTGAGTATTAATAAAATTAATATTTAGATGGCGCGCGATATCTACGGCTTGAAAATGGTTGACTGGATGAACCCCGCGACCAATCTCTTTTATTCTTTCTTCAGTCAATTTTTCCGCGATATGCACTGGCACACCGTGATTGACATAAACATCGGTATACATCTCCATGACTTCATGTAAATTAGAAAGACCCTTGCCTTCAGGATGATGAGCAATTACTAAATCAATTTTTTTACCGTGATTATTTAAAGCATCAGCCAATAAAATTTCTTCGCCGTTTATATCTATACCCGCCATCACCCTTTTGACTTGAGTTTTTCCATCATCCACATGAATAAAACCATCCGGAAAGGGATTGGTTAATTTTTCGGTATCAAAAAATTTTTGATCTTCCGACTTTAGACTTTCGTACTGTTTTTTTACTCTATCCAAATATTTTTTTACCCCTTTTGGGCCACGCGGATCGGCTTCTACCCCAATTTTAGTGCCCAGATCAAAAATTTCTTTTACTTTCATATAAATCTAGATTAGCTAAATTATTTATTAATAATAAATCAAAAAACGTTTAACGTCAACCTCAAAATAAATTTTGAATTTACCTGTCAAAAACATCCTCTTCATCATTATAAGTAGAGTAATCAGCCGTTAATTCTTCCCCTTCTAAAATATCCGTGATCGCTTCAAAGGTATGCCCATCCTCGCGTACTTTTAAATTTGGCGAATCGGAATGATTCACATAATAAGCAATATCGATTTGAGCCAAACCATTGTCTGGAAGATGATAAACACCATTTTTATAAACTACTATATCCTGAACCAGTCGTTTCACATTTGGATGTAGATCTTCCAGCTGTTCAACCGAAAAAAATATATGCTTTGGTTGGGCTGATCCCAAAAAAGGTTCTACTCCGGCTGGTATTTTTCTGATAGCAAACACACCTACCCCGCCAAATTTGGACGGTTTTAGCCGACAATATATATAATTTTTTAATTGATTTAAGAGATCATCTTTGTCCATAAAAATTAAACTAAATTATTTTTTGACTGATAACGCTTAATCGCCAAACTGATAATTTCTTCCAACAAATCACCATATTTCATCCCGGTTATTTTGGCTGCTTTGACAAATTCCGATTGCTCATTCAGCGGTGGATTGGTATCAATTTCCAAAACATAAGGATTGCCATCTTTGTCCACGCGGATACCGACTCGTCCGTAATCCCGACATTTCATAATCTGATAAACATCCAAGGCGATCTCCGTAAGCAAAGATTCCAACTTTGGGTTCACGTTTTTAGCCGGACTTTGTAAAATAATTTTTTTGTAAGCGGAATTTTTTTGCCTTTTGGCTTCACTAGTGTAAATATGCCAATAACCTTTGGGCATTTTTTTAAACACCGAACGAGATAGTGGTAACACTCGCAAATCTTCACCACTATTTCCGATAATGGAAATTTCATATTCATCCCCTTCAATATATTCTTCTATCAAAACCGGCCGACCTAAATCTTCAATGATTCTTTTGACTTGTTTCTCCAACTCTTTTTTATTGGTGACCACCGAGCTGTTGGTAATACCAAAAGAGCTGTCGGAATTGCCAGGTTTTACCAAAAGCGGATAGGTCAAATCTTTGTTGATAACATCATTAATGGTGTAAGCATAATCCCAGGCTGGAATTGGAATATTGTGGAAATTCAATAATTTTTTAGTCTTTATTTTGTCCTGACACAGCGCTATAGTCAAAGAATCCGATCCGGTAAAAGGAATTTGCAATGACTCCAAAATAGCGGCGGCTTGCGATTTAAACAGTTCATTATTATTTAAACCTTCAGCCACATTGAATAATAAATTGACTTCACTATCTTTTAAAACCGCCAACGCCCGCTCTAAATTATTAAAATTAATGGTGGTGGTTAAATAGCCGCGCTTATTTAATTCCTCTTCAATATATTTTACCGTCACCATTGCTTCTCTGGCCTCATCGCTAAAATGAGTTTTATTGCCGACAATACCAATATGTAATTTGCGTTGATCACTCAAAGAAATCCGACGTACTTTTTCTATTTTAGCCGCTTGAATAATAAAATCTTTTTTTACCATAGCGGCCGATAATCGACTCTGACGCGAAGTTTTTCCCAAAACAGAATCCTGATCAAAATTGACTACTTTATAATTCACCATTTTCAAAACATCCTGCAAATTATCCTGAGCATCAATACTATTGTCCCCTGATACCGTCACCCAACCCAAACTGTCATAACCTTCCGGCGGACGTAAAATAGCATCACCGATCTCCTTGAATAAATAAATTTCTTCAAAACATTTTTGTGATTTCAATTTGGGAGAAACTTCCAATTCCACCAAAATACCCGAAGATTCTGGCTGTAAATCCCAACCGATAATATATTTATATGGCCTTTCCGGTTTTTCTATTTTAATAAAATTTCCCAGCGCGATATTCACCGATTGCTCCACCAAATCCACGTGCCAAGCGCTTTTAAGATATGAATAGACATAATCTCCCCCCATGCGCATATTCACCTCAATCGGACATGGACCATTAGGCGAAGATTTGGCTTCAAAGTGAATACAAGCATTTTGAATACCTAATTTTTCCAAAGTTTCTTCAGCCATATTGATCAGATCATCCTGTTCTTTACTAGGCAAATTAGAAGGTATAGCCTGGCCACTGTCGACAAAAAAACGACTGCGACTCTTATTAAAATTATCCGAAATGGAATAAAATTTTATCTTGCCATTCTGCACCAAAATATCCATATCAACTTCTTCACCGTCAATATATTCTTCTACCAACAAATCAAAATTTTCCCACTCCGATGCCAACCAAAAAGATTTAATATTATTTTTTACATAATCATAGGTCTCTATCAACTCTTCGCGATTATTCACCCTAACCACATAGGCGCTACACGCGCCATAAACTGGTTTTACCACCAGCGGATATTTTAATTCTTTTTCCAAAGCGGGAATTTCATATTTGTTACGCAATAATTTATGTTTTGGCGCCAAAATACTATTAGCCGAACAAAAATCACGAAAATTGTACTTATTCTTTACTTTCTTGGCGATATCATAAGGAATACCGATTAAATTCAAAGATTCGGCCAAATGCGAAGTGAGCAATACCGCCTCATCCCAAAAAGTTACCGCGCCTTGCACCGAATAATCCGAATGTTCACGGTTATATTTCTTGACCGCTTCAATACATTCTTTGTGGTTCTGTAGATCGGCCAAAATCCATTGATCCACATAAGGCAAAGCCCACTCAGTTTTTTCTTTACTCAAACACACCAAATGCAAACCCATCTTTTTTATTTTTTGGAAAACAAATTTTTTAGACGGACTCATGGCGTGCACCAACAAAATAGTTTGCTTAGGGTTGGTTTTTTTCAAAGGCATATTTTAAGTTAATATAAAATAAAAAAATAACACAAAAAACTAGATTCTTGTGTTATTAATATAAATTAAATAATTTGTAATTGGGTACGGATCTTCACTGGAAGAACTGTCCATATTTATTTTTTTTGAACTCCAAGAGTATACCAAATTACCGGTCAAATGTCAATTAGCTTTTTCTATGACTAAACCACATTTTTGACCATCAATTTCACTTAAAGGCTCAATTTTAGCCGTTTTTTCTATTGAATTAGCCAAAACCGCCGCCATGATTTCGACATTAAAATTCTCAAAAACTTGGCCTAAAATAGCCTGCTCAGTACTATATTTTAGTATTATCCGATCGTTGATGGTCAAACCCTGCTCTTTACGCATTTGATTTATAGTACGGATAATCTCACGGGCAAGGCCTTCTTTTTTTAGTTGTTCATCAACAAAAGTATTAAGCCAGATCTTATTTTTTCCATCTTCTTTGGCCGCCCAATTAGCTTCCACCACCGCTTCGGCATAGCTCACCTTTTTCACATTTAATTCATCGGCGATCATTTCGAGAAGCTGATCGGAAAAATGTTCGTAATTCATCTTGAGCTCATGAAGTGGCTGACGCACTTTTAATTTATTTTCATTGCGCAAAGCCAAACCCATTTCTACAAATTGGCGAGCTTTGGTCATATGTTCCAGCACGGTGTTGTGATATTTCTCTTCTTTATAAGTTGGCCATATTTCCAAATGCACGCTTTCCAATTCACCACCTAGAATCAAATAAATTTTTTCCGCGATAAAAGGAGTGAACGGCGCCATCACCTTGGATAAGATTAGCAAAACTGATTTCAAAGTTGCCGACGCTTTAGCTTTATCTTCCGCATCATCACCCTTGAAGCGATCGCGACTACGGCGCACATACCACTGCGATAATTCCGTAATAAATTCGACAATCGGACGACTCGCCGCAGCTAGACGGTACTCTTCCATTCCAACCGTAACGGCTTTTATCAGTTCATTGAGCTTAGCCATTATCCACTGATCCAAAACATGATCGGAAACTAAATTTTCCGCATTAGCGACCGGATACATCTGATAAAATTCCACTACATTCCACAACGTATTCACCACTTTGCCGTACATTTCGCGCACACCGGTTTCGGAAAAATTTAAAGCTTCCGATTCCATTACCGGCGAAGTAATCAAATAATAACGCATCGCGTCGGCGCCATATTTTTCGAGTAAAATATCCGGCTCCGGATAATTTTTCAGACGCTTACTCATCTTTTTACCATCTTCGGCCAACACAATGCCATTGACTATCACATTACGAAAAGCGGGCACGCTGGCTTCTTTTGGTATAGATGGTTTATCCCCCAGGGTAAGAGCCGTCGCCAAAATATGCAAAGTATAAAACCAACCGCGGGTCTGATCTTGTCCCTCGGCAATAAATTCCGCTGGAAAACCCGCTTCAAATTTAGCTTTGTTTTCAAACGGATAATGCATCTGGCCATAAGGCATCGAACCAGACTCAAACCAACAATCCAAAACTTCCGGCACACGGTGATAAACTTTGCCATCTTTTTTTATTTCGATTTTATCGATTACATGTTTATGCAAATCATTCACTTTCACACCGGACAATTCTTCCAGCTCAGCCACACTGCCCACACAGATAGTATCACCGTCCGCGCTTTCCCACACTGGCAATGGATCACCCCAAAAACGATTGCGTGACACCGCCCAATCGCGCGCGCCTTCGAGCCACAGACCAAAACGGCCGTCTTTAATATGCTCCGGCACCCAATTTATTTGCTGATTATTTTTCAATAGTTGCTCTTTAATTTCCGTCACTTTTACAAACCAGCTATTAGTAGCATAACTCAAAAGTGGAGTATCACAACGCCAACAGTGCGGATAACTGTGTTCGATTTTTAATTTAGAAAATAATTTTCCATTAGCCGCGAGCCATTTAATTATTTCCACATCAGTAGCAGTCGGCTCATTAGCTGGCTTCACTTCATGCCCAGCAAAATCTTCCACTTCTTCAATAAATCTGCCGTCCATCGTGACATGCTGGACCAAAGGAATACCTTCGCGTTTGCCAATCTGATAATCCTCATCACCAAAGGCCGGCGCAATATGCACGATACCCGTACCTTCGGTGGTGGTGACAAAACCCCCTTCTACGACGCGGAAAGAATTTGGACTATCTTTGAAATATGGAAAGAGCGGTTCATAAGTAAGGCCCACCAAATCCAAACCTTTTAATTCTTTTACAACACTAAAATTTTTATCTTTTAAAACCGACTCCACCAAATCTTTGGCTAAGACAAAATTTTCATTTTCAATTTTAGCTACCACATAATCCAATTCTTTATTCACCGCCAACAAAACATTCCCCGGCAAAGTCCAAGGCGTAGTAGTCCAAGCGAGCACAAACACATCGCCATCTACACCAAATTTTTTAGTAGTATTTAATTTAAATTTCGCCGTCACCGTCAAATCCTTCACATCCTTATACCCCTGCGTCACTTCAAAATTCGAAAGTGGGGTCACACAACGTGTACAAACATGCATCGCTTTATGCCCTTTGTACAATAAATTTTTCTTATACAATTCTTTGAACACCCACCATACACTCTCCATATAAGAGAGATCCATGGTTTTGTAATCATTTTCCATATCCACCCAGCGACCCATGCGACGCACTGTTTTTTTCCATTCCTCGGCATATTTCAAAACCGTGGCCCGACAAGCTTCATTGAATTTATCCACGCCAAATGCCTCAATATCTTTTTTGCTATTGAGATTTAATTCTTTTTCGATAATATTTTCTACGGGCAAACCATGGCAATCCCAACCCCATTTTCTATCGACGCGAAAACCACGCATTGTGTAGTAGCGCGGCACTGTATCTTTCATCAGCGAGGCCACTATATGGCCGTAGTGTGGCAAACCAGTCGCAAAAGGAGGGCCATCATAAAAAACATAAGGCTTATTTTCTGGACGCTGTGAAATAGATTTTTCAAAAACCTGTTTCTTATCCCAATATTTCAAAATTTCTTGTTCGTTTTGTTCTGAATTATACATATTTATAAAAAATAAAAAACACGAAAATATTCGTGCCAAGAGTCCCAATTAATCAGGACGGTACCATCTTGAGCTTTTGCTTAATTTAGGCAGTAACGGGCCTACCCGGAAAGGTCTATTTTTCGCTAAATTTAGCGAATTTCTACTTTCAGCTCCCCGCTGATGACGGGTAAAATGCTTTATGAATTTAGTTTAACAAGACATTTGTATTTTGTCAATTTTAAGTTTGCCAAATATAAAGACAAAATGGTATAATTAGTTAGTTAATAATAAAAACATATGCTCTATATTGCCTCCGATCACGCTGGATTTCAGCTCAAAAAACACCTGACCACCTATATCAAAACCCAATTGCGCCAGAAAATAAAAGATCTTGGTCCAAAAAAATTTGATAAAGACGACGACTTCCCGGATTATGCCGCTCCCTTGGCTAAAAAAATCACCAAAAAAGATATTGGAATTTTAGTTTGCGGTACCGGACACGGAGTCTGTATTACTGCCAATAAAGTCAAAGGCGCTCGAGCTATTTTGGGCTACAGTATCGAAGCGGCCGAAATGGGTCGCCGCCACAATGACGCCAACATTCTGTGCTTGGCCGGGCGCGTGCTTTCCAATGATCATGCCGACGCGATTGTAAAAAAATTTTTGCAAACCAAATTTGAAAGCAGTGAACGCTTGGTACGCCGGAATGCAAAAATTTCCAAACTGGAAAAATAAATTTTTATGATTATCCCCGCTATCCTGGTCAAGACTTTTGCCGAGTTTGCTGAGCAAGCCAAAAAATTATCTTTTTCTCCAATCATCCAAATCGACGTGATGGACGGCCAATTTGTCCCAAATAAATCTTTTGAAGAAATTGAAAAAATAAACGGTTTGAATTTAAAAAATGAATGGGAACTACATCTGATGGTAGAGCATCCCATAGCCGAACTGCAAAAATGGAAAAAAGTAAAAAATGTTTCTCGTGTAATTTTTCACTTTGAATGCCAAGATGACATTGCCGAAACTATTGATACGATTAAAAAAAACGGATTTGACGCTGGACTAGCCATCAACCCAGACACCGCCGTAGAAAAAATTCATCCTTTTTTAAAAGATCTGGAAGTGGTGTTATTTATGACCGTGTACCCCGGTCGACAAGGCGCGCCGTTTGTGCCGCAAGTAGAAAAACATATTAAAAAATTAAATAAAATTTTATCGGAAAGAAACTATCGTCCGCAATTGGCGGTAGACGGGGCGATTAAAAAAGAAAATATTCAGATGGTGAAAAAATGGGGAATACATAATTTCTGTGTAGGGAGCGCAATCATTGGCGCGGCCGACCCGAAGGAAGCTTTTAATCAGTTAAATCAACTAATCTAGGTATGATCGATCTTATTATTATTGGAGGTTCAGCCGCTGGTAGTAGCGCCG
>CALRGC010000006.1:21634-47380 GCA_943357105.1 Candidatus Magasanikiibacteriota bacterium | reverse complement strand
TAACATATCCCAAAGAGGTTGAAGCCACTTCAAGCATATTTGGTCCAATGGGAGCAACTACACCTGGTGGAGGCAAAATCATATTAGAAGATGTGGGCGAAACGATAAGCACGGTGCTCGAAACGGTACTGCTGACCGAACCTTTCGGCCCAATGATTATCACTGAACTGGTAGAAATATTACCGGCATTTATACTTGGACTGGAAACCACCGGAACAGATGAATTGACCGGAGCCGACGAAGAAGAGCCAGAAGAACTCTGATCATTTTTATTACTAAGCCCACCAACCAAACTATATATTGGCAAAATTACGGCCAAGGCTACCGCCACCACACCGAGCCACACAATCACCAGTAGCAGTGGCTCCAAAATTACGCTCAAATTTTTGGTAGTTAATTCGGTTTTGGCTTCAAAAGTTTCGCTGATATTTAAAAATATTTTGGAAAGCGCGCCCGATCTTTCACCAGCCGCTATCAGACTCTGAATTGGCGTAGGAATATATTTTTTTATTTTTTTATTGGCCGCAAAACTTTCTTCAAAAGATTTTCCTTCTTCCACTTGATCGTGGAGATAGCTGTAAATTTTTCCATAGGATCGCAGTGTGCCGGAATCTTTGAGTGATGACAGCGCTTGTAAAACCGGCAAACCGGAATTAAGCAATGTACCCATGATATACCCAAACCTAGCCAACTCGGCTTCGCGAATTAAATTTTTGATACCGGGAATTAAAAACAAAAGCCATTGACCGATAAATTTGGTTTTGGAAAAAATAAACAAAAAGTATAAAATCAAAAATAAACCAACCAAAAAAGACGGCACTACAATCGCCCCGTATTTGGATAAAAACGCCCCCAGACTCATCAGTAATCTGGTCACGAGGGGTAATTTTAGATTAAGCTGACCAAAAACACTGGCCAAACGTGGCAAAATAAACCACGCAATACCGATGCCGACCACCACCGCAATTGACATTACAAAAACCGGATACATCATCGCCGCCCGAATTTTGGACTGAAAAGATCGAGATTTACTCTGCTGAGTCACAACTACGCCCAAACTTTCGTGCAAGCGTCCGCTATCTTCACCAATTTTGATAAGCGCGATAATATGAGGAGGCAAAATTTCAGTTTTGGCCAACGCGCTCGATAAACTAAAACCGGAACTAATATCTTCCACCAAACCGTCGATAATATTTATTAATTTGGTGGATTTTACTTCGGATTTAATGGCTTCAAGCGATTCGATAATATCCATGCCCGAGGCCAAAAGCATGGCGAGATTTTCAATAAAATATTCTTTTTCTTCATTAAAACCAAAACTAAAAGCTAAAATTGATTGCTTTTTCTTTGGTTGATCTTTTTTATTGTCCAAATTTTTTTCCTGGCTCATGGGTAAAAAATTTTAAAATTTTGGCGGCTCGGCAACACGTAACAACTCCTCCAAAGTCGTAACACCGCTTTTCACTTTTTCTATTCCGTCTTCAAACAATGTCACCGACCCTTGAGAGCGCGCGATTTTCCAAATTTGAGCGGTGGATGGATGTTGTAAAATTAATTCTTCCAAATCAGGCGTCACTTCAATAAACTCATAAATAGCGGTGCGACCCTTAAAACCGGTATGACCGCAACTTTCGCAACCTTTACCTTGATATAAAACTATATTTTTCCCATTGAAATATTTTGCGGCTTCTTCAGAAATATCTTTTTTAATTTTTTCTTTGGAAGAATTGACGCTATAGCGACATTTATCACAAATTTTACGCACCAGACGCTGGGCTATTAGCACCTCCAAAGTGGAGGCTAACAAGAATGGTTCAATACCCATATCCAGCAGACGCGGTACGGCTGTAGCGGCATCATTGGCGTGAAAAGTAGATAGCAGCAAATGACCGGTTAAAGCGGCGTTGACCGCTGTCTCAGCTGTTTCCTGGTCACGAATTTCACCGACCAAAATAATATCCGGATCCTGACGCACAATACTGCGCAAACCTTTGGCAAAAGTAAGGTTGGTCTGAGCATTAACCTGAATTTGATTGATGCCCGGCATTTTATATTCGACCGGATCTTCAATAGTAGTGATATTTACATCCGGACTATTTAATAATTTTAATAAAGCATAAAGTGAGGTAGTTTTACCCGACCCGGTTGGACCAGTTACCAAAATCATACCAAACGGTTTATTGGAAGCGGTCAATAATAATTTTTGATCATGCTCGGAAAGACCCAAATCGGCAAAAGAAAAACTACGCACATATTGCGACAACAGACGAATTACTACTTTCTCACCGTTTAAAGTAGGCAAAATGGAGATACGCATATCCAGCGAACTGTCCCCTTTTACCTGACGAATCGCCCCGTCTTGGGCGGAAAAATGTTCGTCAATCGGTAACATCGCCTGCACTTTGATGCGATTTAAAATATTTCCATAATATTCTTTGGGTATGCGACCAGCTTCTTGCATCACGCCATCAATACGAAAACGCACGATTACTTCTTTATCCTGGGGCTCAATATGAATATCCGAGGCGCGATAAGCGGCCGCGTCATCCACGATTTGTTCAATAATCTCCGGAGCGATGCGTTTTTGCTGTTTAATAATATCGCCAAAACGCGTGGCCAAAGTTTTCAGATAATGAATAAAAGTCGCTTCAACATCCTCGGCAAAAGCAAACGCCAAGGAAATTTTTTTGCCTTTAAAAATAGTTTTTAATTTTTTTGTTAATTCCGGATTGGTAGGATTATCGGTCGCCACTATTATGCCGTCGGCATCTTGCTGAAATACTACGGCCGTGAATTCCTTAGCGGTATCTTCGGGTAATAATTTTACCTGCTCAACTGAAGGTTGGTTGGTATTGAGGTTGGCATAACTTACCTTATCAGATTCGGCAATCGCTTGACCAAGTAGATCTTTGTTGATGATTTCCTGGGACAATAAAAAATCCAAAAATTTGCCTTCCTCCCCTTTGGTGGCGGCCTCGGCTTTTTTGACATCTTCGTCCGTAATATAATTCCCGGCCAACAAAACTTCTTTTATTTTTTTATCCTCAATTTTCATAGTAACCAACTATTCAATTAATGTGCCGACCACATAATCCACAATTTTATTTATAGAGGTGTCGGACTTTACAAAATACCACTTCGCGCCCAGCGACTTGGCTTTTTGCGCATCATCATCTTGCCCTAAATTGGAAGCGATAATTACCGGCGTCTTATCTTTTTTATCTTTCAGTGATTTTAATAACTCAAAACCATCCATTTTGGGCATCATCAGATCGAGCAAAATCAGATCGAATTTTTCTTTTTTAATTGCTTCCCAAGCGGCCAAACCATCATTGACTACTTTGGTTTCAAAACCACTGTGATTTAATTTGAGCTCCAGCGCTCTAGCCATTGGTTTTTCATCTTCGGCAATTAAAATTTTTTTCATTTTCTTTTCAGCTACCATAATAGTTATTTTGATTGATTATATTATACCATATTTTTGAATCTTCAACAAAATAAAACAGACAAATAGCGGCTATTTGTCTGTTTTATTTTACCAATTCAAAAGCAATATAAAGTTTACGTAGTAATAATGGACCAATATCGTTATTATTAATCATCACCCGACGCCAAGAATACAGATCCTGACCGCTTGGCCGCTGACCAAAATACACACTGGCCGCCCCGATAAACCCAATTTGTTTAGCCTGCTTTTTAACATTCTCATTAAAACTGCCAAACGGATAAATAATCGTGTCAATTTTATCCTTAAGCCCGGCTTCAAGTAATTCTCTACTCCTGGCCATCTGGTAATAAGCTGACCCCGGTCTTAATTTGCCCAGTGGCAAATGATTAACAGTATGCACACCAATTTCCACCAGTCCATCGTTGTGGAGTTGTTTGATCATTTCCCAAGTCACATTGCCGCGTTTACCAATATCTTGATTAATTACATAAAGTCCGGCCGGAACATTATATTTTTTTAGAACCGGATAAGCATTAAGGTAAAAATCACGGTAACCATCATCAAAAGTAAGGACTACGGTTTTGTCGTAGGGATAAGTAGACGTAGAGGAAGAAGCGAACGTTCTAAAGGCTTCACTTAATTTAATAAATTTATAACCATTATCGATTAAATATTTTATCTGCGCGTCCAAATTTTCCGGTCGCACCGACAAGCGCTTATTTTTATTATCAATATGATGATACATCAAAATACCAAACCGCACATGATAAATCTTGGATGAAATATTTTTTGGATCGTTTACATTGAGCGTCGAAGAAGCTACCTTGGCCAAAATAGCCGCTTGCTCTTCGGCGACTTTCATCTGATCATATTCTACTGCCGCTTCATAATTTTCATATTGTTGTTCCTGTAAATTTTTCCAATAAAAAAATCCAGAAGTTATCAAACCACTAAATACTACAAATAGAGCAAAAGAAAAAACTAATTTTTTATAATATTTTTTCATTATAACACTATGCTAATTAATTTCCCTTTGACGTAAATCACTTTTTTTGGTTCTTTGCCTTCTAGCCATTTTTGGATTTTTTCGCTGGCCAGAGCCGTGTTCCTGGCGTGTTCTTCGGTAATGTCGGCGCTGACGGTGAGAGTGTCGCGCAATTTACCGTTGATCTGCACGGCCAAAGTTATTTCTTCGTCTTTGGCTAAGGCGGCATAATATTGTGGCCAAGCAGATTCAAAAATACTTTCTTTATTTCCTACTTCATTCCACAATTCTTCCGTCATATGTGGCGCAAAAGGAGATAATAATTTTAAGAGTACACAAAAATCTTCTTTACTAATTGATTCGGCTTTGCCCATTTCATTGGAAAGTTGCATCATGCAAGATATAGCCGTATTAAAACGCATCGCTTCAATGTCTTCGGAAACTTTCTTAATGGTTTGATGAAGTTGGGCCGTTAATTTTTTATCGCTTATCGCTTTATCTGAAATTTTTTCAGCTAGTGCCCAAATTCTTTCCAAAAACCTACGCACACCCACCACGCCTTTTGTGCTCCAAGCGCAAGGTTGGTCAAACGGCCCCATAAACATCTCATACAGGCGCATCGCGTCGGCACCATATTCTTCTACTACTTGATCGGGATTAATCACATTATTCCAGCGTTTACTCATCTTGCGACCATCTTCGGCCAAAATTAAACCAACATTTTGTAGACGAGTAAATGGCTCTTCATTGGCCACTGCACCAATATCAAATAAAAATTTATGCCAAAAACGAGCATAAATCAAATGACGAGTTGCATGCTCGGCGCCGCCGACATACAGATCGATTGGATTCCAATAATTTATTTTCTTTTTATCCCAATCATAATTTCCGTCGGCGTCTTTGGGCATAGTATAGGCCAAATAATACCAACAACTACCTGCCCATTGGGGCATAGTGTTAGTTTCGCGTTTGGCTGGGCCACCACATTGCGGACAAGTGGTATTCACCCAATCAATAATGGTAGCGAGTGGTGATTCACCCGTGCCACTTGGTTCGTAATTTTTTACTTTTGGGAGTTCGAGAGGTAATTGGTTTTCTGGTACTGGTATCCAACCATCTTTTTCACAATGTACCAAAGGCATCGGTTCACCCCAGTAGCGCTGACGAGAAAATACCCAATCACGTAATTTATATTGTACTTTTTTCTGGCCTAAACCTTTTTCTTGCAAATACTCAATCATTTTTTTCTTAGCTTCTATGGTTGGCAGATTGTTTATAAAATCAGAATTTACTGCCACACCATTCTCTGTAAATGGTTCATCTTTTGAATCTCCATCAAACACCACATCACCTTTTTCATTTACCGGCAAAACTACGTCAATAATAGGTAATTTATATTTTTTAGCAAATTCAAAATCACGTTCGTCGTGACCTGGCACCGCCATAATCGCGCCCGTGCCATATCCGTATAAAACATAGTCCGCCACAAAAACTGGCAATTCATCGCCACTAAGCGGATTAATGGCTTTTAGGCCTTTTAATTCCACACCAGTTTTTTCTTTTTGTAATTCGGTGCGCTCTAGATCGCTTTTACTTTTGGCTTGATCTAGATATTCTTGTACCGACTTTTTATTGGAAAAATTTTGCAAATTTTGCGTGACCAATGGATGTTCTGGGGCCACTACCATATAGGTGGCGCCAAACAAAGTATCGGGACGAGTAGTAAAAATTTTTAAAACTTCATGACTATCTTTAATTTTAAAATCTACCAACGCGCCTTCGCTTCTACCAATCCAATCGCTCTGCATTTTTTTGATATGCTCCGGCCATAGCGGTAATTTATCCAAACCATCCAATAATTTTTCGGCATAATCGGTAATTTTCAAAACCCACTGACGCATCGGACGGCGCTCGATCTCACTACCACAACGCTCGCATTTACCATTATCCAAATCTTCGTTGGCCAGACCAGTCTGACAACTTGGACACCAATTTATAGGCGCGAAAGATTCATAGGCCAGACCTTTTTTAAATAACTGCAAAAAAATCCACTGTGTCCATTTGTAATATTTTGGATCAGTGGTATTCACTTCTCTATCCCAATCATAAGTAAAGCCAAGTAGCCCTAGTTGTTTTTTAAAAGTCGCCACATTTTCCCCAGTGGCTACGCTAGGATGGACTTTATTTTTTATGGCGTAATTTTCCGCCGGCAAGCCAAACGCGTCCCAACCCATCGGGTGAAGCACATTAAATCCTTGCATCATTTTCATACGCCCGACAATATCCGTAGCAATATAACCTTTGGGATGGCCCACATGTAGTCCAGCCCCGGATGGATACGGAAACATATCCAAAACATAATATTTCGGCTTTCCGGATTCTTCTTTAGTTTTATAAATTCCGCTCTTTTCCCAAATTTTTTTCCACTTCTTCTCTACTTCCTTATGATTGTATTGGCGCATAAATTATTCAAAAATATACAGATAATTTACAGCAAAGACAAGAAAAATGCAACATGAACAAAACACCACGATCATAAGCTCGTGGTGTTTAGAATATTGTTATTTATTATCTAAATCAATTGACCAAGATTTATAACACCAATCTTGACCATCTAAGGGTTCAAATTTCTTAGAAAAATCAGTACCGGCAGTGCGGCAGAGCTGACCATTTATCCCATCAATTTTAGAAAAATTTTTAAGGGGCGGGGTTTCTGGTGTAAACTTCTTAACAAACAATGCCTCCTTTTTTGTTTTAAATCCTAAAAAATAAACTACTTCATCCGGCTTAACAACAAATATGGCCGAATTACCTTTGCTACCAGTTGATTTTATCGCCTGCTGAGTTGCTTCGTAGTCATATACATTGTCATAACCAGTAATCGGCTTAAGTTTCACCTTATACATGGCCACAAAGGTATTCTTCAGAACCTTAGCTGGTTCAACACTAGCGTCGACAACCTTCACGGGAAAATTTACCTTAACGCCTTTGGCCGCCAAAACGGACGCGGGGACGCATAGTGTCGCCGCTATCACGGCTACTAACAAAAAAAATGATTTCAATAATTTCATATAAATTATAATTTAAAAACTAATAACTTTACTATAGCACTATATACATAATATAACAAGCAAACTATCATTTTTGACATTTCACACAATAATGCGTCCCTCGTCCGGCATGTTTATTTTTTAAAATTATACTTTTACATTTTTTGCATTTCTCACCAGCACGGCCATAGACATTGAGAAAACTTATATGGCTACCGGTATTACCGTCACTATCTACATAATTATTAAAGGTCGTGCCGCGATGTTTAATAGATAATTTCAGAACATGTTCGATAACACTAAAAAGTTTTCTTATTTCTTCCTTGGTAAGGCTAGATACTTTTCTAAATGGTAAAATACGGGCATCAAAACACGCTTCATCGGCATAGATATTACCAATACCGGAAATTAATTTTTGGTTTAGTAACAGCGCTTTGACATTGGTTTGGCGTTTTTTAAATAATTTTTCAAAGGCTTCCAAAGTATAATCCGGCGTAAGCGGTTCAATCCCAAAATTATTTTTAACAATTTTTTCTTTTTCTTCTTTAGATACCAATTTGAGATAGCCAAACCTGCGTAAATCATTAAAAAATAACTGGCCACCATCGCTAAAGGTAAATATTACACGGGTGAATTTATTTGGTACCGTTGTATCCATGGCGGTCTGACTGTGTCCGCCGGCCAAAATCTGCTTTTTGTGGCGATAAATAAGCTGGCCAGTCATTTTCAAATGCACCAACATAAAAGCGTATTTACCAACTTTTTTCAAAGCAAACATGAGCAACTTGCCTCGGCGTTCAATATGACTAAAATTATTTCCAACTAAAAATTTCAAAAATTCGACACTTTTGTTATGAACACTTTTTGTAGCCAAGATACCCGCGCTCTTTATTTTTTGTCCCGCAATCTTTTTCTCCAAATCACGACGGATAGTTTCTACCTCTGGCAATTCGGGCATATCAAAATAATTCCAATAATTTTTGATGTAGTTTTGGATTGGCCGCTACTATCCCCATTTCATCATACTGCCATTTTTCTCCTTTAGAATCGGTAAACTTGGCTCCAGCTTCGGTACAAATAATAAACCCTGGTAAATTATCATGAAATACTCCGGCGTTTAACACCACCGCATCCACGCGACCGCAAGCCAAACGACAAAGAGACATTCTAGAACCAGTGGATAAAATCCAGTGACCATCATCACCCATTAAATTTTTATAAAAATTTAAGTATCTATAATAATTTTCTGGCGTGGAACTATAAGGAGAGCCTTGGCGTATTATGCCGGCTTGAAAAACCAAATTGGAAATCTGGACATCTTCCACATTGCCCACCTGAATTGGCTGTCCATTCAAAAACGCACCTTTACTAACTTCGGCAAAAAATAATTCATCGCTCAAAGCATCGTAGATAGCACCGATATAAGGCAAACGATTTTTCATTATCCCGATCATCACACACCAGTCACCAATATGATTGGCAAAATTACGGGTGCCATCGATTGGATCTATCACCCAAGTATATTCAGCATTGTGGTTAATCTCATCTTTTTCTTCTTCGGAAATTATCCCATGTTCAGGAAAATTTTGACGGATTTTTTGAATAATAAAATTACTCACTTCTTTATCAGCTACCGTTACTATATCAGTCGGATCAGTCTTAAAACCTTTTTCAACCCCTTCAAAATAATAACCTTTAGCAATAAATCCAGCCTCTTTGATAATAGTTTTAACAAAATCCTGCATATTATATTTTAATTTTACCAGCCACGCGTTCAATCGCTTTTACAAAAGCGGCCGTACGCATCGGCACATTATATTTTTCTTTTGTCTCCCAGACTTCATTAAAAGCAGCAACCATTATTGGTTTAAGTTTAGTAAGCACTTCATCCTCACTCCATTTCAAATTTTTCACATTTTGTTCCCATTCAAAACAACTTACAGTCACACCGCCGGCATTGGCCAATACATCCGGCACCAACACTGTGCCGCGCTGACTCAAAATTTCATCGGCTTCCGGAGTAGTTGGACCGTTAGCCATTTCTACGATTACTTTGGCTTTGATATTAGCCGCATTATCGACTGTAATTTGATTTTCCATAGCTGATGGCACCAAAATATCTACCGGCAATTCCAATAATTCAGCATTGGATACATTTTGTACCCCATCAATTCCAGTCAGACTTCCAGTTTTTTCTTTATGAACAAAAATTGTATCCAAATCTAAACCATCTGGATTATATACTCCACCTTTGCTGTCACTAAGCGCTACAATTTTAAATCCGTCTTTGGCTAAAAGTTTAGCCATAAATCCTCCCACATTACCCATCCCCTGAATAGCTACTTTGGTATCAGCGGCACGCCAATTCATTTTTTTCATCAATTCACGGGTCACATACACACCGCCCTGCGCTGTCGCTTGTTCACGACCTTCACTACCGCCGTCAGCAATCGCTTTACCGGTGATCACACCTGGATCACTCTTGCCAATTAATTTTTCATATTCATCGCGCATCCAACCCATTATTTTTGGGGTGGTATACATATCCGGTGCCGGTACATCTTTGTCCGAACCAATTTCACGCCAAATTTTGCGAATATATTCACGCGACATTCTTTCGAGCTCGCCTTCGGATAATTTTTTGGAATCAACAATAATACCGCCTTTGCCACCACCCATTGGAATATTTACGGTGGCGCATTTTACCATCATCCAAAAAGAAAGGGCGCGCACTTCGTCGAGCGAAACATTTTCATGATAACGAATACCACCTTTATATGGCCCAAGAGAATCATTGTATTGACTTCTAAAACCTGTAAATACTTTTACTTCCCCATCATCCATTCTTACCGGCACCGCTACAGTAAGCACTCGGTCCGGTTGTTTTAAAATAGCATGGATATTTTTATCCAAATTCATTATATTGGCCGCCTTTTCTAATTGTTTGAGAGCGTTCTCAAAAGGATTTTGCATAGTTTAGATATTAAAATTATTAAGTTGATTCATTCTCACAAAGAATATGAAAATGATTAATTACATAACCAAGACCTTTTTTTTCTATTAATTTATCTATTTTAACCAAAAAACCAGGATAATAGGCTTTATTAATACTGCGTACCAGCTCTTTCCAATTTTTCAAACGAGCATCTGCTTCATCTTTTGGTTCATAATTCTCAAAGTAGGCGTGTGAAAATTTTTTTCTATCCACTTTATGCTTATCACTACCCGCTGGACCATTCACCAACAAAGAGAGAAGTAATCGCTCCGGTCTATACGGCGCAGAATCTCTATCCTTATCTTTATTCATTTCCAAAGCCAAAGATTCTGTTACTGCTTCGTTTAACCATCTAAATCTCTCTACTTTTTCGCCTTTGGCTAATGGACCAAAAACCAGACCCCTTCGATATTTTTCAGTATTAAAAATTCCCAAATGCTTTGGAGTAGTTAAAAATAAAGACCCGGAAACCACATGAAGCATCTCGTGATTAAAGGTATGCTGTAAATCGGCCCGCAATTCTGCATCTTTCAAATTGGTATCAACCTCAATCAGAACAGAAGAATAAGGGGAGGTCACAGCTTTGGCATCAATATCCCTGCCTTTTGTTGAACCTTTACTAAAAAAATATATTTGAACACTGGCGAGTCTTTTTTTAATTTCTTCTGGCGTTAAATTTAGATTACCACTCTGTCTTAATAAATCAATTTTTTCTATAAATTCCTCCTTAAATTCTGGCAACCATTCCTTTTCTACCACTTTCTTGATCTGTTCAAACTTTTCCCGATGTTGATCAGCGCCCCTACCAGATATATTGTCGTAAACCGGCTCATCATCTCCACTAGCCAAGAATGCACCGGCTATTTTTCTAGTTAATTTATCTCTTGTAACATCAAAAGAATCAGGGGAAACTTTTTTTTGTCTCCTGTCTAAGATACCTTTACTTTGCGACACATCAAATCCTCTTTTTTCACCATTCATAATTAATATTATTAACAAACTTAATAATAGCGTAAATAATAGATATAGTCAAAAATACCCCAATATTATTGGAAGATATTTTTTATACTAAAAAACTATCTCTTAATTATTTTGGTGGCCTTTTTCATTTTCCTAGCAGTTTCCTCGACTGCTTTGGCCACAGCGGCTTTGGCGCTATTATTGAATTTCTCCGAGCTGTCGTCGAGCCAATCATGTGCTTTTCTAGTAATAATCTTCTTGGCCAATCCCCCAGCGCCATCGGTAAACAAAGTCATTAGATTGGACAATCCCTCCACTTTGGAGCGAATATGATTTACAGTATCAAGCAGTGTCTGCAAACGGATACGAAATTCTTCGACGATCTGATTAGCGTTACGCAATAAACGCACAAAATAATAAAAGGTCCAGCATAGAAAAAAGGTGACCCACAACACGCAGAATGAAATGACCAAATATAATATATCTTTGGAATTTTGAAACATAATTCCCTCTTTTAAAAATTATGTATATATTATAACACAAAACTACAAAATGAACAAAATTAATATTCAGTGTACTTATCAACAAATACAAAATATCCGATTGATTCAAAACCTCTTTCTTTAGGAAGAATATTATTTTTAATATAATCTATGTGATTCTTTCTATCTTCTTTTGTCATAAAATCATTACTCTGCACATCGACTGTATAATTTGGATCGTTTAACAATACCAAGCCGCTTTCGTCTAAATAACCACCTAACTTATTGTTCCAAGTCAAAATTTGTTGCGATTCTTTTTCAGTACTGGTACTTATTATATTAGTCGTATAATGAGGATCTTGTGCCGCATCAGAAGTAATAGTAACGTGACTACCGTCTAAATTGAGTACTAATTTATCTTTAGCTATTATATATTTACCGCGGTATATTTGTTTTTCTTCACCTCCAAGCCAACCAGTTATAATTTTATATATAAAGGTACTGTCACTATTTAGTAATATCAAATAATCCTCGCTGGCACCTTCACCACCATACATACCGGACACACGAGAAGAAACCAAAATTTTATGCTCTGTACTGGAAGTATATATAGTGGCATTACTGTCATTAGTAGTAGAGGTTATATAAGTGGTAGTTGTGGCTACTGGAGTATTGTTCTCAAAGGTGGAAGTTGAAATTAAATTACCAACAAAATTTATTTTTGCTGTTTTATCACTACTTGAAATAATTTTTAGATCGTTATATTTTGTATAAAAAAATAATCCAAATAAAAGCAAAAAAAGATACGGCAACAAAAATAATTTTTTAATCATACAGAAATAATTATCTAATTTCAACATCAAACTCTTTTTTCACTAAACCCCCCGCCTTTTTGACCGCATTATCTATCTCATCGGCGGTCATAGTGCGATCGCTGTGAGCATAGGTAAGCCTATAGGCCATACTCTTGTAACCATCACCGATTTTATTGCCTTCATAAACATCAAACAACTCAACATCTTTGAGGAGATCAGAACTTTTGTTCAAAACTTTCAGAATTTGCTGGTGCGTAACTTCTTTTTTCACCAAAAAGGCCAAATCACGCGTGACCGCTGGATAGATAGAAGCCGGTTTATAATTGGTCTTATCTTTTTGTTTGGATAAAACTTGTATTAACAGAGATAAATTTAACTGCAACACACCCACCCGTTGTTCAATGCCGAGGTTTTGCGCCACCAGTGGATTTATCTCACAAATTACGCCGAGCGTTTCACCACCACAAGCAACCAAAGCCAATCTGGTCGGATGTTCCCAAGGCTGAACCAGATCGGCTGGCAAAATTTGAAATTCGGTTTTTAATTCGGCAAAAATATTTTCAAGGGCGCGGCGAGCTTGCCAAAATGGCGTGCTATCTTTTTTGCCGGCATACATAGCGGCCAACCAAGTGTCCTGTTTTGGCAAAAGACTGTCGCCATTGCTATCCAGACGCAAACCACTTTGTTTGGTAGAAAAAACTTTCCCAATTTCAAAAATTTTCACTTCCGGATAATTTTCAATATTATTTTCTACATTTTCAAGCAAATTTGGCAACAAATTACGGCGCAAAAATGGACGCTCTTTAGAGAGCGGATTATCCAATTCCAAATATTTCTTTAGATCATCTCCCATTTTGCCTACTTGGATATCGCTGACAAAAGAATAGTTATACACTTCATTATATCCCAAATTTTTTACCAAAGTTTCTCCAATATTTCTTTCTAAATTGCGTAACTCGTTGGCCTCGGGCGGATTGATTGGGAAAGACGGCAATACCGCTGGAATATTTTCATAACCATAAAATCTGGCCACTTCTTCCACAATATCCTCGGCAATAGCAATATCTTTGGTCGCGCGCCAAGTCGGAATGGTTATCAAAAAACTATTTTTCTTAGGCTTAACTTCAAAACCCAGCCGTGACAAAATATTAAGAATATCTTTTTGTGGAATATCGACACCAAGTTTTTTGGCAAAAATATCACTAGGTAGCTCTATCGGCCCGGTAGCCAGATAAAATTTCTTTTCATCCACTACTTTGCTTACCGCTTTGGCTTCAGGACAAAACTCCAATGCCAATTCCACCGCTCTTTGCAAAGCCACTTCACATAAATTTGGATCTAAATTTTTTTCATAACGCATCGCCGAATCGGTACGCAATCCCAAACGAGTAGAAGTTTTGCGCACACCAGCGGCACTGAAATTAGCTGATTCAAAAATCACGGTAGTGGTGTCGACATAAGTGCCGCTTTCCAGACCACCTTTCACACCAGCAATACCCAACAATTTATTGTCAGACACAATCATGAGATCGCTTCCCGACAAGATATATTCTTGTTCATCCAACGCCACAAATTTTTCTCCTGCTTTGGCTAAACGCACACCAATTTTATTACCAACTTTGGCCGCATCAAAAGCGTGCAGAGGTTGGCCTAATTCCAGCATTATATAATTGGTAATATCCACGATATTATTAATTGGATTTGATCCCACGGCCAACAATTTTTCTTGCAACCATTTTGGCGACGGACCTACTTTTATACCGGATACGGCCACGGCCATATAGCGCGGACAAAGTTTAAAATCTTCTATTTCCACTTTTAATTTAAAATCTTTACCCGGTTTTATTTTGGCTGTTTCGTATTTTTTCAAATCACGATTAAATAACACCGCCACTTCGCGCGCCATACCATAATGCCCCCACAGATCCGGACGATTGGAAAGAGATTTATTATCTATTTCCAAAATAGTATCATTGAGACCCAAAACTTCCGCCAGCGGCACGCCAACAATATTTTTTTTGTCCGCCAAATTGGACAGATCTAAAATTTCTTTTTCTCCTTTGGCCGGAAACATTTCACGTAAACCAATTTCGTCCGACGCGCAGATCATACCAAAAGATTCTTCACCGCGGATTTTGGTTGGGGCTAATTCAATTAATTCTCCTTCTCCGTGCCATTGCACCTTGGCGCCAATTTTTCCAATCGCGGCCAACATGCCCTCGGAAACATTGCTACCACCACAGACAATTTGCAGTTCTTCATTGCCCACATCCACGCGACATAATTTTAACTTATCCGCATTAGGATGTTTCACGGCCGAAATCACTTTTCCCACCACTACATTATTCAAAAGTTCACCCTGTTTTTTTGTCCCTTCCACTTCTACCGTAGTAGCTTTCAGACGAGCGGCCACTTCTTCTACCGTGATACTATCGGACAAATTAACAAATTTTTTTAACCAATTATAGGAAATGAGCATACTAGAACTGTTTTAAAAATTTTAAATCGCCGCTTTCCAGATGACGAATATCTTCAATACCATATTTAAGCATGGCAAGGCGTGTCAATCCTAAACCAAAAGCAAAACCTTGATATCTGCCGGCATCCACTTTTCCTTCTTTTAAAACATTGGGGTGAATCATGCCGGCGCCAAAAATTTCAAGCCACCCGGTATTTTTACAAACGCGACAGCCTTTACCTTTACAGATAAAACAAGTCACTTCCCCATTTACACCCGGCTCTACAAACGGATAATATTTTGGGCGCAAACGCACTTGGGTATCGGCACCATATAGATGTTTGGCGACCGCTTCGAGCACACCTTTCATATGAGCAAAAGTAATATGCTCATCAATAACAAAACCTTCCAGTTGATAAAAAGTATGTTCGTGGCGCGGATCAGTGGCTTCATTGCGATAACATTTCCCTGGCACAATTGCGCGTAGCGGAGCGCCTTGTTTGAGCATGGAGCGTACCTGCATAGATGAAGTATGAGTGCGCATCACCATGCCGGGATGATTTTTAATATAAAAAGTATCCTGCATATCACGCGCCGGATGATTCTCCGGCACGTTTACGGCGGTAAAATTAAAAAAATCACTCTCCAATTCCGGACCATCCAGCACTACAAAACCCATCGAAGTAAAAAAATCTTCCAAATCTTTTTGAATAATAGTATTGGGATGAAAAGTGCCGCGTTCAGAGTGAGGAAGTGTCGGCTGAGTAATATCCACCCGCTCTTTTTCCACCGCCGCCGCCCAATCCAAATTCAGCAACTCATTTTTTTTGTTGGCAAAAGCCATTTCAATATCTTTTTTTACCTCATTGGCCACGACACCAATCACTTTGCGCGCATCATCGGTGAGATCTTTAAGTCCTTTCATCAGATTGGTCAGCTCCCCGCTTTTGCGACCAAGTAATTTATTTTCCAAATCTTCCAGCTGAATTTTATCGCTCACGGATTTTATCGCGAGCAAGGCTTCGGTTTTAAGTTGTTCAAATTTGGATTGCATATTAAAGCAGATGTTTTATAAAATTCAAAATCAACACTTTAAAATTGGATATATCTCGTATAGTTACTATCACTACCAACAACATTAATAATGCAAACCCAGCCGTATGAAAAATTTGTTCCAATTTTTGGGAAACGGCTTTGCCGCGTATTTTCGCGATTATCAAAAATAATTGACGGCCACCATCGAGCGCTGGAATTGGTAAAATATTAAAGATTGCCAAATTCAGCGATAACATCGCCGCGAATTGGATAAGATATATCCAGCCTAGTTTAGCCACGCGACCGGTCATCACGGCGACGCCCACTGGGCCAGACACCGCCTCGCCCACACCATTGCCAGCAAACAATCCTTTTAATAATAGATAAAAAGCCACTACTATTTCTTTAAGATAAAAACCGGTGGCTTTCGCACCTTCCCAAATAGCCGAAAAAAATGGATAACGCACCGTGCCAATTTCCGCGATCGCGATTCCTAGACCACCTTTGCCCGTGTCGCTATACACCGCCGGCTGAATTTTTTTCTCAATTATTTGATCATTTCTTTTTACTCGCACTAATAATTGTTCATTTTTATAAAGATCAACATATTCTTGTAGCTGTTTGAGTCGTGGATTTTGTAAATCTCCGACTTGCACTACGACATCTCCGGACTGTATCCCGGCCGCTTCGGCTGGTTTACCTGGTAGAGTTTGTAAAATTTCGATCCGGCGATCAGCTACTTTTGAGACATCAGTCATACTATCGATATTTTGCGGCAAACCAATAATATACCCGGCGGTAAGCAAAATAAAAGCCAATACAACGTTCATAAAAACACCGGCACAGATTACAATTGATTTCTGCCAAAAATTTTTGCCGACAAAACTATCTTTATCTCCCGCGTCTTCACCATTCTCACCTTTTATTTTTACAAAGCCGCCGAGTGGCAACCAATTGAGTGAATAAACCGTACCATATTCTTCATCACTCTCATTTAGATCGCGGTTGCCCCACACCAGACGCCAATGTTTTTTATTATTTTTTTTGAATTGAATACCTAAAAATCTTGGTGGAAAACCAAACCCAAATTCATGCACGCCCATGCCGATTTTTTTGGCAAAAATAAAATGACCAAATTCATGCGAAACCACTAAAATTGCCAGGACTGCCAAAAAGTATAATAAAGAGGCCATAGGGCTTGATTTGTATAGGTAAAAGGAATAAAATAACTTAACAAAGCCAATTTAGGCTTTAATTAAATCAATTAATATATGAACTTATTTTATATTATTCTAGCGGTTCTGGCAATAGTTGTGTTTTGGGTAATTGCCACCTTTAATGGCTTAATCCGCAGTAAAAATCGCGTCGATGAAGCTTTTAGCGATATTGATGTCCAGCTAAAACGCCGTTATGATCTGATTCCAAATCTGGTCGAGACTGTGAAAGGCTATATGACCCATGAACGTGAAACTTTGGTGAAATTGACTGAAGCCCGTACGGCCGCGATGGCCAATCAAGGCGCTTCTTTGGCTGATCGCGAAAAAGCAGAAAACGCATTATCTTCTACTTTAAAATCTTTATTCGCGGTTACGGAAAATTATCCTGAACTCAAAGCCAGTCAAAATTTTATGCAATTGCAAGATGAAATTTCCGATACGGAAAATAAAATCCAGGCCAGTCGTCGTTTTTACAATGGCAATGTGCGTGACTTCAATACTTGTGTCCAAACTTTCCCAAAAAATATGATTGCCGGCATGCTAAATTTTCACAAATACGAATTCTTCCAAGCGGCTGAAGGCGAGCGTCAAAATGTACAAGTAAAATTCTAAAACATGTATTCTCAAATAGATTCCAACAAACAAAAATCGGTTTTGTTGCTAATGCTCGCCGCGGCGCTGGTGCTGGCTTTGGGCTATATTTTTGATCGCGCTTATGGTGGTGATGGCTACGGCGGTTTATTTTTGGGAATTATCATTTCACTGATCACTACCTCGATCTCATATTTTCAAGGTGATAAAATTGCACTCTCGGTATCCGGCGCTCAACCAATTACCAAAGATGAAAATCGTTATGTTTGGAATATGGTAGAAAATCTTTGCATCACTGCTGGTCTACCCGTGCCAAAAATTTATATCATGAATGACCCTTCTATCAACGCTTTTGCCACTGGACGCAAACCAGAATTATCATCAATCGCCATTACCACCGGCGCCATTGAAAAATTAAAAAACGAAGAATTGGAAGGTGTCTTGGCGCACGAACTTTCTCACATCCAAAATTATGATATTCGTTTCATGATGCTTGTGGCTATATTGGTTGGAGCGATTTCTATTATGGCCAATATATTTTTGCGTGGCGGGATGTTTCGTCGCCGTAGTAATGATCGTGAAGGTGGCGACGCTCTGGCAATATTTGCCATTGTCGGCGTGGTGCTGGCAATCTTATCCCCGCTTATCGCCCAACTGATAAAATTGGCGGTATCGCGCAAACGCGAATATTTGGCCGATGCTTCTGGTGCATTACTGACCAGATTTCCCGATGGCTTGGCGACCGCGCTTGAAAAAATACAAGCCGAAAATACCCCTCTACAAAAAGCCAACGCCTCGACCGCTCATTTATTTTTTTCCAATCCCTTTACTGGTAAAAATCTGGCCGGACTCTTTTCCACTCACCCGCCCATTGATGACCGAATAAAAAAATTACGCGAGATGGTGTAAGAAATATAAATAAAAATACCTGCTAATAAACAGGTATTTTTTTATTTATAATAATTTAACGGTCAATCTAAATTACGGCTCGACGCAACCAGGCTTTTCACTTATCTGTATCTTGGTACTCAAAATATCATAGTCACCGCCAGCACTATAAGTTTCACCATCAATATTTATATTGGCAAATTTATTATCTACGCCCTTAACTGTAAAAGCAAAATGTTTGCCGGCCAAACTAAACACCTCTAAATCATTACCGCCAACAAGGTTAATAAAACTTTTATTACCAAAAACTAGAGTCTTTGTACCTTTTAAATAAGCGAGTTTGTTATTCTCAATACGAGGCAATCTTCCATAGCCAATTTTTTTACCTTTAAAAAAGACGGACGGAGAACTATCCGGTCCTTTATTATAAGCCAACAGACCATTTTTAAGTTCCACGGCGCCAAAATTTGAACCAGAGCCGCCTAAATTTGTTAATTTCTTACCATCATAAATCAAATTGCCATTTTCCTGAATAACTGCTTTATTTTTACCATCAAAATCACCGGAAATACCAACTCCCAAATCTTTTTCATTAGCAAAAACATGCCATTTATTATTTATTTTCCTTACATAAATTATATAATTACCATTCATTTTGATATAGTGGTCCGCTCCCACTTCTCCTAGATCTTTCCCGTCAAATATCATATGGAATACCGATTGACCCTTGAAACCAGCCGCCGCTTTGGCGGCTGAGATCGATTCCATACCAACAAATTTTAAATAAGCAACATGATTATCATTTATTTTTAACTGATAATTCTGACTTGGAAAATCAATTGGCGCCGGATTATTATTGGACCAGTCCACCACCGTACCAACTTGTTTGTTATCTACCAATACATCACCTGTTACAGTAGCAACTGTACCGCCGCCAGGTGCAGATTTCCAAGCAATATATCCAATATGATTATTATAAATCGCCACATTGGAAATGGAATCATATTCCGCTGGTGTTTTTATTGCTTCACCATTATAAATAAACAGCTTATTGGCGCCATCTTCTGTACTAATCAGAATATTTACACAATGATCATTGGAAGCCTGATTAAAAACCCAATAATCATCTGGCGTTGGCGCGGCCATAGCTGCCATAGGCGCAAAACCGATTGCCAAAGACAAAAACATCGCCAGATGAAACCTAATATTCTTAATTTTCATAAAATTATATTAATTTAAACCTATCTATATTGATATTATACCACTTATATCAAAAAAACAACACCCTACCCGGCCCATTTCAAATTTACAAACTGCGCCATACTAAAAACAAGTAGTGAAAAACTGGATACTAAATATAAAATATAAATAAAATTTTTCTGTCTTGCTACCACTATAAATATAGGCGCAATCACCAACACAAATCGTTGAATGCTAGTAAGAGTATTGCTAAAAAGTGAGGGGATTAAATTTAGAATAGCGAATAAAACATAAGCTGGATTTATTTTTTTTAACTTTGGTAAACAAAAGATGACTAATACCAAAGCGGCCATCTCTGCCAAATGGCGCACCCAATATTCTCCTCTGACAATAATATTTACCACATATGCATACAAAAGACGGTGCGGAAAAATTAAATTCCTCCCATAGTTCCCCTGACCATGCAACCAAGCCAACGCGTCGCCAAACTCTACCCAAAGATAAAAAGAAAAGAGTAATAGACCTATTGGTGGCAAAATTATAATTGATAAAGAATCGACCTTATTTATTGTTTTATTATTTTTTTTCTTGAAAAACCACAAACAAAATAAGACTGGCCACAAAAATATTCCAACCGGTCTAGCGGCGCTGGCCAAAAGCGCCATAAAAGCGGCTAGCCTCCACTTACCACGTTCAACAAATAAAAACATCGATACCACTAAAAATAATAATGTGGATTCACTATAAACACTGATTAAGAAAAATGAAGTGGGAAAAACCGCCAAAGCCATTAACCCGCGTTTGGCTATCACTTCTCCCCAAATCACAGACAACCAGCGGTAAAAAATAACGAAACTCCCTAATGTCAACAAATTAGAGACTACCAACGCGCTTATATGATTTGGCCATTTGGTGACTAAAGCTACCATTTTCCACAACAACGGATACAAAGGAAAAAAAGTTACGTTGGATTGTAGACCAGCGCGCAAATAATACCCATGCTGTACTATGCTACCATACCAGTCACTATCCCAACGCCACCAAATAGTATTGCTAAATTTTATCGAATCTAAATGACAAAAATATTGTCCAGTGACTTCCAAAAAAATACGCCAAACAAAAAATATAGTAAGTGGGGTGAGCCACCAATATTTTTTATATAGAAAAATAATATAATTTTTTAAATCAGACAGTTTTAACATAATTTATATTATATCACTTTCATATATAAATGACATAAATCAAAAAAAATGATAAAATAATAAATGTTTAGATTCCCGTTTTTACGGGAATGACAATTGTACGATATTATTATGAACCTCAATTCAATTTTTTATCCCAAATCCATCGCTATCATCGGCGCTTCGACCGAAATTGGCCACGTTGGCAATGATATTGTAAAAAATTTGGTAAAACAAGGATATAAAGGAAAAATTTATCCTGTAAATCCCAAAGCCACCGAACTATACCATCTCAAATGCTATCCGAACATCTCCGCCATAAAATCTGGCGTAGATTTGGCAGTAATTGTAGTGCCAAGTGGTGTAGTGCCAACAGTATTACAAGAAGCGGCAAAGAAAAAAATCAAAGGCGCGATTGTGATCTCGGCCGGATTTAAAGAAGTTGGCAATCTGGATCTGGAAAAACAAGTAAGAGAAATCTGTCAAAAAAATAATATCGCGTTGGTGGGACCAAACTGTCTGGGTGTTATCAATCCGGAAAATAAGATGAACGCCTCATTTGCCAATATTATGCCGCCTAGTGGCAACATTGCTTTTATTTCACAAAGCGGCGCGCTCTGCACAGCTATTTTGGATTATGCCCAAAAATTGGATATTGGTTTTTCTAAATTTGTGAGTGTGGGCAACAAAGCCCTGATGTCCGAAGCAGATCTTTTTGATTATCTGGCCAAAGATAAAAAAACTAAAGTGGTGGCCATGTATGCCGAACAACTTACCAACGCTCCCGCTTTGATCGCCGCCGCCAAAAAATTAACTCATGGCAAAAATACCAAACCGGTTATCGCCATAAAATCCGGTCGCACTTCGGCTGGTGCTTCAGCCTCCGCTTCCCACACCGGCGCTCTCGCTGGTAATGACGCGGCCTATGAAGCCCTATTTGCCCAGAGTGGTATTATCCGCGTAGAAACTATCCAAGAATTATTTGATTACCTACGTGTGTTTACCCATAATGAATTGCCCAAAGGTGATCACGTTGCCATAGTCACTAATGCCGGTGGTCCGGGCGTACTCACGACCGACACGGTTATTTTAAACGGATTAAAAATGGCGACTATTTCCGAAACCACCAAAACCCAACTCAAAAAACACTTGCCGCCCTTTGCTAATTTCAAAAATCCCATTGATGTGCTTGGCGACGCGCGCGCGGATAGATACGAAGCGGCTATCAATATTTTGGAAAAAGATAAAAATGTGGACAGTATTATCGTGGTGCTTACCCCTCAATCGATGACCGAATTTAGTAAAACCGCCCAAGCGATAGTGCACGCCAAACAAAAAAGTAAAAAACCAATTGTCGCCAGCTTTATGGGCGGGCATCTAGTAAATCTTGGTATCAAAATCCTACGTAGTCACGGAGTGTCTACTTTCAACTTTCCAGAACAAGCCGCCAAAGCTCTAGGCGTGCTGACTGATTTTAAATTTATTGAAAAAGAAAAAAATAATTCTCGTTTTAGTTTTAAAAATACCAATAAAAACGCAATTATTAGAATTTTTAGTGATGCTAAAAATCGCAAACAAATATTTTTCCCGGAAGTAGATTCTCTGCCGATTTTACATAATTACGGCTTCCCTACTCTGGTCACTTATACCGCTACTACAGCCGAGGAGGCTCATGATATTGCGAAAAAAATCGGTAAAAAAGTGGCAATGAAAATTGTGTCGCCAGATATTTTGCATAAAACCGATTCCGGCGGCGTAATGCTTGGCGTCACTCCCGAAAATGCGTCCACCAGTTTCAAAGAAATAATGAAACGCGTGAAAAAAAATGTACCAACCGCCAAAATTGAAGGGGTAATTATTGACGAAATGATCAAAGAAAAAGGCGTGGAAATGATCTTGGGGGCGGTGAAAGACTCGGGCTTGGGGCACACTATCATGGTAGGTCTAGGCGGCGTGTATGTGGAAGTATTCAAAGATGTGGCGTTTGGCTTGGCGCCACTGACCAAAGGTGACGCTGAAAAAATGATTTCCAAATTAAAATCCAAAAATATTTTGGATGGCGCGCGTGGACAGACGGTGCTGGACACCGAAGCTTTGATTGAATGCATTGGACGCTTATCTCAACTACTAATGGATTTTCCAAATATAAAAGAATTGGATATTAATCCCTTGTTGGTATTGCCAAAAGGACGAGGCGTACGAGTATTGGATGCGAGGATTGTGGTTGAATAATTTAAAAACAAAATAAACTATATTTTTACCGTATAAAAGTGAGCCCCTAATTGGCGTAAGTAAATTTGAGTGGTGCCCCAAAGGGGCAATGGCCCTATCCTTAGGGCCATAACGAAAATTTATAGCCAATTATGCGAACTTTTATTAGGTAAAAATATAGTTTATTTTGTTTTTAAAACTATGAATACAAAAATTATCCAACAATAATTTTCTTCACCTCCGTCAACTTTTCATCCATCTCCTCTTTCGTATTCGCCTCCAAATTCAACCTTAAAACAGGCTCAGTATTGCTCACCCTGACATTAAACCACCATGTAGGATATTCTGTATAAAACCCATCTAATTCAACTACTTTACCATCGCTATATTTTTCTCTAAGCTTGGCTAAAATTTCTGCCTTTTTATCGGTATGAAAATTGATCTCTCCGGAATGAAAATATTTATTCAAAGGCGCGGTGAGCTCGCTCATTTTTTTACCGGTTTGAGAAACTAAACGCAAAAAATACAATAGGGATAAATCCGTAGACTCTACTCCATACATATCTTCATAGTATAAATGCAAAGATAATTCACTACCAAATTTTACTTTCTGTTCTTTCATTAATTTTTTTATCAAAGCGTGTCCCACCGGACACATACCGGTTTTGGCACCTTGCGCTTCCCACACATCACGAACAATTTTGCTACTACGCAAATCATAGAGCATGTGAGCTCCCGGATTGCTATGCAAAACTTCTAGCCCTACCAACGCTCCCACAAAAGAAGCATCTACTACCTCCCCTTTTTCATCTACCAAACCAATTCTATCCGCATCGCCATCTAGGGCAAACCCAAAATCCGCGTCAATTTCTTTTACCTTTGCTTGCAAATCTTTTAGAGTTTCCACTTTCAATGGATTAGCCTCATGATTTGGGAAAGTACCGTCTGGTTCTAGATACATATACTCTACTTGTACTGGCAAACGCTTTAACATTTCCACAAAGCTCACTTTGCCCATGCCGTTGCCAGCGTCCAACACAATTTTTAGTGGTTTAATTTCCTCCGGTTTTACCAAAGAAAATATTTTAGCGATATAATCCTCCAGCACATTCATATTTTTTAAATCACCCTTTGCGTTGACAGACTCAAACTCTGCTTTTTCTGCCAAATCTCGAATTTCTTCCATACCATTACCTTTCCCCACTGGCGTGCCATCGCTCAGAGTCATTTTAAAACCATTATACTCGGCCGGATTATGTGATGCCGTGACCATAATACCACCAACATGATCGCTGTAATGCGCGCAAGCAAAATTAAAAAGTGGTGTAGTCACCAGACCTACATCAACGACATTAAAACCTTCATCCCTAAGAGCACTTCGCACCGCTTCTGAATATCCCACACTGCTAGGGCGCATATCATAGCCCACCACTACCCATTTTTGACTATCAAAAAGTCCACGCCCGCGCAAAAAGACCCCATAAGCTCGGCCAATTTTATAGGCCAAATCATTATTCAACTCCCCCGCTACCAAGCCACGAATATCGTAGGCTTTAAATATCTGTTTTGGAAACATATTTTTGTCTATTTTTAGCTTGTTAAAAAAGTGGTTTCATTATATAATATCCCTATATTAAAAGCAATCTATGTCCATATTAGATAGGTTTTCCAGCCATCTCAAAGAAGTACTGAGCAAAAGTATTCAGCTGGCCACTAAATTAGGCAATGCCGAGGTACTACCACTGCATATATTTTTTATTTTACAGAATCAAAAAGGCTCGGTCGCGGCCGAAATTTTAAATCGTCTAAAGATTGACCTAAAAAGTGTGGAAAACGCGATTTTGGAGCTACCAATAGAAAGCACCAAAAAAATTGGTTCTACCAGTCAAGCGACCTTGGCACCAATGTCTTTGGAATGCAAACGCGCGACCGAGCGGGCTATGATTGTGGCTCAAGAAAATTTACACAACTATATCGGTACCGAACATCTGCTCAAAGGGCTGATTGAATTGCGTGACCTGGATATAGAAAAAGTTTTAAAAGAAAATAAAATCAATGCCGACGAAATTTCCAAGCAACTGGAAACAGTTTTGACCAACGCTTCACAATTTCCACAAATCACCGAGGTGGTAGACGCTATTGAAAAATTGCAAGATAATATTTCCAGCGGCGATATGAACGACATTCAAGCCAGCCAGCCAGCTCATAATCACAAACAAAAAACCAAAGG
>CALRGC010000006.1:0-21624 GCA_943357105.1 Candidatus Magasanikiibacteriota bacterium | reverse complement strand
TGACCGATGAAAACTTACAAAAAGATATTGACCCGATTATTGGTCGTGAAGCGGAGATTGAAAGACTAATTCAAATACTTTGCCGCCGCACCAAAAATAATCCGGTATTGCTCGGTGATCCAGGCGTTGGTAAAACCGCGATTGTCGAAGGCTTGGCCAAACGTATTTTACAAAATGAAGTGCCAGATATTTTATTGAATAAAAAAATATATTCTCTCGATATGGGCTTGATGATTGCCGGCACAATCTATCGCGGTGAATTCGAAGGCCGTCTACGTCAAGTAATTGACGATGTGGCCGCCAATCCCAATATTATTTTATTTATCGACGAGCTCCATAATATCGTGGGTGCTGGTAGCAACCAAGGCACAATGGACGCCGCCAATATTCTCAAACCGGCTCTAGCGCGTGGCCAGATTCGTTGTATCGGCTCTACCACACTAGCCGAATTCAAAAAACACATTGAAAACGACTCCGCTCTGGAGCGTCGTTTCCAACCAATTATGGTCAAGGAGCCGAGCTTGGAAGACGCGGTAAAAATTTTGGAAGGAATAAAGATAAATTACGAAAATTTTCATAATATTAAAATAAACAGTAGCGCAATAGAGGCGTCGGTAAAATTGGCCGATCGCTATATTCACAATAAATTTTTACCGGATAAAGCCATTGACCTACTGGATGAAACTGCAGCAGCCGCGCGTATCAATGGTAAAGGCTCTATCTGGACCGGAAAAATTGAACGTCTTAAACAAAAACTGGAAAAAACTACTCTGGCCAAAGAAAACGCGGCACTCAAAGATAAATTTGGCGAAGCGGTGAAACTAAAGAATCAAGAAGAAAAATTACGCGCCGAAATCGAAGAAGCTCTCAAAGCCAGCAAAGAAAAAAAACAAAAATACTTTGGTGAAATCGGTGAAGCGGAAGTACTAAATCAAGTAGCTAAAATTATCGGCGCCAAACCTTCTGAACTAATGTTGGAAGAAAAAAATGAGTTAATGAGCTTGGAAACTAAACTTAAACAAAATATTATCGGCCAGGATCAAACCGTCTCCGAAGTAACCGCCGTAATAAATCGCGCGCGCCTGGGGCTAAGCCACCCCGACAGACCACTCGCTTCTTTTCTGTTTGTCGGTGAAAGCGGTGTAGGCAAAACCGAGCTAGCCAAATCTATCGCCAAAACTCTATATTCCAACAAAGACGCTTTTATCAAACTAGACATGAGTGAATTTAATGAAAGTTTTGGTGTCTCCAAATTACTCGGCTCCCCCGCCGGCTATATTGGTTATAAAGAAAATAATAATTTTACCGATAAGATAAAAAATAATCCTCACTGTGTGGTACTGTTTGATGAGATCGATAAAGCCCATAAAGATGTTACCAAAATACTTTTACAGATGCTGGAAAACGGTGAAGTCACCGACTCCACCGGCAAAAAAATCTCTCTCAAACACGCCGTTATTATTCTCACCACCACGCTGGGGGCCGACGCGGCCAAACGTGCTGTGTTTGGATTTGGATCGGCTGAAAGTAAAGACCACCAGCGCGATGAAAAAATCGTGGAAAAATTAAAAGAATATTTTTCCCCGGAAATTATCAACCGTCTGGACAAAATTTGTCTGTTCAACAATCTTACCAAAGAAGATTTAACCAAAATCGCCGGCTTAGAAATTGTCCATCTCAATGAACGCCTAAACCAATATCAAACTCAGATCAAATTTAAAGACTCTATTCTGACCGAATTCCTCTCCTCCCTATCCAAAGACAACCAAAATGCCCGTACCGTTCGTCGTCAACTGCGCGCTCAGATAGAAAAATTGATTGCCGAAGTAATTATTGAAAAGAAAAATAAAAAACAGTACCAGTTGGAAATTAATGATCAAAAATTGTCTGTTAAATAAATTCTATGGCAGATAATGATGACAAATTAAAGATAGAAACCGACGGTGATCTAAATAAAAGGCCGGGAAGTGGTGGCTACGAAAAGGCTTCTGATTTAGAAATTAACAAACTAAATTCAACTGGAATAAAAGCAAAAAAAGATGGAAACAAAATAGATCTAGAACTTGATTTAGAAACACCGTCACTCGAGGAAAATATGGCCGAAGTGGCGGCTACAGCTTTAGCTGTTGGCAACGAGGCAAAAGAGATAGAAAATAATTCACCAAATTTATCAGAGAACGAAATTTATCCAGAAAGTCCAACTCCAGAAGAAAAACTTGAGGAAATAAATCCAGAACAAAATATAAACGAAACTGAAGCTAAACCACCCATTCATCCAACAAAAGAGTCTACACCTAAAAATAATCAAGCAAGTGGCCAAGAAACTGCTCCACAAGAAAATAATATATCAGATACATCAAGACAAGAACCAAATAATTCTCCAATAGATCAACCACCACAATCAGCAACACCGCTCGATCAAACTCAACCAGAAATAACAACACCGCCTGATTCTCAACCAACCGAGAGAGGACAAACAACTCCTCCAGTAATACAAAATCAGCCTAGTAGCAATCTACCTCCTACCATTTCCAATGAACAGATAAATGAAATAGGGCCGCACTCTAATCAAGCTAGCAATCCGCCAAAAGTTCCAACCGAAAAGCAAAAAGAGATTGGAACAGACCTAGGTATGGATCAAACCAAAAATAAAATTGGGCTTGGTGAAAGAATAAAAAATGCGCCACAAAACATGGCCGCTGGCCTAAAAAATATAAAAAATGCGCCAAAAAATATATTAAATAATATAAAAAATAATCTTTCTTCCGATCGGGCTTTAAAACAAAAATTACAAAAAAGGTTACAAAAAGTGCAGACAGAGTTGGCTAGCCTTGGTACCAGACTAAATGGTCTAAAGGTGTCTAACTCAATGAGAATAATTAAATTTTTTTTTCCAGGACTTTACGCTAAAATTTTTAATTTTAGTAATTTCTCCACAAGATTGAAAGGAGTGGCCAAGCTTAGAGCATTACAAATTTCTGTAAATACCGGCGAAGCTATTTTAAGAAGTTTAAAATTTGCTAGAATAGTTGCAATAGTGATAGACGCCCATCGAACATTTATAACCTGGCTGGTAGAATGGTCCGAAACTATCATTGTGCCGATACTAATGATAATAACTTATCCATTATTAATATTATTAATAATAATTCAAAAAGATTTTACCAAACTAGGCTCATCGCTGGCCAACGCTATTGAGGATATTATAAAAAAAATAAATGAAATAATGAAAGATCTAAAAAAAGCTCTAGAAACAACAAAAAAAGAAGTAGGGCTAATTAGAGAAGCAATGCAGATTAATAAACAAATGGCCTCAAGCAAACAAGATAGGATAGAGTACCTAAACAGAGCTGAAGCTAACGACCAAAATGAGGAGAGTAAAAATCAAGCCCAGAAAGCGGCCAATGATAATACTAAGTCTGATAATAATGATTCATCAAGTTTCCCATCAGCCGCCAATGATAATACTGAATCAGATAATTTACAACAAGCCGCCTAAAAAATAATATATCTATATGAACCCAAACACAAAAAAAATTTTAATGGCTGTCGCCTTAATTGGTGTAGCCACCCTGATTGGTTTTGGACTATACTATATGTTCAAAAAAAATCAAGGAGGAGGTGGCCAAATAGCCCCTTCTCCAATCAGCAAAGGGCTCTTGCCTTCCGCTGGTGAAAGAACCAGCACTAGCGCCGGCCAAGAAATCACCTCTACTGAACTACAACGAGGTGGAATTACCAGTCCTTTACCGATACCTCAAGTGTCTCCGGGTGGATACTATCAAAATGAAGCGGTTAAACAAATAATCAACGAATCGGTTACCTATCCTTCTCTTAGCCAGAGTGGCAGTGGTCTGCGTTATTATAACAACTCCGACGGAAAATTTTATCACCTTACGGCTGATGGTCAGATTAAAGCCCTGTCCGATCAAACTTTTTATAATGTTAATAAAATCACCTGGGCGTCAAAAAACGATAAAGCAGTCTTGGAATATCCAGACAATTCGAAAATAATTTATAATTTTGAAAAACAAAAACAGATCACTTTACCCAAACACTGGTCGGATTTTTCTTTTTCTCCCGATAGCAGTCAACTAGCCGCCAAAAGTATTGGCTTAGCTCCGGAAAATCGTTGGCTAGTAACGGTCAACGACGATGGTACCGGCACTAATCTTATCGAACCAATGGGAGAAAACGCCGACAAGGTACAGATTGACTGGTCCCCTTCCCGTCAAACTGTGGCCTTTTCTCAAACCGGCGAACCACTCGGTGCCGAAAGACAAGAAATTTTATTTGTAGGTTTAAATCACGAAAATTTTAAATCGGCGATTGTTGAAGGCCGAGGCTTTGATCCAAACTGGTCGCCTACCGGACAAAAATTATTATACAGCGTCTATAGCTCCAGGAGCGATTTCAAACCGGAATTATGGATTACCGATTCTTATGGTGACAACATTGGCAACAACCGCCAACTACTGCAACTCAACACCTGGGCTGACAAATGTACCTTTTCCGACGATAGCACCCTGTTTTGTGCCGTACCGCGTGATCTTCCTCAAGGGGCCGGCATCTTGCCAGAAGTAGCGGCCAACTCCAATGATGATATGTATAAAATTGATTTAAAAACCGGACTCAAAACGAGCGTTCCTCTAGACGGTACTTATAACATAAAAAATATTAATTACGATAAGAGCAAAAATAAGTTGTATTTCACCAATGGCGACCAAGCCGGCGTATTTGAAATAAAATTATAAATTTAAATCAATATGCATAAAATCACTAAATTTTATATCTTACTGGTTTTGGCCGTTATAATCGCGGGCAGTGCTTTTGCTTGGCAATTTTTCAAAGCCAGACAGATCACGGTCAAACCGATTACCATTCCCCTTATTAGCGACGGCTACTATGAAATACCTACCAACGAAGATCCGATTTTGGGTAATCCGGGCGCTCCCTTAACGCTGATTATGTTTAGTGACTTTGCTTGTTCTGACTGTCAAAAAAAATATAGCATCTTGACTGACTTTGTCAAAGCGCACCCCCAAGCGGCCAGATTATTTTTAAAATTTTCACCACAACCTAGTTTATTTTTCAAAGCCAATGATTTTGCCTATCGTGGAGCAATTTGCGCCGACAAACAAAATAAATTTTGGGATTACAATGATCTATTAATAAAAACTAAAGATCCAAACAACCAAACTACATTGGAAGAAAATATTAACGATTTAAAAATAAATACTAACACTTGGAAAGATTGTTTGGTCGAACCATTAACCCAACAAAAAATCGCCGGGGTGACCGCGCTGAGTCAGACTTTGGGTATAACCAAAGTGCCAAATATCTATATAAATAATAAGAGATTAAATTTGGATACTGATCCAAATTTAAGCGATTTGCTTTCCAAATTGGTGACTAAATAATCTCTGAAATGAAAAATAATATAATTTTTACTTGCTCCAACTGCAGTGCTCAATTTCAAAAATGGACTGGGCGTTGTTTGGAGTGCGGAAAATGGGGCACGGTAGAAAAAAGCATAACAGCGGGAAATCTCGCAAAAAATAACACGCCTCAAGATTATGCTCCGGCCAAAACAGTTGGATTGTCTGAAATAAATCAACAAAATTTTACTCGCTTAAAAACCAATATATCGGAATTAGATAGGGTATTAGGTGGCGGGATCGTACCAGGCAGTCTTATTCTACTAGGCGGCGACCCTGGCATTGGTAAATCTACTCTAGCTCTGCAACTTTCGGCTCTTTTCCCCAATGCCTTGTATTTTTCTGGCGAAGAATCGGTTCAGCAAATCAAACTTCGCGCTGGTCGTTTAGACTTATCTTCATCTAATTTGCGACTGGCCAATGAAACTAATGTGGAAACAATCATTGCTACCGCAATCGCTCAAAAAACCAAGTTGACGATAGTGGACTCAATTCAAACCATGCATTCGGCGGAAATAGAGGGTGAAGCCGGTAATATTAATCAGGTACGAGCGTGTACGGTAAAATTAATGGAGGTGGCCAAAAAAAATAACATTACTTTTATTCTTATTGGCCAAGTCACCAAAGATGGCAACGTTGCTGGGCCAAAAACTTTGGAACACTTGGTCGATACGGTACTATATCTTGAAGGCGATCGTTTCCACAACTTTCGGATATTACGAGCGGCCAAAAATCGTTTTGGACCAACTGACGAAGTGGGAATTTTTACGATGGAAAAAGATGGTCTACGCGAAGTAAAAAATCCTTCCGCTTCTCTGCTGGGCGAACGCACTGATTCGGTACCCGGCACAATTATCACCTGTGTGATGGAAGGCACCAGACCGATGCTGATCGAAATTCAAGCCCTGGTCACTAAAACTAATTTCGGTTTCCCTCAGCGTCGTGCTTCCGGATTTGACCTGAATCGTTTGCAAGTTTTAATTGGTGTGTTATCCCGTCGAGCCGGATTACCACTTGAAAGCTATGATGTATTTTTAAATGTTGTAGGTGGATTGGAAGCGTCTGAGCCAGCCGCCGATTTGGCCGTCATCATGGCTATCGCTTCAGGTCTAAAAGACAAAACTATTCCTGTAGGTTTGGCGGCCTTTGGCGAAGTAGGTTTAAGTGGCGAAGTACGCTCGGTAAATAACACTGAGAAAAGATTAAATGAGATTAAAAATCTAGGCTTACAAATAGCAGTATTACCAGCCTCGGCCAAACTGCCAAAAATCACTGGCCTAAAAATCGCTCCAATCAAAAATGTCCAAGAGGTCGTAGAAAAAATAATCCAATAAACACTGAGGAGCTGGCAGAATAAAACAAAAACACCTTATAATTTTTACCTGATAAAAGTTCGCATAATTGGCTATAAATTTTCGTTATGGCCCTAAGGGTAGGGCCATTGTCCCTTACGGGACACCACTCAAATTTACTTACGCCAATTAGGGGCTCACTTTTATGCGGTAAAAATTATAAGGTGTTTTTGTTTTATTCTAAATGCACCTGTTTTTCAAAACTTTTTATTTTTTGTTTTAATAATGGTAATTTATCCAAATTATCGGCGGCTTTTATAGCTGCTTCGCGCGCCATTTTTACGATAGTATAATCAGTTAATTTAGCCAATTGCAGTCCAGCCACACCGCTTTGGGCCGTACCATATACTTCGCCTGGTCCCCTATCTTCCAAATCCTTTTGCGCCAATTTAAAACCACTCAAATTACCTTCAAAAAACTTTAACCTACCGAGAGTTTTTTCACTGGTGCTATCAGTAAATAAAAAACAATAAGATTGATGAATAGATCTCCCAACACGACCGCGAAATTGGTGCAACTGGGCCAAACCAAAACGCTCTGCCCCTTCAATCATCATTACCGAAGCATTGGGAATATCTATTCCCACTTCCACTACTGAAGTAGATACCAAAATATCAGTCTGTTTATTTTTAAACTTATTCATCGCCGCTTCTTTATCTTTTGATTTTAATCGGCCATGCAAAAAATCTACCTTAAAATCCGGAAATATTTTTTTGGACAACTTTTCATATTCCGCTAATACCGATTTTTTATCATTGCTATCGTTTTCAATCAACGGACAGACCACAAATGCTTGGCGTCCTTGCTTAATTTGCGCGCGAATAAAATCATAGGCTTTTTGACGATTATACACTTCTACCAATCTAGTCATGATTGATTTGCGTCCTAAAGGCAATTCATCAATTACGGATAAATCCAGATCACCATATAGTGTCAGAGCTAATGAACGTGGAATTGGCGTGGCGGTCAGGCTTAAAAAATGCACACCTTTGCCTTTTTGTTTAATATCGTTGCGCTGTTCTACCCCAAAACGGTGTTGTTCATCGACAATGGCCAGTCCTAATTTTTTAAACTCAATTTTATCCGAAAGCAAGGCGTGGGTACCAATCGCTAAAGCGATTTTACCTTCTTTTAAATTTTCAACTATTTCTTTTTTTAATTTTTTACTTTCAATGTTTTCTTCCAAATTATTTTTGGCAAATTGAGTGCGGGTATACAGACAGATTGGTACATCCAAATGAGACAATAGGCGGGTAATATTATCAAAATGCTGCTTGGCCAAAATTTCCGTCGGAGCCAACAGCACGGACTGCAGGCCATTTAAAGCCGTATTATACAGAGCCATTGCCGCCACCACCGTCTTGCCAGAACCGACATCACCGGACAAAAGCCGGTTCATCGGACTCTGTTTAGAAAGATCTTTAAGTATCTCCCAAGCTGATAATTTTTGTGGCTTGGTCAAAGCAAATGGTAATTTGTCCACAAAATCTTTAATCTCTTTTTCTTTGAAATCTAAAACCGACGCTTTTTGAGTCAAGCGACCGCGTCTAGCAATTTCCGCTCGCAATTGAATCAAAAATAATTCATCAAATTTCAAACGCTTAAAACCATTTTCCAAATCATGCTTGTCCGCCGGAAAATGTACGGCATTCAAAGCCGCGCTTAATGGCAACAGATCATTTTCTTCCAAAATATCTTCCGACAACCAATCCGGAATTTTTTTAACTTGCTCCAAAGCTTGTTCTACCAAAAATCTCAATAATTTTTGAGATAGCCCAGCCGTCACTGAATACACCGGAATAAATTTAGCGGCATTAACAACCTGAGCTGATTTCTTTTCAAAAGTAGGATTCACCAATTGTGGCCCCAGCATATCCGATTTTACCGTCCCAGAAAATTGCCAATCACTACCAATCTCAATAATTTTGGCGACATACGGCTGATTGAACCAGACAATTCTCAGACTCCCACTATTATCAGATACCAAAGCCTCGGTGATCATCTTGCGAGTTTTAAAACTCCGCCTACTACCAATCAGCTCCACCTTCGCCGCTACCGACATAGTCAATCCGTCTTGCAAATCCTTAATCGGCATCCCACCGCGAAAATCTTCATGCCGAAAAGGAATATGATACAACAAATCCCCAATCGTATTAAGATTAATCTTCTTAAGCTTCTTGGCAATCGCCGGCCCAACGTTATTGAGAGAGAAAATTGGAGAATTTAATTCCATACAAATCTAAAGATGACAATGGTGGGAGCTATATCCAAAATAAGTGAACGCTGAAAATGCTCGACTATAATTTGTGAGCCGACAAAGCGTGGCTGACCGTGCTGTTTGAGCCCCACAGGGCGAGTTCACGGCCAGAGCTTTGGCGGGTTGCAAATTATTCAAGCATTTTCATAGTGAACGTTTTTGGATATAGCTCCCACCATTATAGCTCATTTGAAAGAATAAAAAAATCCCCCAATAAGGAGGATTTTAATAAAAATTTACTATTAAATTCTGTCGTATTCATGCATAGTGAGCTGAGACTCAATCTGCTTGTAAGTCTCAATCGCCACCGCCACCACGATCAACATACTGGTACCACCAATTTTGAGCGATGTACTACCAGACGCACCTTGCACCAGCAAAGGCAAAATGGCAATCACACCCAAAAATAGAGCGCCAATCAAATTGATACGATTTACTACGGTCTGTAAATATTTTTCAGTTTCTTTGCCCGGACGAATACCTGGCACAAACCCACCCTGACGCTGTAAATTTTCGGCAATCTTTTGCGGATGGAAAATAACGGCCGTGTAAAAATAGGTAAAAAAGAATACCAAGACAAAATACATCAAGCCATAATAAGTATGGTCATTAAAAAAGGCAATCGTATGGTTCGCCAAGCTGGCCAACCAAGCGCTACGCGCGTGCACAAAAAACTGGGCAATCATTGGCGGAAATAAAACCAAAGAAATGGCAAAAATAATTGGAATTACACCGGCCATATTTACGCGAATTGGCAAATGAGAAGATGAACCGCCAAAAGATTGGTTACCGCGCATCTGCTTGGCATAATTTACCGGAATATTACGCTGGCCTTCATTAATAAATACTACACCCACCACCGTCACTACGGCAATCAAAGCAAACATCACAAAAGTATAAAGATCGGCGTCAGTGTAATTTACAAAAGCGGTACGCAAAGTGGTCGGCAAAGAAGCAACGATACCGGCAAAAATAAGCAAAGACATACCATTACCTACTTTCTTTTCAGAAATCAGTTCGCCGAGCCACACCAAAAACATCGTCCCAGCCGTAATAGTGAACATAATGGTGATCATACGAAAAGTCGTCAGATCAGCCAAAATTGGTCGGGCGGAATTATTGAGCAAACGGATCATACCAAAAGACTGTAAAAAGGCCAACGGCACAGTCAAATAGCGAGTATACATGTTTAATTTCTGCTGGCCACTTTCCCCTTCTTTAGCCAACTCTTCAAAATATGGCACAATCATGGCCAATAATTGAAAAATAATCGAAGCGGTAATATATGGCGCTACACCCAACATGATTACCGAAAAATTGGACATCGTACCACCGGAAAAAACATTAAGCAAGCCCAAAATTTGGTTGCCGGCCAAGTAATCACGCAAGTTGGCGACATTAACACCTGGTACCGGCACATGAGAAGCCAAACGAAAAACTACCAACATGGCAACAACAAAAAGTAAATTATTTCTAATTTCTTTTGTGTTCCAAATTTTTTCAAATTTTTCAAACATAGGTAAAGGCGGTATTAAACAATAATATACATGTTTTTCTCCATGTATATTAATTGGGTTTATTTAACTTCTCCTTGCGCTTTTTCCACGATCGCTTTGGCATTAGCAGTGGTTTTTATTCCTTCCAAAATTAATTTTTTGGTTAATTTCCCACCACCAACCAATTTAGCGGATTTAGCATTATCGGAAACAAGATTTTTTTCTTTCAAAGTGGCGATATTTACGACGGCGCCATTTTCAAATTTTGCTTCCAAATCATTCAAATAAATTTCAGTCGGTCGCTTGGCAATACTTCTAAAACCACGCAACTTCGGGGCGGATTGGAGCAAACGTTTAAAACCCTTTAGTCTCAAACCAGCGCCACCACCACTACGAGCAGTCTGGCCTTTACCACCGTGACCGGAATAATTTCCATGTCCCGAGGCATTACCACGACCAACTTTTTTGGCCTTATGGCGAGAGCCTTTTGAGGCTTTTAATTTGTGAATGGCTAATTTTGTCATATAAATTTTATTATTTTACTTCAGGATTAGCAACCACCGCTTTTGCCATTGGTCTTTCGGCTCTACGCAGAGACTTCAAAGCTTCAAAAGTTGCTTTCACAATAGTAATTTTATTTTTGGTCTTACCAACGATTTTTGAGGAAATATTTGGTACGCCAGCCAGATCCAATACCACGCGCACCGCGCCACCGGCGATAATACCACTACCTTTTGGAGCCGGTTTCAACATTACTTTAGCGGCTTTAAATTTAGTAATAACGGCATGCGGAATAGTTTCGTTTACCATTGGCACTTTGATCAAAGCTTTCTTGGCCTTTCTGGTAGCTTTATCAACGGCAATCTGAACATCTTTACCTTTTTCCGTGCCAAAACCCACCCGACCACGACGATCGCCAATTACTACCAAAGCGCGGAAGCTCATCTGCTTACCACCTTCAGTCACACGGGTCACGCGCGCCAAGTCCAAAATATTAGAATCAAATTCAGATTTTTCTTTTTCGCGTCCGCCTCTTTTGAAATTTTTATTCATAAATTTAAATCAATTCAATACAAATTAAAATTCCAAACCACCGGCGCGAGCGCCGTCGGCAATCGCTTTGACACGACCGTGATATTGATAACCACTGCGGTCAAATACGACTTTGGTCACGCCTTTAGCTTTGGCTTTTTCAGCCAACTTTTTACCGGACAAATAGGCAGTCAAGCTTTTACCGGCATAGCCTTCAACAGTTTCTTTGCCAATTTCTTTCGCGCTAACAGCACACAAAGTTTTCTTGGCAACATCGTCAATCAACTGCAGATAGACACTGCGCAAGCTACGAAAAACCGACAAACGTGGACGCTCGGCCGTACCAGACATAGCGGCACGCACACGCGCGTGGCGAATTTTTCTGAGACCATTTCTATTGTTCTTAAACAATCTACGCATATTTTTATTATTCTTTTAAAATTAAGCGGCGCTCTTCGCGGCAGTCTTACCAGCCTTGCGACGAACCACTTCATCGGTATATTTAATACCTTTACCTTTATAAGGTTCAACTTTTTTGGTAGCGCGAACACGAGCGGCCAGTTCACCAACCGCCTGTTTATCAGATCCGGAAACGGTGATAATATTTTTTTCTACTTCAAATTTTACACCTTTTTCCGGCGCTAATTCCACCGGGTGAGAAAAACCAACTTCCAATTGTAAATTGACACCCTTAAGAGCGGCTTTGTAACCGACACCGTTGATTTCCAACTGCTTTTTGAAACCGACCGTCACACCTTCAAGCATATTTTCGATAATACTGGAAAATGTACCCCAAAGCGCTTTGTCTTTGGTGTTTTCTGGATTTACAACATTCACGGTCAATTGACCATTTTCATTCGACACCGTAATACGCGGATGTAATTTTTGACGCAATTCCCCTTTTGGACCCTTTACAATCAATTCACCGTTTTTCTGTTCAATGGTCACACCAGCGGGAATAGCTCTAACTTTTTTACCAATACGTGACATATTTTTAAAATTAAAATTCCGAATTAAGAAACTTCGCAAATCAGCTCACCACCAACTTTGGCGGCGCGCGCTTCTTTACCGGTCAATAACCCTTTGGAGGTGGAAAAAATTGACACTCCAAAGCCGTTTAGCACCTTGCCGATAGAAGCGGCCTGCACATAGTAGCGTGAGCCTGGTTTACTAACTCTTTTCAATTCAGTAATTGCCGCCTGTTTGCCAGAATACTTCAAAGTCACCGCGATCATCGGATGGACATCGGCAGTTTTTTCACATTTGAATAAATAGCCTTCGCGTACCAAAATTTCACAGATATTCATCTTCAATTTGGAATATGGGAAGGTCGCTTCGTGTTTGCGTACCCGGTAGGCATTGCGAATGCGGGTAAGCATGTCAGCGATAGGATCGGTCATCATAAATACATTTAATAAAATTATGAATAAATTACCAGCTGGCTTTGCGTACACCTGGAATCATACCGGCGTTGGCCATCTCACGGAAACAGATACGGCAAAGACCGAAACGACGCATGAAACCATGTTTACGACCACATTTCCAGCAGCGATTTACTTTACGAGTGGAAAATTTTGGTTTCTTTTTGAAAGATTTGGAAATTTGAGCTTCAGTTGCCATACATTATTTGATAAAAGGAAAACCTAAGTGACTTAAAAGGGCTTTACCGGCTTCGCGACTGTTCGCGGAAGTATTGATAACAATTTCCAGACCATGCATCTTTTCAATTTCACCGGTTTTAATCTCTGGAAAAGCGGTATTTTCTTTTAAGCCCAAAGTATAGTTGCCCTGGCGATCAAACGCTTTATCGGTGACACCGCGGAAGTCGCGAATACGAGCAAAACTGACATTGATTAATTTTTCTAAAAATTGATACATGCGAGTACCGTGCAAAGTTACCATTACGCCAATTTCTTGATTTTCACGGATTTTGAAATTGGAAATAGCTTTTTTAGCTTTGGTGCGCACCGGTTTTTGACCAGTAATTTTAAGCAAAGTTTTTTCGACATTCTCAATATAGCCGGCATCTTTCACAAAACGGCCGACGCCAACATTGATTACCACTTTGGTAATTTTTGGTACCTGCATCACGCTTTTGAGATTCAATTCTTTCTTCAAAGCCGGTACCATTTCTTTTTTATATTTTTGGTATAAATTTACATTCATATTTTTAGTCGATAAACTCTTTGCACTTGGCGCAAGCGCGTTTCTTATCTTCGCCGTCTTTCTTGTAGCTCACGCGAGTGGCTTTGCCACATTTTGGACAAAGCAACATCACATTGGCCACTTTCAAAGGAGCGCTCAGTTCAATTACTTGACCTTTTTCACCTTGTTTTTTGGTGCGCAAATGTTTCTTCATAATATTCAAACCTTCCACCACCAATTTTTCCGCTTGGGGAAAAACCTGAATAACCTTGCCTTCTTTATTGCGATCTTTACCTTTTAAAACTCTAACTTTGTCGTTTGTTTTTATTTTCATATAGTATCAATTAGACCACTTCTGGTGCCAAAGAAATAATTTTTTGGAAACCTTTGGTACGCAATTCACGAGCGATCGGTCCAAAGATACGAGTACCTTTTGGCTCTTTGGTTTTGCGGTCCACGATTACACCGGCGTTTTCATCAAAGCGAATATAGGTGCCATCGACACGGCGAATTTCTTTGCGTTGACGCACGATTACCACGTGCACGACTTCACTCTTTTTCACAGTGCCGTGTGGTACCGCTTCTTTGACCACACAAGTCACGATATCGCCGATTTGGCCATAGCGTTTTTTGTAACCACCGAGCACACGGATACATTGCATCTGTTTGGCACCAGTGTTATCAGCGGCTTTTAAAAATGAACGATGTTGAATCATAAAAAATCTAATTAACCGTTAGTTTTTAAAACTTCTACCAATCTCCAACGTTTGGTGGCGGAGAGCGGACGGCATTCCACGAATTTCACGGTGTCGCCAACTTTGGCCACCTGCTTTTCATCATGCACGTGATATTTGGCAGTGGTAGTAAAACTCTTTGGATATTTAAAATGTTTTTTAATAGAAGACACCGCCACCGTAATGGTTTTGGTCATCTTGGTGCTTTTGACCTCACCGACAAACGAGCGGTAATTTTTCTTTACCTCTGGTTTGGTTTCAGATCCTGAGACTTTGGTCACTTTAGTTGTTTTTTTGGTTGTAGCCATATAATAATTTTAAGCCTTTTCAATAAATTTGGTGCGGACACCAAGTTTGTAACCGGCCAAATCCATCGCTTCCTTGGCTGATTCACGAGTCAAACCACCCATTTCAAACATCACCGTACCGGGTTTGATAGTGGCCACATAATGATCCGGAGATCCTTTACCTCCACCCATCGGCACTTCATTACCTTTTTTGGTAACAGGACGATCAGGGAAAACACGAATCCAGATTTTACCACCGCGTTTGACATAACGAGTCAAAACACGACGAGCGGCTTCGATCTGACGGCTGGAAATCCAACCTTCGGTCATACTTTTGAGACCAAATTGACCAAAAGCAATGTGGTTATTGCGGCTGGCCACACCACGGTTACGACCGCGGCCTTTTTGCCATTTTCTGTGTTTAACTTTTTTAGGTAACAACATATTCTGAAAGTTTATTTAGTTTTTTCTTTGGTGACCTCTTTCACCATCTCTTTTTTGGCAAATTTTTCGCGGCGACCAAAAGCCTCACCTTTATAGATCCAAACTTTAATACCGATTTTACCGTAAATAGTCATCGCTTCGTTCAAAGCATAATCCACATCACTGCGCAAAGTTATTAAGGACATTTTACCGGAAGCCATAGTTTCGCGACGGGCGATTTCCGCGCCGTTGAGACGTCCGGAAATATTAAACTTCACACCCTGAGCGCCGGCGGACATTACTTTTTCTATCGCCTGTTTCATCACGCGACGAAAAGGAATACGGCGTTCAATTTCAGCGGCCATACTCTGACCCACGATCTGAGCGGACATCGCCGGATTGGCGACAGCTTGGATGTTCAACTTAACTTTAGTTTTAAATTGCAAAATATTTTTTTCAATTTCCTTGCGGATCTCCTCGAGTCCGGCGCCATTGCGACCAATAATCACACCCGGTTTAGCGGCCAAAATAGTAATAGTCACTTCTTTTGGAGTGCGCTCGATACTGATAGCGTCAATACCCGCTTCTTTTAATTTTTTCTTTAAAAAATCACGAATTTTTACTTCTTGTTGCAAAACACCGGAAAATTTATCTTTGTTGGCATACCATTTGGAATCCCAAGCAAAGATGAATGGAGTGCGATGAATTCGTGGATGTACTTTATGTCCCATAGTATTGCAAAATTTATTTGGATAATTTTTTCTTTGGTTTCACGGTCAATTCACTCAGTCCCAAAGTAATATGGGAAGTGCGTTCACGAACTGGAGTGGCGCGACCATGAGCTTTTGGCATCCAGCGTTTTAGCATTGGACCGCCATCTACCATGATGGTTTTCACGCACAAATCAGCGGCCATCAAATTGTTATTGTGCTTGGCGTTGGCCACGGCGGAATTGAGTAATTTCAAAATCGGACGCGCGGCGGCTTTTTTGCTCAAAACCAAAATTTCTAAGGCTTTGGAAATCTTGCGACCACGAATCATATCGGCCACCAGACGCACTTTGCGCGGGCCCATTCTTAGATAGCTGAGTTTTGCGGTTACTACCTGGCTCATACTTAAAAGTTATTTGAAAAATTATTTAGTTTATTTTTTAGGGGCGGCGGCGGCAGCTTTGGGAGCGGCGGCGGCAGTAACGGCCGCTTCTTGTTCTTTGGCCATCTTACCACCATGACGGACAAATTTCTTGGTAGCGGAAAATTCACCCAATCGATGACCTTCCATATTTTCATCGACAAACACAGGGATAAAATCTTTACCATTGTGTACTTGGAAAGTCACACCCACCATTTCCGGAGAAATTACGCAGGCGCGGGACCAAGTTTTGATAGGAGCTTTTTTGCCGCTAGCTTTTACTTTTTCCACTTTACTCAAAACGCGTGGATCAATATAAAGGCCTTTTTTTAAACTTCTGGACATAGTGTTTATTGATTATTCTTCTTACGAGGAGTGACAATAAATTTGTTGCTCCATTTTTGTGGTTTGCGAGTAAGCACACCGCGAGCGGCTTTACCATAAACAGTCTGAGGACCGCGTTTCTGACCGATAGGTGAGTGACCTTCACCACCACCGTGCGGGTGATCAACCGGATTCATGTTTTTACCTTTGACGCGCGGACGAATACCACGCAAACGCATACGACCGGCTTTACCATAGCGGACCAAACGATGATCAGCGTTGCCAAGGATACCAATACTGGCCATACCAGTTTTGCGAATCTTGCGAGTTTCACCACTAGGCAGACGAATCAAAGCGTACTCACCTTCAACACCGATAAACTGAGCGCTTAAGCCAGCGCCACGCACCAACTGGCCACCTTTACCCGGAGTCAATTCAATATTGTAAACAAATAAACCAACTGGAATATCTTGCAAAGGCATACGGTTGCCATTTTTAGCTTCAATCGCTTTATTGGAAGACATCACAGTGTCCCCAACTTTCAAACCTTCCGGAGCCAAGATATAAGCTTTGGTTTTGTCGGCATATTCTATCAAGGCCAAACGAGGGCCGCGACTTGGATCGTATTCAATCGCTGTGACAGTACCGGTAGCATCAAATTTGGACTGTTTAAAATCCACAATACGATAATATTGTTTCACACCGCCGCCCTGATGACGGACAGTAATTTTACCTTGGTTGTTGCGACCAGAATTCTTTTTGAGAATGGTGATCAAAGCTTTTTCCGGTTCAAATTTGGTGATGTCGGCAAAAGCGTCAACACTACTTTTGCGGCGACCCGGAGTGGTTGGTTTGTAAATTTTAATAGGCATATTTAGGAGTATTCAATATTAGACGCCTTCGTGAACTACGATAGATTTACCTTTTGGTAAAGTCACTACCGCTTTTTTATAATCACCGCGTTTACCGTAATGGTTGCCAAAACGAACAAACTTTCCGGAAACATTCAAAATATTCACGGCCATTGGCTTTACGCCATAAACTTCAAACACGGCTTGTCGAACCGCGCCTTTGTTGGCGCCATTGACTACCACAAAGCTATATTTATTTTCACTTTGTTTTATAGCGCTTTTTTCAGTGACCAAAGCACGCACCAAAATATTATTTTTAATCTTAGCGGCTTTTGGATCGCTAACAGCTACCGCCTCGTCGCTAACTTTTTGAGCTTTTACGGTTTTGGTAGTTTTCTTTGGAGCAGTCTTTTTGGCAACAGTTTTTTCAGCCTTAGCTGTTTTGTCTTCAGTTTTGGTTTCAGACTGTTTTTCCAAAATTTCTTCTTTCTTCTTTTTGGACCATCTATCAAGTAAACCCATATTATTAAAACTCTAAGTAATTAAATTATTTTCCAAAAACTTCTTCCAGTTTTTTTACACCGTCTTTGGAAGTTAAAATTACGCCTTTCTTTAGTAAGTCCATCACATTGGCGTCGGCGGCGCGTAAAGTTTTAACGGCTTTCAAATTTTTGGTCATGCGCAAAACATTCGCGTCTTTGGCCGAGGTCAACACCAAAAAGTTTTTCAACTTGGTTGGCATCGCGTTCAAAACGCTCGCGAACAATTTAGTTTTTGGTTGTTCAAAATTGAAATCTTCAAGAACCAATAAATTGCCGGACTGAGCTTTGTCGGAAAGACACATTTTTATAACGGCCTGACGAGTTTTCTTGTTAATCTTGGTCTTGTAATTACGATCGGTCAAAGGACCAAAAGCGACACCGCCGCCCTTCCAGATAGGAGAACGAATAGAGCCGTGACGGGCGCGACCAGTACCTTTTTGTTGCCATGGTTTTTTACCACCACCGCTTACTTCACCGCGATTCTTGGTATCAGCCCAAGGTTCACGTTGGTTGTTGGTCTGTTGCACGAACACTTGGTGCACTACTTCCGGTTTTACCTTGACGCCGAAAACTTTGTCGGATAATTCCATCTCACCTGTTTCTTTGCCGGCTAAATTGTAAACTTTAATTTTCATATAATAAATTCTTCTGTTTCAAATTAAGCGTTAGAAACTTCAGTGACTGGAGCTTGCTCCACTACCGGAGCGGATTTTTCTTCGGCCTTTGAATTTTTGGTAACTTTTAAAACGCCCGGTCCTTTGATCATAATCAAAGCATTGCGACCACCTGGAACAGCGCCTTTAACATAAATTTCGTTGGTTTCAGGATGCACTTCCACTACTTCCAAATTTTTCACCGTTACCTGATCGCCACCCATGCGACCACCCATACGCATCCCTTTGAAAACGCGTTGCACACCACCGGCACCAATGGAACCAGGAGCGCGCAAGTTGTCTTTATGACCGTGAGAAGCCGGACCACCACCGAAATGATGACGCTTCACTACACCGGCAAAACCTTTACCTTTACTTACACCGGTCACTTCAATTTCATCACCGGCAGTAAATGTATCTACCAAAACCAAATCACCGCGGCTCATACCGTCGGTTTTTTCTATATCAAATTCTTTTAAAAATTCACTGTGCGCCAAGTCTTTTAAATGTCCGGCTTGAGGTTTACTCAAACGCCATTCTTTCTTTTCTCCAAAACCAAGTTGCACAGCTTTATCTTTCACCTGCACTACGGTACAAGGTCCGGCCAAAACACGAGTTACTGGCACGACTTCACCGGTCGGTAAAAATACCTGTGTCATTGCGATTTTCTTTCCTAAAATGAATTTCATAGTATTTTTTGTCATTGCTTCCCAGACTAAAGGAAGGTAACTTAATTAAATTTCTAATCTTTCTAACAAAAAACTAGAAGCAGAAACACTGATTAAAACCACTTTGGTTGACAGTACTTTTGCTTCTAGCCTTCTTTGCTTTCCAAAAAATTTGGTAGGCGGTATCTGCTGTATTAATACAGCAAAAATTTAGAATGGCTTTTAATTTTTTATTGGTAAATATCTTTTTTCTCCTGAGCTAAACTTGCCTGTGTAAATGTTTTTTGCTTTCTCCCCAATTTTTTGAGGGCAAATCTTATTTACTTAGACCTTTTAGCTACACGCTACTTAGTGCTGATAATAGCACAAATCCTGACTTTTGTCAAGGGCTAAACCTACTTACATTTTAATCTCCACATCCACACCGGCTGGCAAATTCAAGCTCATCAAAGCGTCCACACATTTTGGACCGGCATTGATAATATCAATCAAACGTTTGTGTACGCGCATTTCGTACTGTTCACGAGCGTCTTTGTGCACAAAAGTGGAACGATTGACGGTGAATTTGGTCTTTTCGGTAGGCAAAGGTACTGGGCCGATTACTTTGGCATCATTGCGAGCGGCCGTATCAATAATAGTCTTGGTAGCCTGATCAATAATGCGATTATCATAAGCGCGAATTTTTACGCGGATACGAGTGCCAGCTTCTTCTTTGGCCTTTGGCGCTACTTTGGTCGGTTTGGTTGTAGGATTAGTGGTGGACATGTTTTTAATTAAATAAAGGAACTAATTAAAGAGCTACTTAAAGAAACTACAAGGGGAGGTGTGTTTGAAACACCTCCCCCAATAATTATTTGTTGATTTTGGTTACTACACCAGCGCCGACGGTACGACCACCTTCGCGGATAGTGAACTTCATTTTGTCTTCCATAGCGACCGGAGTGATCAATTTAACTTTCAAATTGACGGTATCGCCAGGCATAACCATTTCTACACCAGCTGGTAATTCGAGCACATCACCGGTTACATCGGTAGTACGGATATAGAACTGTGGTTTATAACCTTTGAAGAATGGTTTGTGACGACCACCTTCTTCTTTGGACAAAACGTATACTTCAGCATCAAATTCAGTGTGAGGAGTGATAGAACCTGGCTTGGCCAAAACCATACCGCGCTCTACTTCTTCTTTCTTGGTGCCGCGCAACAAGATACCAGCGTTATCACCGGCCTGACCTTCTTTGAGGGATTTGTTAAACATTTCAATACCGGTAACGGTTGTCTTCATTGGTTCTTCACGTAGACCAACGATAGAAATTTCATCACCGATTTTTACCATACCACCTTCGATACGACCAGTTACTACTGTACCACGGCCTTCGATAGAGAATACATCTTCAACCGGCATCAAGAATGGTTTGTCAGTAGCGCGTTGTGGCTCTGGGATATATTCATCCAAAGTCTTGATCAAATCCATTACTGGTTTGGAAGCGGCTTCATCGCTTGGATTTTCCAAAGCTTTCAAAGCGCTACCACGGATAATAGGAGTGGTGTCACCAGGGAAACCATATTTGTTCAAAAGATCGCGAACTTCAACTTCTACCAATTCTACCAAATCTGGATCGGCCATGTCGATCTTGTTCAAAAATACTACGATATAAGGCACACCTACCTGACGAGCAAGTAAGATATGTTCACGAGTCTGAGGCATCGGACCATCAGCGGCGGAAACTACCAAAATAGCACCATCCATCTGGGCGGCACCGGTAATCATGTTTTTCACATAGTCAGCGTGACCTGGACAGTCCACGTGAGCATAGTGACGTTTTTCGGATTCGTATTCTACGTGAGCGGTAGAAATGGTAATACCACGAGCTTTGGACTCAGGGGCTTTATCCAAATCACCAACGCCCTTATTCTGGGCAACACCGCCGTGAGCGGCCAACACCTGCAAAATAGCAGCTGTCAAAGTTGTTTTACCGTGGTCAACGTGACCAATGGTACCTACATTTAAGTGAGGCTTGGTTCTTGAAAACTCAGCCATAGGGTTAAATCTTCACGGCACTGCGTCGAGTGGTCGAAGCAGATTTTTGTCCAGCCGTTGTTTTTGTATATTTATTAATAAAAGAAACACGCTAACCAAATAAGTGATTAGCGTGGGCATTATATCAGGGTTTTTCAATCTTGGCAAGGGGCAAAGGGCTGTGGATAAATATTAGACATGAACACCTTTTTTATTCAATGGGTTCGAGGTAGAATTTTTCCTCTTCACCTTCGGGCAAATCGGACAAATC
>CALRGC010000005.1:24309-58418 GCA_943357105.1 Candidatus Magasanikiibacteriota bacterium | reverse complement strand
CTAAATTTCAAAATGGTCACTTTTGATGTCGGAGGCGAAGTGGCTTTGTCCGGTGTCGTCAATAATTGGCCAGGTATTATTGAAATTCAAGGATTTAAACTGGCACAGAAATTTAATGAACATGTGAAATCTTACGGTGTGCAAATTGACACTGGCTACAAAGTAGAAAAAATAATTTCCGAAAAAAATTATCACACGGTGGTGGCCAAAGATGGCGCGGGCGCGGAAAAACAATACCAAACTAAAACAGTAATAATCGCTACCGGCATTCACCCCCGCCAACTGGGCATACCTGGAGAAAAAGAATTTGACCGCAAAGGCGTCACCTACTGCACCGTTTGCGACGGCCCGCTTTTCAAAAATAAAATTACAGCTACGGTGGGATCCGGCAACTCGGCGCTGGAATCCGCTATCATGATGGCTGGCATTGCCAAAAAAGTTTATTTGATCAGCAAATTTTCAAATAGTGCGGCCGATAATTTCGGCTTCCCAAAAGGAGAAAATATTTTGATTGATAAATTAAAAACATTTTCTAATGTCGAAATAATCTATAGCGCGTCCACTACCGAAATCTTGGGTGAAAAATCTGTGACTGGCTTAAAATACACGGCCAACGGCGAAGAAAAAATTATTGAGACTCAAGGGGTGATGGTCCATATTGGCCAGATCCCCAATTCGCAATTTATCGACAGCGTGAAAAAAAATAAAATAAATGAAATTATGGTGGATGCCAAATGCCAAACAAATATTCCGGGTATTCTGGCGGCTGGTGATGTCACTGATGTGGCTTATAAACAAATCGGAATTTCCGCCGGGCAAGGCATCACCTCCGCTCTCGCGGCCATTGAATATATAAATCGTTGGAATTAAAATATAATTATATGAGACCAGAACAAGGCGGAGAAATGCCCAGTGGCAAACAAAATTGTGAAAATTTAAAAATGGCTTTAAAAGGCGCGGAATTGGATGCCAACCACATCCAAAAAAATTTAGAATTGCTTAATCAAGAAATCACTAGAGTAGGTGGAGATATTGCTCGATTGGGAATAAGTGTGGAAGACCTAACCTACATTGATCAAAAACTTACATCCAAAGCGCAACTATTTGGAAATGAATTTCCGGCCCAGCAGGCCGAACAATTGCATAGTTTGATCGAACAAGCGGAAGCCAGAGAAGTAGAAAAGCCAGTCAAAATGGCGGAAACGGCTTTGTCCGGAGGCGAGCTTAGTCCGGAGCAGACTGTCAAAAGCGAAGTCGCCAAAATTAATAGTGCTATTGACGCCTTTAATCATTGGTTACAAATTTTTAGTGGTGATCTCAACAGTGGTGGTCCAATTTGGCAACAAGTTGACCGCGGACTTAATCGCAACCTTGAGGAATTAAATAGATTAAGAAGTTCTGAGCTGATTGCCAAAGGAAAAATCCCCGAAGCAACCGAAGATCTGCTCTTTGCCACAGTCGATCGAGTGCGCCAACTAAAAAGCCGCCACGATCGCCTACAACAGCCCCCGACCTACGCTCAAGCCGCTTAAATTTAATTTTTAATTAATTTAATTATGAACTTTCTTTTTAATTTATTTCCCGGTCTGCCTTGGGATCATACGGTGATTGTGATCAACATGGTGGCTATGGCCGGGGCGACTTTGCATATCTATGGCGTATTTTTAGAAACGGAAAAACGCCGTGATCTGGTTTTTATCTTAGGCGGTGTTTGTCTGTTTATCTACGCCCTTTGGATCAATAACAAAATTTTTATGTTGGCTATGGCCGGATTTACGGCTGGAAGTTTAATTGAATTTATTGAAATCATGACCGGTCACCACAAACACAGCCAGAAAGAAATAGAAAATTACGAAAAAAAATAATATGCCTAATATTGTCGCTATTGGTGATTTGGTGGTAGACACGCATGTCAAAATTGATGACGCTTCGGTAGAATGCAATCTCGATGGCCATAATTGCAAACTTTGCCTGGATTATGCCGCCAAAGTGCCGGTCACGGACAGCTTTCAAACTGTTGGCGGCAACGCCGCTAATTTCGCGCTGGGTACTGCCAAATTAAATTTGAACACCACCATCATCAGTACGATTGGCGACGACTCCAATGGCAAAATTATCAGTGGCGAACTAAAAAAACACAAAATAAATATTGCGGGAGTTACCAAAGATAAAAAAACAAAAACCCGCTACTCTATTGTTTTAAATTTCAAAGGTGAACGAACGATTTTATCCTATCACAGCAAAAAAAATTACCACTGGCCAAAGAAAATGCCAAAAACTAATTGGATTTATTATACCAGTCTTAGTGATGGCTTTGCTTCTTTGCAAACAAATTTAATAAAATTTTTAAAACAAAATAAAAATACAAAATTAGCTTTCAACCCCGGCGCTTTTCAATTGAAATACGGTCTTAGTTTATGCAAAGAAATTTTACCTTTAACGGATTTATTAATTGTAAACTTGGAAGAAGCGAAAATTATCAGCGGAGTTAATTTAAACCAATCCGCCAAAACTTTAGTCGGTGCTCTGCTCGGGATGGGAGCCAAAGAAGTAGTCATCACCGACGGCGCGCGCGGCGCTTTGGCTGGCAATGCCGAAGGTATTTGGGAAATGACCCCATACGATGTCCCTATAGTTTCCAAAACCGGTGCGGGCGATTCTTTCTCGGCCGGATTTATCTCCGCTAAAATTTTAGGACATGATTTGCCAGGCTGTCTGACTTGGGGCACAGCCAATAGTTGTTCAGTTTTAGGACATTTTGGTGTAGAAGAAGGACAACTCAATCAAAAAGGAATTAAAAAAATGATAGAAAAATTTAAAACTGTACAGCCAATAAAAATATAAACAAAAAAACACCGTTGAACGGTGTTTTTTAAATTTTAAAAGATTATTCGGCATAAAAATCAATTTCAATAGTTTCGTGAATTCCACGCAAACGATTTAATTCCTGCTTACGTCCGACAAAAAATTCATGGGCGCGACTGATATCTTCGTGTTCAAATTCTGGCGCGAGCAAACAAAGTCCATGTTCAAATGATTTCACCCGCTCCATAATTTCATTGGCCAGCATCGGATGATCACCTTCGTTGATAGCCAAATCCCGCAAATCACCCAATCCGTCTTTAATTTTTATTAAAATATTTTTAAATTCTTCCACTTTTTTTAAATAACTTTCTTTTTTCATTCCTACTACTTCACGAATAGTAAAATCTTTCACCGCGCGGTGGGTAGCTACCAGCGCTTGAGCCAGATCTAGGCGCTCGTCCTCATCAAAATAAGCAGCCGTACGACCAGTATGAATATCAATCCAAGTCATACCGAGCTGACGATATTCGTAATATTTTTTCTGTAGTTCGTTATTTAAATGGGCTAACAAAAATTCTTCACCCATTTTTTCTTCGGTGACGCGCAAAAATTCACGAAAGGCCTGATTCCATGGCCAAATTTCATAACCTACTTGGATCATCTTTTCTTCCAAACTTTCCAAGCTCGTTGGTTCGGTCTGAATATTTTTTAATTCTTTACGAATACGGTACACCAAATCATCCGGCAAAAGCGGCGGCAGATTTTCTACCAATTGAGCAAATAGCTGGATAGTGGATTCCATATTAAAATTTTGAAGAAATATAATACATAGTAATGCCGGCGGCCACACTGACATTGAGACTTTTCTTTTTACCTTTCATATTTAGTTCAATTTCCGTGTCGCAATATTTTAACAAGCTTTTAGTGATGCCGGTTTTCTCATTACCGACAATCAAGGCCAACGGAAATTCCGGTTGCCACTGATATATATTAACACTTTTTGGCGTCTGCTCCAAGGCGACGATTTTATAGCCCTGAAATTTTAGCTTTTTGAGTAATCGGCCGGTCTGATTGGCATATTCCCAAGGTACCCATTTTTCCGCTCCCAGAGAGACTTTATCTAGCCGAGGGTGAGGCGGACAAGGCGTATAGCCGGTGAGATAGATCTTCTCAACCCCCGCTCCATCAGCGGTACGAAACATCGCGCCGACATTGTGGGCACTGCGGATATTTGGTAAAATTAAAATAAATTTTTCCATATCATTGCTTATCTTTTAGACTTTATGCTATACTTATAACAGACAAATTTTAACATATTTCCGCTAATTTTACCACAATTTAATATGGAAGACGAAAAAAGCAAAATCCCTAAAAAGGAACAGGTGGCCATGGCCATGCGCGGCGTTTATGAAGTAGCTCAGGATTTATTGGATAAAAACAGGACAATCAATTAATAGCCGAATTGGAACTATTATAAACGAAGTATGATAATACAAAAAAATAATGGCCTAGCAGATATGTATTTACTGGAAATAGCCGTGTTTGTTTGTGGCGCGGTAGTGATGATATATGAATTAATCGGTTCAAGAATTTTAGGGCCATATTTTGGAAATTCAATTTTTGTCTGGACCAGTTTAATTGGTGTTATTCTTGGTAGTTTAAGCCTGGGATATTATTTAGGCGGCAAACTAGCTGACAAAAAACCAACCGTCGACAGTTTAGCATTAATTATTTTTTTGGCGGCTGTCTTTATTGGTGTCACTACCTTAATAAAGGACATGTTGTTATTTTGGCTACAATCAAACTTCGCCGATATTAAAATAAATTCAATTCTTTCTTCTGTTATCTTATTTTTCCCAACCAGCTTTTTGCTTGGGATGGTTTCTCCCTACAGCGCAAAACTTAAAATCGATGACCTAACTCGTTCCGGATCTACTGTTGGCAATCTCTACGCGCTATCTACCGCCGGCAGTATCCTAGGGACTTTTATATCCGGATTTTATCTAATTCCAAAGTTTGGAACCAATAAATTATTAATCATCCTTACAATAACTTTAATTGTCATCTCTCTGTCTTTGTCGATTAAAAAAAAATTTAAAATTAAAATTGCGGCCTTAATAATAACGGCCTTGATTTGGGGCACTATCAACCAAATAGAAATAATAAATAAAAAAAATAATTTTATAGATACCGATACTGCCTATAATCGTATCTGGATTTACGATCAAACCAATAACGTCACCCACCAAACTACCCGTACCTTGGCCATAAACAAAGACCATAACTCGGCCATGTTTCTAAATAGTGATGAGTTGGCCTTTGAATACACCAAATATTATCATCTGGCTCGATATTTTAAACCTGATTTTCAAAACACCCTGATGCTCGGCGGTGGTGGTTTTTCTTTTCCTAAAAATTTTTTACTAAAATACCCTAAAGCAACCATGGACGTAGTGGAAATAGATCCAATTGTGACTGAACTGGCAAAAAAATATTTTAATCTAAAAGAAAATCCACGATTAAATATATACGTCCAAGACGGCCGGGTCTTTCTAAATAAAAATCAAAAAAAATACGACGTGGTTTTTGGTGACGCTTTTAGTTCACATTACTCCTTGCCTTATCAATTAACCACCAAGGAGGCCGTCCAAAAAACTTACGACGCGCTAAGTGATAATGGTGTGGTAATTTTAAATACCATATCCGCAATTGATGGAGAAAAGGGAGAATTTCTAAGAGCGGAACTAGCCACTTACAAAAGCATTTTCCCTCAAGCGTATATTTTTCCTGTAAACAATCCCGATAACGGCGACAGCGTACAAAATGTTATTCTGGTAGCTTTAAAATCCAAAAATGTGCCGAACTTTAAAAACACTGACAATGATATAAAAACTTGTTTATCTCATTTGTGGAATAAAAATATCGCGACTGACATGCCAATTTTAACGGATGATTTCGCGCCGGTAGAATATTATATTAATAAAACCGGCTAAAGCTGAAAGCAAAAACAACACCTTAATCAGTGTTGTTTTTTTGATTAATCTATTTTCCAATATAGCTAATTTCTTCTTCGCCCAAACGACGCAACCCGGCATCGTTAGTGATTTCTTCATAGATATGAGCCACTAGGCCGGGCACACGAGACACCATGAATATACCTTTCATGAGCTTTGGATCAAAACCCATATCGGCCAAAATTGCCCCCATCGCACCGTCAATATTGAGTGGCACTGATTTGGATGAAATTTTATTTAATTCTTTTTCTACTTGCACAGCCACGGCACAAGACTTTTTATAAAACCCTAATTTTTTCGCAACTTTAAAAACTTCAATACTGCGATTATCTTTTACCAAAACCGCATGACCAAACCCAGGCAAACGTACTTTTTTCTCTTTCAACTGCTTCACGGTTTCTACAATATTTTTATTATTATGATTATCAATAAAAAATTTAGCTGCATTTTCAATCGCCCCACCATGACGCTCACCAAGCGCTAAAATACCAGCTCCTAGAGAAGTATTAAAACTATTTTTAGTAGAAGCAACTACTCGAGCGGTAATTGCCGAGGCTGTGCCGATACCATGATCAATCGAAGATACTAGCAAAGCATCAAACATTTTGGTTTCGACTGGTTTGGGCAATCTGCCTTGAAAAAGTAAAAAAATAGTTTCGGTAAAAGTATTTGATTTAATTAAAGCGGATAACTTTTTACCACGAATAATTTCGTTCCCATTGTTAAGATTAGTAATTGATGTTTCCCATTTCATATATAAAATTATTATGCGAAAATTTTAATTTTTTTTACTAATTCTTCGTAAGTGTCAGCGACTAGAGTTCCCGCCGATTTCAACGCGTATTCTTTTTCTTCCGCGCTCTGACCACGATCAACAATGGCGCCGGCATGACCAATATTCATACCCTCTGGAAAAAGATCGGCAAACTTACCCCCAACATATACCGCCAATGGTTTGGTAAACTCTTTATTTTTTATCATCTCTACCACTTCAAATTCATATCCTCCACCATGCTCGCCAAAAATTATCACCGCTTTTGTTTGCTCATCATTTTCAAACAATTTTAACAAATCAGTATAAGTGGTCCCCATCAACAAGTCACCACCAACGTGCACGGCCGTACTCTGTCCCAAACCAGCTTTACGAATTTGCCAAGAAAGTTCATTGGTCATGCCACCGGAACGAGAAATCAAACCAATGCTCCCCGGCTGAAAAACTTCATCTGCCAAAACTTTTGGGCCACCGACCACACCAACCCGTCCTTCGCCCGGACTGATATAGCCAAGCGAACTTGGACCAATGAGGCGAATATTTTTTTCTTTGGCCGCGGCCAAACAATAAGCAGTATCTTGAATTGGGATTCTTTCTACAATTGTATTGATAATCGCAATATTATTTTCTATGGCCTCCAAAATTGCTTCCTTGGCCGCAAATGGTGGCACATAAATGGTGGTAGTAGAAATATCCGGATGAGCGGCCATCGCTTCTTTTACCGAATTATATACCGGCACACCATCAACATTTTCTCCACCTTTCCCCGGGCGCACACCAGCTACCACTTGTGTGCCATATTCACGCATCGCGGCGGCGGCTTTTTGTCCTTCTTTGCCAGTAATGCCCTGCACCAAAACTTTGGTATTTTTATTTATCAAAATAGACATATTATTTTTTGTTAATCATATCTACCAACGCGGTCACGGTCGCGCCCATCGCTACTTCTTTTCCAAAAATTTTCAAATTAAGACTATTACGCTGTGCACATTCACGCATCAATCTTTTGCCTTCATCTTCATTTGGGCCAGCCCGACGCACCACGATTGGATAGGCCGGTCTCACTTCATCCAAAGCATCTATAATACCACTAAACGTAGCCGCAATATCCGTAAAATTGGCCACACCACCAGCAATCCAAAGCCCGCGCAAACCTGGTTTGGATAAAACCAATTTTGCCAACTGGGCCACTTTTTCACGCGGCGGATTTCCAGAATATTCCGTATAATTGGCTGCCTTCAAACCGACTTGCATCAGCGCGTCCATATTGGCGATACTTGCGCCACCGCCAGAAAATAATACGGCGATATCGCCATCCATTTCAATATATTTACCGGCTGTTCCACGATAATAATTTTCCCCTTCATCAATTTTCCCAACCGCGCTTTCTCTTTCGGTCGGTAAGCGACCAAGCATGGTACGTGGTTCAAATTCCCAATCTTTGTGGCGAAAAAAAGCGTCGTCATCCAACGCCACTTTGGCATCGGCCGCAATTTTTTCTCCACTACCAGTAATTACCAATGGATTTATTTCCACCACTCGCGCATCACTTTGCAAAAAACATTTCCACAATTCTTTGGCGAATGGGATGTCCGATTCTATTTCATTTTGACGAATATCAAAATATTGTTTTTGAATTTTTTCTTCCGGCACGTCTTCGATATCCATGCCGCCCTCTTTGGAATACACCAAGACCGGCTGTTTTTTGTTGGTATCATAAGTAATAGACAGATAATGTTCCTGTACAATTTCCAATTTTTCTTCCATCAATACCGCGGCCACATATTGACCGCGAATATTGTTAGAAAATATTTTCTCAGTCGCCTCTTTGGCTTCACTGGCATTCCCGACAAATAAAATACCATTGTTTTTACCCCGTTTACCGGATAATACTTGGGCCTTGAGCACTACATCTTTTATCCCAAGCTCATCATATTTTTCTCCTACATTATCTGTGCGACGTAATAAAACAGATTTTGGCGTATTAATTCCAAATTTTTTAAAAATATTTTTTCCTTCAAATTCGTATAAGTTCATAGACAAAAATTATTTACTACTCCACCGCGCAAAAATACCGCACGGCAACAAACGCCCACTTTTACTTTCTTGCAAAGTCAATTCCCCTTTTTCTATTTCGCCGCCATATTTCTTTAAGAGCGCTTGCAGATTGTTTTCATAAGCAATCGCGGAATAACCACTGGCATATCCATTCAATAGGAAGAACAATGGTTTATCCGACAAAATTTGGCTACACATTTCCACCAAATCGGTAAAATCTTTTTCAATCTTCCACATCTCACCATTTGGTCCATGACCAAAAGCCGGTGGATCCATCAAAATGCCGTCATATTTTTTACCACGCTTTACTTCACGTTTTACAAATTCCACCGCGTCGTCCAAAATCCAGCGAATTGGTTTTTCTTTAAGTCCGGATAATTCGGCATTGTCGCGTGCCCAACCAATCGCTACTTTGGATCCATCGACATGACATACTTGTGCGCCAGCTTGAGCACAAGCCAGACTAGCACCGCCAGTATAACCAAACAAATTTAAAACATTAATCTCTTTTTGTTTTGGCAGACGCTTTTTAATTACTTCACGCATCCAATTCCAATTTCCTTCTTGCTCTGGAAAAAGTCCGGTGTGTTTGAAAGCAGTGGGACGAATATGAAATTTCAATCCGCCAAAATTTATGGTCCATTTTTCTGGAGTACCGGGGCGAATATTCCAGTCTGCCGCCCGACCGTCACGGATAAAAACAGCATGAGCGTTGCCCCAATCTTTATTTAGTGACAAATTTTTCTTCCATAGAGCCTGGGGATCTGGACGACGAAAAACCACTCTTCCATAGCGTTCCAATTTTTCGCCATCACCACTATCGAGCAATTCGTAATCCGCACTAGGTAGGGTAGATAATATTGATAAAGTTGACGTTGACATAGGATATTGACAATTTTAATTACTTACGTTAGTATAATATTAGTTGGAAAATTTATCTAGAGCGGTGCGAGGGATTCGGCCCTACGACCACCCAGCAACCCCCTCCAGGGTGCTAATTCCGACCCTATTTAGGGAAAGATTCGCCCGTTTTAAACGGGAACAGTTTGCTTGTAGTCTGTTATCTTTCTTTGGGATAACAGTTTTTTATTTGTAGATTCGACTTACACTTTTAAATAATTTTACGAATTATCTAAAGGTGTAGGTCGGATCTCAACTTTCCCGACCTGTGTGAGGTGAACATGGCTGCTCGTCGTTTTGCAGATTCCCAGAAAAGCGAACTGTCCGAACTGTTGGCGCGGGTCGACATGACTGGCGTCTTCATCTTCGAACGCTGGCAGATCCCCGGCGAAGACACTCCGCCCTGGTACGTGTGGGTGGCGCTCGATGCCAAGCGTGGCGAAATCGCCCGCTCCGGCCAGTTTCGGATGACCATGAACGCAAGCTTGCCCAGCTCGGTTTCCGCCGCCGAAGCTCAGCAGTGCTTCCAGGGTTGACCACCACAGGTCTGGAACACCCGACCGGCGCGCAGTTTGCGTGTCCGGTCGGGTAGTCCTACCATTTAAACATTCCGATTAAACCCGGAATGTTTTTAATTTTATTTTTAAAGATCCATTCTAAACTCTAATCCATAATCCTCAAATCCTAATTTCTTATACCAAGCGTGCACATTTTCTCGGCTCTTTCGGCTGGTGCCAATTAATTTATAACAGCCTTTACTCTTAGCTTCCGCTATCGCATTTTTCAGCAATTCATTGCCCACACCCTGGCCACGCACATCTTCATTTACAAACACATCTTCAAGTAACCCATAAGGTTCGGCATGCAGATCATTATATACCAGATATAGCCAAGCTCTTCCCAACTCTACCCCTTCCTCCTCTACCGATATTTTTATCCCCACTGTTTGTTTTTCAGTTTTTTTAATGTTCATATTATTTCAAAACTTCTTTTAATTTTTTTCCTAATTTTATCGAACATAATCCGCCGCCCGCTCGTTCATAATCAAAACTAATTACTTTATATTCTTTTAATTCTTTAGAATTATCCAACAATACTCCCCAATTTTTTTCTTTATACTTTTTATTTTCCGCCGCAGTCAATTGATGATTATTATGCAAAACCAGATCAATTTTACGCGGTAAATATTGTTGCAACTCTCGCACGGCACCAGCCACATCTTCCGGGCCGGTTTCACTGTCGGTGCGATAAGCGTTGCCAACTGCAAAAATTATCTTGGCGTTACTATTCTTAATCGCCTCTGGCATGCCCGCTGGCAACAAAGTGGCCACTACGCTGGTATAGAGACTACCGGGACTTAGCATAATATAGTCGGCGGATTCAATTACCTTGACTGTTTCAGTATAAACTTTGACTTTTGGTTCTAAAAATACTTTTTTAATTTTCAAATTGCGATCGTATTCCGGCTCATCGATTTTTGACTCACTAAAAATTTGTTGGCCATTAGTTAACTCCGCTACCAAATCCGAACTTTCCAAAGTAGCCGGATATATTTTACCCTGCGCTTCCACACTTTGCTCTAGGGCGCGCACGGCCGAGATCAATTCTCCGGTATACTTCGTGGCCAAAGTCAAAAATATATTTCCCAGATTGTGTTTATTTAATTTATCGACGCTATCAAAACGATTGGTATAAAAAATTTTCTTAAGGAGCGGATATTCATATCTTGAAAGTGCCAAAACCGCGCGCATAATATCTCCGGGTGGCAAAACACCAAATTCTTGGCGTAATCTCCCCGAAGATCCACCCGAATCGCTCATCGCCACAATACCAGAAATATCAAACCTATCAATATTTTGTTTCAAAGCCACCAGCGACACCGCGCTACCATTGCCCCCACCGAGTACGACTACTTTCTTTTTCATATTTAAAATAAAAGTTCATTTATTCGCTCATCGCCAAAAGAATCAATTTGCAAATCAGCCAAAGAATAATCGCCGCGGGTCCACGGTTGATTAATCAAAGCCACGCAACTCATGCCGGCATTCTTGGCCGACACTACTCCGTTTTGCGCGTCTTCAAATACCAAACAATCTTCTGGTCTAACGCCTAATTTATCGGCCGTGTGCAGATAAATAGCTGGGTCTGGCTTACCTATATGACCAACATCATCACTAGAAATTAAAAGTTTAAAATAATTTCTCCAACTAAATTTGTCTACCACTTCATTGATCAGATCATGGCGCGCGCCGGAAGCAATGGCTTGTGGGTAAATCAAACTGATCTTGGATAGTAAACTTTCTACCAGCGGTAGTGGTCTAATTCTATCACTATATATTCTGTCCGTGTAACTTCGTCTTTCTTTTATAAGATCTTCCAGCGTGCCTGGCAAATTAAATTTTTCTTTCATCCAAGTTACATTTTGAATTTCACTTCTGCCGGTAAATAATATACTCATTTCCTCAGTTGAAGTCATTTTATATTTATTTAAAAATCCTTCTTCGGCCGCGCCCCAATATTGCTCACTATCAATCAGCACACCATCCATATCAAAAATTACCGCTTTAAACTTTTTAGACATAGTTATTCTACGGTTACACTTTTGGCTAAATTTCTTGGACGATCTACATCTTTCCCAAGCAACACCGCCGTGTGATACGAAAAAAGCTGCAACGCCAGAGTATTTACGAGCGGTTCCAGCAATTCCATAGTTTGTGGGACATAGATGACATTATCAGCCAAATCTTTCGCTTCAGTATCGCCATCGGTCGCGATCAAAATTACCGGCGCTTTACGCGCTTTAGCTTCTTGGATATTGCTAATCATTTTTTCATAAAGCTGATTTTTGGTGGCAATCGCAATAATTGGAAAATTTTCGGACAAAAGGGCAATCGGACCATGCTTCATTTCACCACCCGGATAAGCTTCACTATGAATATAGGAAATTTCTTTTAGTTTGAGCGCGCCCTCCAGAGCTACCGGATAATTAATACCTCGTCCCAAGAATATACAATCGGTATAATTTTTATATTTTTGCGCTATGCTTTTTATCTTATCACTTTGAGCTAAAACCAATTTCATCTTTTCTGGAATCTCCAAAAGCGCATGAAGTAATCTTTCGCCTGTGGCCACACTCACTCGATTGAGACGGCCATATTGCAGAGCGTACAGAATTAAAACCGCGACCATATTAGTATAAGCCTTGGTAGAAGCCACGGCCAACTCCGGTCCGGCATGAATATAAGTACCGCCATCAGTTTCACGCGCGATAGTGGATCCTACCACATTGACAATTCCCCGCACAAAAGCGCCTTTGCGTTTGGCTTCGCGCAAAGCGGCGATAGTATCGGCCGTTTCACCAGATTGGGAAATAGCAAAAACCAAAGTGTGTTTATCAATAATCGGATCACGGTAACGAAATTCACTGGCCACATCCGCTTCAGTCGGTAACCCGGCCAAACGCTCAAAAGCATATTTCCCCACTAGACCGGCATAATAAGCGGTACCGCAAGACAACATCACCACGCGTTTCACCTGATGCATTTCTTCATCCGTCATATTTAGACCGCCTAAATGGGCCGTACCGTCTTCTAAACTATAGCGACCACGAATCGCGTCTTTGACTACCGTTGGCTGATCAAAAATTTCTTTAAGCATAAAATTATCAAACCCTTGCTTTTGCGCTTGCGCTTCATTCCATTCTATTTTTTCGATATTTTTATCTATTTTTTTATGATCAACATTAAAAATTTTTAAAGAATTAAGGGTAATTTCGGCCACCTCACCATCATCTAAAAATACTACATTTTTAGTGTGAGCCAACATCGGTGAAGTATCCGAAGCAATATAATATTCATCTTCGCCAACACCCACCACCAACGGACTACCTAAACGGGCGGCAATAATTTTGTTTGGTTCAGAAGCATGCATGGCTACCAAACCATAGGTGCCCCGCACTTCCGCCAATGCCTTTTGCACCGCCGCCAATAGATTACCTTCATAAAAGACCTCTACCAGATGGGCTAAAATTTCCGTATCGGTTTGAGATTTAATATTATGTCCGGATAAAAACTTCTCTTTAAGTTCACGATAATTTTCAATAATCCCATTGTGACAAATTACCAAATCATCATGACAACCGTAGTGCGGATGAGCATTTTCTTCGGTAACACCGCCGTGGGTCGCCCATCGAGTATGAGCTACGCCGACATTGCCGACCAAATCAGCGGATTTTACTTTTTGCGCCAAACTATCTATCTTACCAACTGCTTTGGTTTTTTTTATTTTTCCATCCTGAAAAATCGCCACGCCAGCACTATCATAGCCACGGTATTCCAAACGGCGCAAACCGTTTATTAAAATCGGCAACGCTTCTTTTTTTCCAATATATCCGACAATTCCGCACATATTTTTTAAATTAATTATTTTGTTGTTTTAATTTGTTGTTTTAATTTGTTAGCCAACTCCAATTCTGCCAAAGTATTTATCCCTTGCCATTCATTATTATTGGGTAATTCCACAACGGCCACTTTTTTATTTTCTTCTTGGGCCATCACCAGCGAAACATTCAGACCATATTCGCCCAACTTACGCAACTTTGGCATTCGTGGAAAAGCATTTTGGTACCAATTTCTATTAAAGATATATGTCCCGGTACTAACCTCATTAATATTTTTTTGTTCTGGGGTTAAATATTCTTTTTCTACCACCTTTATTCCCTCTTCATCTCTGATTACTCGGCCAAAACTAGCGGGATCATCCACCTTGGCACTGAGCAAAGTGACTGTGGAATAATTTTTTAAATGTTCTACAATTAAATTTTCCAAAGTTTTCGCGGTATAAAAAGCGCCGTCATCTCCGCCCATTACCAAGACTTGCTCTATCGCGGGTGGCAAGCTTTTCATTCCAATATAGGCGGCGTGGGCAGTACCCAATTGCTCCGCTTGATTAGCATAGCTGACAGTGTCTTTAAAATAATCTTCAATCTGTTCTTTTTTAAAACCTACTACCAAACAGATCTGTTCTTTTTTAAAACCAAGACTTTGCAAAGTTAAAACCGCATAAGACACTATTGGTTTACCACCAATTTCGAGCATTACTTTGGGCTTATTGGTACAATTGAGGCGCGTACCTTTGCCGGCGGACATTATAACTACGCCTACTTTAGATAGATCGACTGACATAATCTTTTATTTCGTTTAAGGTATGGAAATATGGCATTCCAGCGCTTTGATAATCTTCCTCGGTCCATAAAGTTGGATTTTTTTTGGCCACCACCAATATATTTGGTAGCTCATTTTTAATTTGGAGATTTTCTATCAAATTATCATTAACAAATAAGATTTTCTCTGTCCGACCAACCATACTGATAATTTTTTGACCTTTGCCACCATCGATTATCACTATTTCATCAAAATATTTAGCCAAACCGGTAGAGTCAATCTTTTTTTGTTGAATATTTTTTTCACCGGCAGTCAACAAAATTAATTTATTGCTAAATTTTTTTAAAGCGGTCAAAAATTCCTCCGCTTGCTGATCTTTATAATCTTTTTTAAATAAATTATTTAAATCTTCCACGGTTCGGTCCGGAATCTCATAACCATTTTCTCTCAAAATATCGGCATGTTTTTTAAAGGTGTAATCAAAATACCCCACTACTGGACCAAACACCGCCTGCTTATAAGTCATTTGATAATCTTCCGGCGTCACCCCACACAAAGAGAAACAACCAAAAATATCTTTTTTAAAGATATAAGTACTAAAAAGAGTGTCATCTAAATCAATAAAACTATAATCAAACATAAGTCAATTAATTTTATCCCACAAAGCATCAAAGATCCCTTTTTGGGTTTGATGGACGCCGTCATTTTCAATCACTACGCCGATTAAATCACCTTGATTATTTAAGGAAATATAAGCCGTATTCCCCGGATAAATAATAATGTAAGTAGGTGAGTCTTTTTTAATTTGTAACCATTTGCGCTCATCGAGACCACGCAATTCACCGCCGCCACCAATGGCAATCGCTTTTACCACTATTCCTTTGGCGATGCGCGCGTCGGAAAACGATTCAAAACCATCGTAGAGATATTCGCGAATGGCCGCGTCGGAATAAACCCGATAACACTTTTCTGGACTTTTTTCACAAACTTCCAAGACCTGTTCCAAAATTTTTTTAATCTCACCTTTTTCATAATAACGCGCCACCGGTCGCTGACCACCTTCGTCATGAACCGATTTAAGTTCTTGGACAATATCTTTCATCTTTTTATTTACCTCTTGCAGTTCGTCGGTCTGTTTTTGTACCAGAGTGTGTAATTTTTCAGGATCCTCAGCCACAAAAAATTGTTTTGACTCTTTTTCATAATAGTTTACCAATCCGGTTTCTTTGAGCCATTTGAGACCATCGTAAACGGTACCACGATTTAAACGAGTTTTTTTAGCTAAGATACGGACAGAAGTTGGTCCAAGTCCAATAAGTGTCAAATAAATCTTGACACTTTTATCTGAAAAACCTAATTTTTTGAAGATACTTAAGTCCATATTTGCTTTATTTTAGCCAATATTATTATACTATAAAAAAATACAGACTGTCAAAATATTTTCGACAGTCTGTTGTGGATAAACTGTTAATTTTACTAAAAAATGGCTTATTTAAGCCATTTTTATCTTGGCGCGGGGATCCAAAATATTGTTTCTTAGTTCTTTCCAGGGATAAATAGGCCACTCTACTATCTCGCGGCCAAAGTAATCTGGCGTAAATCCGGCCCAAGGCTGTTTATAGAGTACACAGTACTTCACCTCAGCTGGATTTTTGATATCCATATAAGCTTTGACCAATTTCAAAGTGGATCCTGATACCGCCATCTCATCTACAACCAAAACCTTTAGTCCACTAACATCTTTAGTCAGTTCTTGAGAAATAATTGGCCGGTCACGAAGTTCCTGATCTTTACCGTCTTTTTGAACAATAGAAAAATCTACTTTGATAACATACAATTGCTTGTTGCCTAAAGTATAGGCAATCATCGAAGCCGGGATTAATCCAGAGCGAGCAATAGACACAATAACATCTGGCTCAAAATTCTCCGCTTTCATCTTGGCGATGATTTTTAAAACATCCGCTTCCACATCTTGCCACGATAGATTTATTATACCTTCACTTTTATTATAATATTCTTGTGCGATTGGATTCATAGTCATAATTTATTCCATTTCAATTTTATATTCTCCCAAACTAGCGGCGCTAGCCAATTGCGCTCGGTGAGCAAATATTTCCTGTGACTTAATCTTATTCTCTTCTTTTCCCGACCAATTCTTCAAAGCACTATTTTGCAGAGCGCGTCCATAAGAAAAAGTTAATTTCCATGGTGAATTTTGCTCTTTGGCTAATTTATTTATCGCATTCAAATTTACACAAGATTCCGGTTCGCTCTGACCACCAGATAAAAATACAATTCCCGGCACTTCTGCGGGCACAGTTTCCTTAAAACATTGCAAAGTTTTTTGAGCCACAATATCCGCTGAAACTTTTTCACCGTTTGAACTATACACCACCATATTTGGTTTTAAGATCAAACCACTGAGATCGACATTAGCTTTTTTTAACTCAGAGAATAAAGTGCTGAGAGTTTTATGAGTTACTTCATAACAACGATCTATAGTGTGGTCACCATCCATCAAAACTTCTGGTTCCACAATTGGCACGATACCATTAGCCTGGCAGAGGCGGGCATATTCAGTCAGAGTTTTACAGTTGGTTTCAATACATTCATCACTTGGAATACCGGCGCCAATATTTATGACAACGCGCCATTTGGCAAAACGCGCACCCAAAGCATAGTATTCTTTTAATCTAGCATCCAAAGTATCATCCCACTTGGTAACTTGTTCACCAACATGACCGTCCATATCTTTGAGACCAATGTCCACTTTAATGCCCGGAACTACACCTTTAGAGCTCAAATATTGAGCAAAAGGTAATCCATCAGAAGTAGCTTGGCGAATAGTTTCATCAAATAAAATTACTCCGCTGATATATTTTTCCATACCGGGAGCGGTGAACAACAATTCACGATAACGGCGATGATTTTCGGACATATCTTCCACGCCTAATTTTTCAAACTTCTTTTTAATATTGCCACTACTTTCATCGGCGGCCAAAATTCCTTTGCCATTAGCCACCATGGCTTTAGCAATTTGTGATAATGTTTGTTCTGACATATCTTTTATTCCTCTAAATTAAATTATTTTGTAAATAATACTCTATAATATCTTTATTCCCCAAAATTACTGGCACGCGCTGATGCAAAGATTCACCAGGCAGATCCAAAAGATTTCCTTTACTTTCCGTACAAAAACCACCAGCTTGTTCTACCAAATAAGCCATTGGTTTGGCTTCATAATTCAGTCTTAATTTACCTTTATATTCTCCGGTGCCTTTTTTATCTACTGCGGGGTGTAAAAATATTCCACCCTTTATTAAGGTGCGGTGCACATCAGCGACCATTGCCGCCACATATCTCAAACTACAGGACTTTTTTTCTTTCAAATAATCAATAAATTTTTTATCCTTATCGCCCAGATACCGATAAGCGCCTTCATTAAAACTATATATCGCGCACTCCGCTGGAACGCTCATCTTTTCTCTAGTCAATAAAAATTCTCCGAGCCCTTGATCCAAAGTAAATTCATATACCCCATCGCCCCAACTAAAAACCAAAACGGTACTGGCACTATATAAAATATAGCCGGCCAAAACCTGATCACGGCCCGGCTGTAAAAATTGACGTTCGTCGGTTCGTTCAAATTGATTCAATAGACGCTGGACGGAAAAAATTGTCCCCACCGGTAAATTTACTTCGACATTATGTGAACCATCCAACGGATCAAAGGCAATTATATACTTTGCCTCTTTCCCAAATTCTCCCATATCCACCACTTCATCTTCTTCTTCACTGGCCATGGCTGCAAAATTTCCGGTCTGACGCAAATAGTCTTTACAAAGCTCATTACAAAAAACATCCAACTTTTTTACTTCTTCCCCCTGGATATTCATCTTTTGAGCACTGCCAATCATATCTACCACACCGGCCCGATTGGTATGGTTGGAAATAATTTTTCCAATGGTAGACAAATCCGAAATTATAGCTACTAAACCATCACGTTCAGGATGCCTAGCGAGTTGTTTTATCAAAAACTGTGATAAAGTAAGAGGTAAATTCATATGATTATAGCGCCCTTATTTTACCATTTCCCAAAATAAAAGACAATATTGACAGCTACTTTGACCTATTTAATGTATTATTGGTATAATATAGCTGTTTTTTGGCACAAATTAAATAAATTTTATTTAAAAATATGGACAAAGAAAAACTCTTATTTTTAAGCTTTCTATATGTCGGGCTAATCGTCAGCGCCGCTTTATCTACCATACCTATTATTTCATTAATAGCACTTCCTGTATTTATTTTAAGCACCATATTTTGCATAGTAATTACGTTAGGACTGACTTCTAAAGAACAAAATAAAAAAAATTTAACCAACATACTTTTTATTATAGGCTTTCTTTTGTTAGCATCAACTGTCGCCTATACAGCTGATAAAACAGCTGAATTCTTTCTAAAAGTACCAAAAGTTTATATTTATGGTAAGCAAATGATGAATTTAGAAGCTGCGCCCTTGCCTATGTCAGATATTTTAAAAAGCGTAGCAGTAGCCATAGCAGGCGCATTATTTATTACACTTGGCATTAAAGAACGAATAAATTTATCTAGAAAAAATTTATTATTTATATTAATTTTAACTTCGTTTTCTTCTCTACTAACTATAGCTGTAATAACAATTTTAGCCATAGTCGACCTGCCATTTGGCGCATAAATACCCCAGATTATTTCTCAAAAAACTAAAAACAAGCCAGATATATTTCCTCCGAACGAACCCTGAAAATCCGAGCAGACAATTTGTGAGCCGACAAAGCGTGGCTGGCTCTGCTGTTTGAGCCCTCAGGCGAGTTCAGAGCCAGAGCTTTGGCGGGTTGCAAATTGTGCAAGGGTTTTCAAGGTGAGTGAGCGAGGAAATATATCTGGCTTGTTTTTAGTTTTTTGGCAAATAAAAAAAGAGTCATTGTCCTGGCGACGGCCTACTTTTGCCTTACGGCTATCATTGGCGCAGATGAGCTTAACTGCTGTGTTCGGGATGGGAACAGGTGTGACCTCATCGCTTGTGTCACCAAGACACTGACTCTTTAATTTTTCAAACTTGAACTTAATAGGTAAACCAAACTATATTGAGGGTTATGTTGCATTCGTTTAAGCACAACTCAGTGCTTCCGCCATACGCTCGACCGATTAGTATCCCTTTGCTCAATGTATTACTACACTTACACATAGGACCTATCAACCTCGTAATCTACAAGGGGTCTATAACGAATATTAATCTTGAAGACGGCTTCACGCTTAGATGCTTTCAGCGTTTATCCGCACCGAACATAGCTACCCAGCGATGCCCTTGAAAGGACAACTGGCACACTAGAGGTTCGTCCGCTCCGGTCCTCTCGTACTAGGAGTGGGCCTTCTCAATATTCAACGCCCGTAACAGATAGGAGACCGAACTGTCTCACGCGTGTTATTCCATTATTACTAATGGCACAGACTATACCTTCACCCTCTTGGACAACACCAAGGAGGGGCTGACGTGTTACAGATACTTTTCGTGGTATCCGTCGTCTCGAAATTATCGAGATCAGTCGTTACAGGGGTACAATTTATGTTCCGCTAAAAAATCGATCAATACTTTGGAAGTGTTTACTCTTTTTTTTGAGTAATTCAATTGCTGATATTGATCTACGAACCGCGCGGCTTTGACCATTTTTTCAATGGTAAATTTACCGGACATGATAGCGCTTATTTTCAAAGCGACTTCTACATGTTCGCGTTTCATTTTTATATATGGTTGCAAAAATTTCAAGACCTCAATTACCGATTTAAAACCAACGATAGTGTACTCTGTCATGCCGTCGTTGCGATCTCGAATATATCCGTGTTTCAAAATTCTTTTGATCCACTCAAGGTGGTCGCGATGCATGGTTTTTTGATAAAAAACAATACTCGCGCGAATCTGAAATCCGTAGATATAATCTTTCCTTCGCACCAACTGAAACATTATACAGCCATCGCCGTCTAAAAATCCGGCAACATAGGCTTTTGTTGTTGAGAAAATTTTTGCCATAAATTGACCTTCCCACGGTATTGCCCTCTACTTACAGTTCGAATTTGTAGTAGGGTTTCACCGTTATGAGTCAGTACTATACTACCATATTTCTATGGTGTAACGCAATGTTATTTACGTTCTGAACCCAGCTCGCGTACCGCTTTAATTGGCGAACAGCCAAACCCTTGGGACCTTCTACAGCCCCAGGATGCGATGAGCCGACATCGAGGTGCCAAACCGCGCCGTCTATGTGGACTATTGGGCGCGATCAGCCTGTTATCCCCGGAGTAGCTTTTATCCGTTGATCTTCTACCTTCCTATGAAGAGTAGTCGGTTCACTAACTTCTACTTTCGTAACTGCTCGGATCGTAGTCCTTGCAGTAAAGCCAGCTTTTGCGTTTGCGCGTCCAGCTCGATTTCCATCCGAGCTAAGCTGACCTTTGTAAACGCCTCCGTTACATTTTAGGAGGCAACCGCCCCAGTTAAACTACCCACCAGCCACTGTCTTCTATCCCAGATTCATGGGAGAAAATTAGACATAAAAATATTTAAGGGTGGTGTCTCATTGGCCCCTTGCGGGTCCCACCTACGCTGAACATAAATATCCTTATATCAATAGCAAGTTGTAGTAAAGCTTCACGGGGTCTTTTCGTCTAGTTACGGGTAGGAGGCATCTTCACCTCCCTTGCAATTTCACCGAGTCCTTCGTTGAGACAGTCCCACCATCGTTATGCCATTCGTGCAGGTCGGAACTCGCCCGACAAGGAATTTCGCTCTTCGTTTCCTTTATTACGACGGACTCTATCTTCATCCTAATTGCTTAGGAGCATAGCGTTTGGTCTCTGAGGGTTCTTTGAAATGAATCAAAGTCTTCCCTGCTGATTGTCCATTTCTGGATTTCCCAGCATATAGCTATGATCGGATTATCTCTCACATTACTGTGAGTAAGGCAGCTTTTTTAATGGCTGTTGATGTATGATCTTCTGCTGGATCATGTTTGCACTGTTTACTATTTGCTATAATTCGTCCCAATCCTAGTGGACTCAATTACTTGAATTCACTACCTTAGGACGGTTATAGTTACCGCCGGCGTTCATCAGCGCTTCGATTCAAGGCTTGCACCTCTCCTCTTAACGTTCTGACACTGGCCAGGCATCACCCCCTATACTTTAGCTTACGCTTTTGCAGGGAGCTGTGTTTTTGGTAAACAGTCGCAGTGGGTCATTTGTTGTAACCCCTCTTTCGAGGGGCGGGCCTTATCCCTAAGTTACGGCCGCTGTATTGCAGAGTTCCTTAACGAAGGTTCTCTCGTTCGCCTTGGTCTTCTCGACCTATCTACCTGTGTCGGTTTCCGGTACGATTGCTTATGGCTTAACGATTTATAGCTTTTCTGGGCACATTCTCCACAGTAATTGACTCCACCCGAAGGCTTTGTCTTTGGCTTGCGCCGCGTGCAATTCTAGTCACGCTGCTGCTTCAAAAATGCGCACTATAAACCAAACCATACGCAGTGATGGAATATTAACCATCTCTTCCATCGGTTACGCCTTTCGGCCTGGCCTTAGGATCGACTAACCCTGGGACGATTCTCGTTGCCCAGGAAACCTTAGATTTTCAGCGTCAAGGATTCTCACCTTGATTTTTGCTACTTATGCCTGCATTCTCGCTTCTTAACACTCCACTCTGACTCGCGTCTGGAGCTTCAGTGCGTTAAGAACGTTCCTCTACCAAAGTAATATTCCCGAAGGAATACTACATTTCGCAGCTTCGGTACTATGTTTGAGCCCCGGTACATTTTCGGCGCGAAAACTCTTGACCAGTGAGCTGTTACGCTATCTTTAAATGATGGCTGCTTCTAAGCCAACATCCTGGTTGTATAAGAATTATCACCACCTTTTACACTTAACATAGATTTAGGGACCTTAACTTGCGATCTGGGCTGTTCCCCTTTTGACGATGGCGCTTCGCCGTCACCGTCTGACTCCTGCGCTAGTGACCAATGCCATTCGGAGTTTGATTGAAAACGGTATCCCGAAGGACCCAATTCTCATCCAGTGCTCTACCAGCATTAGGAACGCGCAAGGCTAGCCCTAGAGCTATTTCGAGGAAAACCAGCTATCACCGAGTTCGATTAGAATTTCTCTACTACCCACAACTCATCTCCGAGTGTTGCACGGCTCGTGAGTTCGGTCCTCCCCTTGTATTTCTACAAGGTTCAACCTGGTCATGGGTTGACCACCCGGTTTCGGGTTATGTGCATGCCATCTTAATTTCGCCCTTTCAGACTCGCTTTCGCTATGCCTTCGGACCAGAGGTCCTTAAGCGACGACATACAGCACACTCGCAGGCTCATTCTTCAATAGGAACACCGTCACCCTTGCGGGCTCCGGCTCTTTGTAAGCACACGGTTTCAGATACTATTTCATTGCCCTCTCCGGGCTACTTTTCACCTTTCCCTCATGGTACTAATTCACTATCGATCACTAAAAGTATTTAGTCTTAGACCATAGTCGGCCCAAATTCAGACGGAATTTCACGAGTCCCGCCCTACTCAAGTGCGCTAACCACGTTAAACTGTTTAATTTCGCGTAAAGGACTTTCACCTGCTTTGGTTGCTCTTTCCAGAGACATTCTGCTATTAAACAATTTAGACGCCTAATTTTGTAGGAAATTAGCGTTAACGACTTACAACACTCTATAAACAACGACCTATCTCTTTAAATTACAGTTCAAAGTTAATCGTGAGACCAACCAATCACTGCAACAACATTTATAAAGTTTAGACTCTTCCCTTTTCGCTCGCCACTACTAAGGGAATCTCTTCGATTTCTTTTCCTCTGGTTACTGAGATGTTTCACTTCACCAGGTTTACTTCATCCACCTATGTATTCAGTGAATGATTCGTGCTTCATCAGCACGAGGGTTTCCCCATTGGGATATTTCCGGGTCAATGGTTGCTTGGGACCTCTCCGGAACTTTTCGCACCCTGCAACGTCCTTCTTCGTCTTTTAGTGTCAAGGCATCCACCATGTGCACTTGTTGAAATTGCGTACGGCAAAAACACTTAATTGTGCTTTGCGGTATTTTTATATTGGGAAATATTAAATATTTCCTACCCTATTTTTGCGTTGATTTACCTATTAAGTTGTCAAAGTTCTTTCCGTTACAACCAGATGATTGTTTTGAAATTTTTCAACGCAATCATCTGAGAGCAATTTTTGGTTTGAGTTTTTAAAATAAAAGAGCCACTCTTACAAGTGGCCCTCTAAAATATCAGATGAAGATCTGTATTTATGAACCACTTGGATATTCTGAGTAAGAATTTAACTGCAATGTAAACATTGTCTTTAAATTTTTGGTTACCGGCTTAAGTGCCGGTATAACCCAGAGGTCCAAGGGTACGCTTTCAACCATTATCTTTTGGACGTGGTCCTAAATAATTTTAGGAGATTCAAACGTAATGCGGATTATACTATGAACACTTAAAGTTGTCAAGAGGTATAATTGTGGAAAAGATGGGGATAAAAAAATAGGCTTTTTTGGCCTATTTTAAAGGATTTATGGCTTAAAATAAAACTATACAGCTTCCACCTTCGTCTTGGTAATCCACAACCACTTTATGATTTTCCAAGTGGTCCAAAACTGCTTGGCGCAAACGCCCGGTGCCACCACCATAAACTACCCTGGCGCTGTCGGCATTTTTCTCTATACATTGATAAAGAAATATCTCCAATTTTTCAAGCGCGTCACTAGGATAAAATCCGTGCAAATCTAGCGTCGGAATTGAAGCACCAATTTGCGCGGCGAAAAATTTGGCAGAATTCTTGTCCATTTGGATCGATTACTTTTTTAGTTTAGCCCAATCGTCCAAAAAAGTTTTGATGCCATTATCAGTGAGCGGGTGTTTAAATAGTTGTTGTAAAACTTTGAAAGGAATGGTGGCCACATGGGCGCCGAGTATAGCTGCTTTTTGTACCGTAATTGGACTACGAATTGAAGCAACTAAAATCTGAGAGTTAAAATTATAATTTTTAATTACGGCCACCGAATCAGCAATCATCTGTAAACCATCATCACCAATATCATCCAGGCGCCCAACAAATTGACTAATGTAAGTAGCGCCCGCTTTGGCGGAAAGCAATACTTGATTTGGTGAAAATACCAAAGTGACATTAGTTTTTATACCTAATTTAGTCACTTCTTTTACGGCTTGAAGTCCATCGGGGGTGCAAGGAATTTTTACCACTACATTTTTATGCCAAGCGGCCAATTCTTTGGCTTCGGCAATCATTTTATCGGCTTCGAGCGATATTACTTCAGCGCTGATTGGGCCGTCCACAATCTGGCAAATTTCTAAAACTACTTGTTTAAAATCTCTACCCTCTTTGGCTACTAAGGATGGATTGGTGGTGACACCATCCACCAATCCCCAAGCATGGGCGGTTTTAATCTCTTCAATATTGGCGGTATCAATAAAAAATTTCATATTGAGTTGATAATATTACTATTTTTAATAACTAAATAATATCTTATCGCCATAAAATTTGCAAGAAAACCATTGACTTTTAAAGTAAAATATGATATATTCGTGGCACCTTGCCGGATGTGGCGAGAGTTTCAAAGGAGGGGCCATGATCTGCCCCGCATGCCAGTGTCAGACTGAGGAAAAAACTTGCCCCAACTGCAAGCACAAGACCGACAAGCAGGTCGGCGATCGCGATTGCGATTGCCGGCGCTGCAAAGACTCGCGTAGCATCGGCCCGGTGCCACTGTTGGTGGACGGCGGAAACGACACCGCCACCTTCTGCTACAGTGGCCAAGTCGGCCCCGGTAGCGCACACCTGTGCGTCGGCTGATCGGCACAAGGTCAAACCCCGCGCGTTCTCTATGGCTCTGTCCATAGTGGGCGCTCGGGCACCCACTTATAAATTAAAAATATCTTAAAAAAGATATTTTATTTTTTACATAAATAATTAAATTGCGAATTTATTTAGAAAATGATATAATCGTTTAAAATGAAAATAAAATATGCAATTTTTTCTATATATCCTAGTACTATCAACAATTGATGTTTTCGCGATTTCCTTTTCTAGACAATGGCAAATAAGCCAGCGCTGGCAATGGCTAGGGGCGGCCATAGTCCTTTTTTGTCTGATGCCAATAATTTTTGCCCGTTCTACTGCCTATGCGCCTTCGGGCATTGCCAACGCTGTTTGGGTAGCGACCTCAACTATCCTTATTACCATTACCGGTTATTTAATCTTCAAAGAATCACTTAATACTCAACAGATAATTGGTCTGATTATCATTCTAGTTGGCTTGATAATAATTGAAATAAAATAAAAATACAGAAGCCAAAAAGCTTCTGTAAATTGGTGCCGGGGAGAGGACTTGAACCTCCATGGGATCGCTCCCGACAGCTTCTAAGACTGTTGCGTCTACCGTTTCGCCACCCCGGCTTGATTGGCCTTATTTAACCACAATCAAAATAAAAAAACAAGAGTCCAAATTTGGACTCTTGTTTAATTTAAATTATTTTACATTATTTCCGTAAACGAAATTTAACATCCCGTTGGAAAAAATATATTTTTCTTCCGTTTCCACATTTTTAAAATATTTTTTCGCGGCCGTTAAAATTAAATTCTTCTCTTTTGTATCGGTCACGTGTCCGGCCTGAGTGGCAAAAGCCGCCACATTTATCGCCGCTAACTTCTCAAATAGAGTATTGTAAAAAGCGCGCGCTTTGTTATCGGGATAATTGATAATATCAAATACGGCGTAATCAATCTTCTTATCCTTCAAATATGGGATGGAGTCGGTCGCGTCCCCATAAAACATCTTCAGACGTGGATCGCGCAAAGCGGCGCTGGCGCCCAAATATTTACGGGCAATTTCCACCACCTGCTGATCCTGCTCAAACATATAAATCTCTTTGAGCTGTTTTATCTTCACAATCTGTTTCAAAATTGAACAATCGCCACCACCTACTATCAACACGCTTTTAGCTTTGCCCAATTTTTTCAAAATTTGCTGATCATAAATATCCGAATCATACGAAGTCATCTGCAAGACATCGTTGGCAAATAGACAAATACCCAATTTTTTGGCACGTACCACTTCCAATTTTTGAAAAGGAGTGACGCGCGTATGCAAAGTCTTTATCACTTCAATTTGACGTTTATAGCCTTCGCTTTCATAGATAGATTTCCACTGTTTCATCGTACCACGACGGATATATTCCCAATGCACTTCTTTGGCGCCAAATTTTTCCTGCAAATATTCCAAGATTGGCTCCGGTTTATTTTTACCACAAGTAAAAACATCTACCGCTACATAACCAAACTCCGGGTAACTATGCAAACTCAAATGACTTTCGGCGAGTAAGGCTAAAACCGTGACACCGATCGGTTCAAATTTTCGCACCACAATATCCAAGAGGTGATGTTTGGTGGTACGAATGGCTTCCTGCACCAGACGTTTAAGCAATTGCTCGTCATCAATCACGCGCGGATCACAATTGCGCATATCGGCGATCATCTCTCGCCCCACTTTATAGCTACGCCCAGCTTTACGTACTTTATTTTTGGCTTTATCTTCCATATAATTTTTTCAAAAAGTTTGGTAGCTTGAATACGCCTTCGTGAAATTCACCATTATATAAATTTAAATTTTTCACACCACGTTCTTTGAGGCGTTTTTCAATGACTTTAGCGTTTACTTGGGAAGCATCAAAATCTTGACTGTTGGTACAGAAAGACATCAAGCCACCATATAATGGCACATAGGAAGCGGATGGCGCGGTATATTTAAATACCGAAGCCAAACGATCATAAACCATCTTAGAAATCTTTGGTCTGGTAACACAAAGTTCAATATGTAATTGCACAATACCATTTTTATTCAATAATTTGGAAACACTTTGATAAAATTCTTTAGTGTAAAGAGCTTTGGACGGACCCATCGGATCGGTAAGATCCAAAATTACCACATCAAATTTTTCCTGAGTCTCTTCGACATATCGCTTGCCATCACCAATTATTACATGAGCACGTTTATCTTTGAAAGCGTTACCACAAACTGACTTCAAATACTTCATGGAAAATTCTACTACCCCGGCATCAATTTCCACCATCACGGCTTTCTTTACGGTTTTATGCATTAAAACATTCTTCAAAATACCACCATCACCAGCGCCTATAATCAAAACATTTTCTGGTTTTGGGTGGGCGCACAGTGGCACGTGCACCTGCATTTCATGATAAAAAAATTCATCTTTTTCTGATGTTTGAAATTGGCCATCCAATTTCAACATTTTGCCAAAAAGCGGAGTTTCAAACAATTCAATCTTTTGATATTTGGTCTGACCGGTGTATAAAATTTTGTCAAAAGCAAAACCAAAAACATAATCAAATTTTACACCTTTGCCTTCCATTTTATCTCCAACCGCGTGATATTCGTAAGTATATTCTTTAGCCATATATTTCTAAATTAAATTAATCAATAGTAATAATTTTTGCCTGATCAAAACCATTATAAGTAGTGGATGAAACATTGGTATAAGCACCCATTGCCGGCACTAAAATAATATCACCAATATCAAGGTGCGGCAAGGCAATATCTTCAGCCACAATATCAAAGGAGTCGCAAGTTGGACCGGCTAAAACACTTTTGATTGGAGTGCCGGTTTTTTCGGTAAGAATTCTATATTCACAATGATCATAAACTTTACCGGAAAAAGAATTATAAACACCATCATCCAAATAATACCACGGTACGCCGCGACGAACATTTTTGCCGTTTACTTTCACAATTAAACTTTGGGTAAGACCGCAAATAAAACGACCCGGCTCGGCAGAAATTTTCATACCGGGAAAAAGCTCCACCAATTTGCGGCGAATTGGAGCGGCGAAGCGTTCAATTGGCGGTAGAGCTTTGGTGTAAGGCACAGGAAAACCACCACCCATATCAATACTATCAAGCATAATTCCCTGAGTCTGCATTTTATCAAAAAGTTTACGCACGGCTTTTAGGGCTTTGATATAATTTTTGGTGGTGTAAGATTGTGAACCCACATGGAAACTCACACCGTGAACACGGGCGCCAGTATCATGTGCGGCTTTAATTAGCGCTTCGGCTTCTTTGATAGTGGCACCAAATTTATAGGATAAATCTACCTGACAATTGCGATTTGGAAAACTTAAACGCAACAATAAATCAATATCGTTGGTCTTGCTGGTAAGACGTTTGAGCTGGTCAAGATTGTCAAAAATAAACCAGCGTTGTCCAGCTTTATAACATTCGGCAAAATCCTTTTCGCTCAAAAACGGTTGGGTATTCAAAACATCTTTTGGATTGATTCCAATTTTCATGACCATTTTCAACTCACCAAATGAAGCCACTTCAAAACTGGCGCCGGCTTGTTTAAGGGTTTTTAAAATCTCTGAATTGTGGTTGGACTTAATAGCATAAAAAATTTGCACATTAGGCAAAGCACGCTGTAAAGCGGCAAAACTATCACGCACGCGTTGACGTGATAACACCAACAACGGGCTACCATGGCGTTTCACCAAAGCCCTGGCCTGGTCAAAATTAACAGTCAACAAATCTTTAAAGTAAGATTCACCGCCTTTACTTTGTTTTGGAGTTTTTTTCTTCATGTTAAATATTATTAAAAAGAAAAACCACCTAGCGAGGAAGTTCTGCTTGAAATTATTTGATTTTTTCTAAAAATGGTAGCGGGCTAGTTGTCATAGCCATCCAATTTTGGGATAAAAAATAATTTTACCCCTATATAATAGCACAAAAATCGAGTTTTGTCAAGGGTTTTTGGGGTTAAAACAAACAAAAAATATATACCAGCTATCTTTTTTGTTTTTTAAACTTCTTTTTCGAGCAACCACATGATCATCGCCTTTTGCATATGCAAACGATTTTCGGCTTGATCAAAAATCACGGCACTCGGATGATCAATCGCGTCGCGGGAAATTTCATAACCAACATGGCACGGCATGCAGTGCATTATTTTTGCCTTGGGCGCGTAGGTATTTATTAAATTGGCGTTGAGCTGAAATGGCATAAAAGTAGCTTTGCGACGTTCATATTCCGCTTGAAAACTCGCCTTCACTTGGCCATTTTCAAAAAATTCCATATCCATCCAGGTATCGGTATGGACAAAGTCAGTATCTTGGAGCGCTTGAGCCAAATCAGTGGTGCGTGTTACCAAGCCAGTAGATTCGACCATGGCATTTAATTCAGCGTCAACACTCTGGATATTTGCTTCTGGCGCGGCAATCGCTACTTTAATACCCAACTTGACGCAGGCCAACATTAGAGTATTGGACACATTATTTTCTACTCCAAGCCAAGTAATTTTTTTAACATTCTCAATACCGCCAGATTTTTCGGCCATAGTCAGAAGGTCGCTCAATGCCTGGGCCGGGTGATATTTTTCACTGCAGGCGTCAATAACCGGAATTCTATTGTACGAAGCGGCCTTAATCACATCGTCGGCTTTGAGCGCGCGGAACATCAAAACTTGTCCAAAACGCATTATGGCCTGAATCTCATCGCCAAAATCCGACAAGCCGAGCTGAGAGGTACGAGCGTCCAAAAAAATGCCGTGACCACCGAGCTCAGTCATACCACTTTCAAAAGACAAACGAGTGCGGGTGGAAGTTTTTTGAAACAACATCACCAAAGTTTTATTGGTAAGGTAGTTGGTCAATTCTCCGGCATTACGTTTAGCTTTAATTTTCTGAGCCAGGTCTAAAATTTTTAAAATGTCTTCTTTGCTTTGTTCCTTGAGCGAAATTAAATGACGCATAAATTAAAAAATTATTTAATAATATGAGTACCACCTTGGCCATTCAAAGCCAAAGTAAGCATTTCTGGTGAAGTAATTATAGCTTCTTTGCCGCCATTTTCCAAGAACTGAATTACGGCTTCAATTTTTGGCAACATTGAACCGCTGGCAAATTGACCTTGATCAATATAATCTTTTAATTCAGCCACCGTTACCTGTTCCAATTTTTTCTGATTATCTTTATTAAAATTAACATAGACAAAATCCACGGCTGTGGCAATAATAAGCGTATCGGCTTTGATTTCATTGGCCAAATGAGCTGAACCACGATCTTTATCTATTACCGCTTCTACTCCATGTAATTGTCCCTGATCATCTTTGATGACCGGCACCCCACCGCCACCGCCAGCAATCACAATTATTTTATCAGCTAATAATTTTTTGATTATGTCTTTTTCTAAAATCTCTACTGGCAATGGTGAAGGCACTACCCGGCGATATCCGCGACCAGCGTCTTCTTTCATCGTCCAACCATACTGTTCTTGTATTTGCAGAGCTTCCGCTTGCGACCAAAAAGAACCAATTGGTTTGCTTGGCTTTTGAAAAGATTCGTCATTTTTATTTACTAGAGTTTGAGTAACAAGCGCACAGACGGAATTTTTTAATTGATTACTTTGTAATAAATTTTTTAAATTTTGTACAAAATAATAACCTATAGCTCCTTGAGTTTGCGCTCCGGCGGTATCAATAGGAACGCGCGCTAATTTTTCCGCACACATTTCTGAACGCTGTAAAATAAAACCGACTTGCGGGCCATTACCATGAGTGATAACCACTTCATGACCGGCTTGAATTAGAGGAATAATATGGGCGCAAGTTTTTTTTACTTGTTCATTTTGATCCGCTTCACTTTGGCGATCTTTATCCGCAATCAGAGCATTGCCACCAACGGCAATGACAAGACGTTTGTTCATAATTTTTATGGTCGGCGTCCACCGAAACCACCACGACCGCCGCTACGTCCGCCACCACCAAAGGTGCGTTCGCGTTGCGGTTGTTCAACATAGCCTTCTGGTTTTTCGGTCAGAGCTTTCATACTGAGGTTCACGCGGTTCATCGCATCTACTTCTTTTACTACCACTTTTATTTTATCACCGAGCTTCATCACATCGGATGGTTTGTTGGTACGAGTCCAAGCAATATCGGAAACGTACACCATACCGTCTTGACCAGGTAAAATATTGATAAAAGCACCAAAGTCTTCCAAGCGCACGACCGTGCCCTCATAGACCTCACCGGCTGTGACTTCGTGAGTGAGTTGTTTGATCCAATCCTTAGCTTTTTGCATACCAACAGAATCGCTCGAAGTGACCAACACTTTACCACTATCTTCGATATCAATTTGAACACCGGTTTCAGCGATAATTTTGTTAATCATTTTACCACCTGGACCAATCACATCACGAATCTTGTCTGGATTGATCATGATAGTTTCAATGCGTGGAGCATATTTGGACATCTCCGCTCTTGGCTGGGCAATAATCGTCGCCATCTTATCCAAAATTTTCAAACGCGCTTCGCGAGATTGTTTGAAAGTTTGAGCTACAATTTCCCAGTTCAAGCCATCAGTCTTGGTATCCATCTGGATAGCCGTAACACCATCGCGCGTACCAGTAATTTTGAAATCCATTCCACCTGGACCATCTTCTACATCCTGTAAATCTGTCAAAACTTTCCAGCGTCCCTTGTCGTCGCTTGCCAATCCCATAGCAATACCAGCCACTGGTTTTTTCAAAGGTACACCAGCATCCATTAGAGCTAAAGTAGAGCCACAAGTAGAGGCCATTGAGCTACTACCATTACTGCCCAAAACTTCAGATACTACACGCATCGCGTATGGAAAATCTTCGGCACTTGGCAACATTGGCTCAAGTGCACGTTCAGCGAGCGCACCATGACCAATCGCGCGATTACCTGGACCACGTAGCGGACCAGTTTCACCATAGGTGGCGGGAGTATCGCTATAGTGGTGCATGTAGCGTTTGGTACCTTCTTCTTCCATCGTATCGAGTGTCTGCACATCACCAGGAGCACCTAGAGTTACTACAGATAATACCTGGGTATCACCGCGCTGGAATAAACCAGTACCGTGAGTACGAGGTAACAAACCAACTTCCACAGATAGATCGCGAATATCAAATAAACTGCGACCATCCAGACGTTGATCTTTGTTTAAAATTTGTAAAGTAATATATTTTTCTACGTAAATTTTTACGCGACCCAAAATAATTTTTTGAATGCCTTCATCTACTTCTTTGGCTTTAAGCATTTCGGCTATCGCTTCGCTAAATTTATCTACCATCGCTACGCGTTCTTTGCGATCTTTTTTTGGAGTGCCAAAAATCCATTCGTCGGATTTTGATCCCACAAATTCTTCCACTTCTTTTTCAAGCGCGCGCAAAGCAGTTTCCTTTTCACTTAGGTTGGCATTCATGTCTTGTTTTGGTTGACCAACTTCCGCGGAAATTTTAGCAATAAAATCCAAAAGTGGTTGAAGTTGTTGACCACCATATTTCATCGCCGTCACTACATCCTCATCTGGACATTCATTACAACCGGCTTCTACCATAATTAATTTTTCGGTGTTACCGGCAACGACAATATCTACATCACTTAATTTACGTTCCGCCAAAGTTGGGTTGATTTTAAAAGCACCATCCACACGACCCACGCGCACACCGGCAATCCCACCCTTCCAAGGAATGGAAGAAATAGACAATACGGTACAAGCGGCGACGAGCGCGGTAATCTGAGAATCATTTTCACCGTCATAAGAAAGAGCGGTCAAAATAACTTGCGTATCATTGCGCATTTTTTCATCAAACAAAGGACGGATAGAACGATCCACCAAGCGACCAGACAAAGTCGCTTCTTCGGTAGGGCGACCTTCGCGTTTGATAAAGCGACTGCCTTTGATCTTGCCAGCCGCGTACAACTTTTCTTCAAAATTTACCATGAGTGGGAAAAAGTCGATCCCATCACGAGTGTTTTTGCTCATTGTGGCGGTCGCCATAATGACGGTTTCTCCATACTGCACTACGCAGGATGCGTTGGCTTGTAAAGAGAGCTTGCCGGTTTCCACAGTGAGCTCCCTACCACCCCACTGCATTGACCATTTTTTTACTGACATACAGTATTTTTCTTTCCGAAGCTGATTCAAGAGCTAGAGACCTCAATAAGGTCTATGTGTCCTTGAACCAACGTCTAAATTAATTAAATTATTTTTTAAATTTTGGATTAAAAATTTTTCTATCCATTCTTTCCAATATCAAAAATTTATGCTTTTCTTCTCCACCCAAATCAATAAAGTCATCCGCTTCTTCACGCAAACGACCGGAGGAAGTATTACCAAAAGCCATCACTTCTACCTGTTTGCCCTGATTCTGCAAATATTCTACCAGCGGCAAATAATCGCCATCACCGCAGCCAAGACGTGCAGTTTTTTTGTTTTCATTCGAGTTTCCTAGTTTAGTTGATACCATATCAA
>CALRGC010000005.1:14606-24299 GCA_943357105.1 Candidatus Magasanikiibacteriota bacterium | reverse complement strand
AATAATCGCCATCACCGGAAACAAGCACGATAGTATCTAGACTTGGCGATAAACGAATCGCGTCCACTGTAATACCCACATCCCAATCCGCTTTCTTTTCACCGCCGTAAAAAATCTGCAAAGGACGTTCTTTGGTTTCGATACCTTGGTTGTAGAGAGCATCAAAAAAAGGCTGCTCTTCTTTACCTTCGGTACTCACCACATAAGCAATCGCACGGATCAGTTTACGACCGGCCGTAGCTTCTTTTACGATATTGCCAAAATTCACCTTGCAGTGAAACAGATTTTTGGCACTATAGTACATATTTTGTACATCAATAAACACCCCAACGCGTTGGTCGGGGTGTTTCAAAGGATGGGTTTTTTTATTCGTGGGTTTCATCACCTTTTTCCATTAACTCCGCTTCCATGTCGAGTTCATCAACTTCGGCGGCGGCAACGCCAGCTTTTACAATGGCGCGTGGAGCTTTGATTTTTAATTTTTTAACCAAATTTTCGTAGCTTTCGGCATTTTCCTTTTTGAGATAGCGCATGAGGCGACGACGAGCACTGACTTTGCGCAACAAACCGCGGCGAGAAGAGTGGTCTTTTGGGTGGCCTTTGAGGTGACCAATCAGTTCTTCGATTTCAGCGGTCAAAATAGCAATTTGCACCTCGCTACTACCGGTATCGCCGGTATGGGTCTGAAATTTCTTAATTAAAGCCTGTTTTTTCTTGAGATCTAACATACATGCATAATAATTACCGGGCCTTGCCAAGGCATGTCTTAGCTGGTCCGGACCACGACTTAGTCGGGTTATTTAACAGGTTTTAATATAGCTTATTGCACTAATTTTGTCAAGCTTTAACTACCAATCTTTTGAAAAATAAGCGTGGTAATCGCATAAGAAGTGGCCACTATCGCCAGACCAATTATGGCCGCTTCCAGCGTGTCCTTGGCTCTGGTAACATGCTCTTCATTTCCCTGCGCGGTCATCCAGCGCATACCAGCATAGATGGCAAAAGCTAAAAATAATATTCCCATTATGGAAAGAGCAATTTTTAAAATATTCTGCGTTGTTGCGTCTACGCTGACATTCTTGGTACTATAATCGGCGGCCGTGGCAAAAGTGGACAGCTGATAATCTTCGGCTTTGACTGAAAAAACAAAAAAATTAAAACCAAACAAAAACATGACTAGAGGGATAAAAAATATTTTGGCAGTAAATTTTAACATACTAAAAAATATAGGAATATTATACCACACCTTGATTTTTATGTAAAAATAGTATAATATTAAATCTATCTTAAAAATTGACAAATCGAACTATATATAGTATAATTATCTTATATATATAAGTTCTATTATGAAATTTGAGCAGAGGGTGCTTGCCCAAAAATTAAGAGGTGAAGGAGGAAGTTACGGAGAAATCCTAAAGAAAATAAAAGTTTCAAAAAGTACTCTTAGTCTATGGCTGAGAGATATAAAACTTACCGAAAAACAAAAATACAGGCTATATGTAACTGCAAGACAGCAGAATGCCTACCGCCTTGCAAAACAGAATCAAAATAAAAAGATATCTATTGCTAAAAAAATTATAAGCCAGTCTATACAGGAATCAACTAATCTATTAAAAAATAAACTATTCCTGTCTGGAATAATGTTATACTGGGCTGAGGGCGATAAATCCGAGGCAACAGAATTGGTAAAATTCAGCAATTCTGACCCTATTATGATCACGTTAATCATGAGGTGGTTTAGGGAGGTGTGCAATGTTCCAGAAAAAAAATTCCGCGTTGGTTTACATATTCATGAATTACTTCACAAAGAACACCTTAAAGCTTACTGGTCAAAAATTACAGGCATACCAGCATATCAATTTCATAAAATACAGATTAAAAAAAGTTCCTTAAAACACCGTAGAAATATGCTATATAATGGCACTTGTAGCATCAGAGTAAGCGATAAAAATTTATTTAGAAAAATTAAAGGCTGGAAAATTGGAGTTCAAAAAAAATTAAAGTCCCTATAGTTTAATGGATAAAACACGGCCCTTCTAAGGCCGGGTTGTAGGTTCGATTCCTACTGGGGACACTAAAAAACATCTCACTTAAAATTGGGATGTTTTTTAACGGTAGTTATTGTACCGCTTGGAAAATGGACGGCGGAGATATAAGATCCAAAAATAATTTATGGCGTATTTTATTCCCATGACTATTATTCCTTCGGCCAAAAGACGCCTGCCCGACGAATATATTGGCAGATCAAAGGTAAATTTCACTTTGCCAAATTTTATCAGGCGCCTGGAGATATCGCTGTCGTCACCATAAAAATTAATTGCGGTATTGTGTCCACCGGCTTTTTCAAAAGCTGATCTTTTCACCACATAATTTCCACCTTGGACCATGGAGCCTAATTTCAAAAAATTATTTAATAGATAAAAAATATAACCAAGATAATAAAAAATTTTAACAAAAAAATTTTGTCCCAGATTAAATTCTCTATATACCAAAGGGCCGCTCAGACCGACTAGATTATCTACGGACCGAAACTCAGCCAAAACTTTTTCAAGCCAACCACTGGGCAAACTATTATCGGCATCGATGTTAGCGACCAATTCACCTTGCGCTTCCCTAAAGCCACGGGCTCTGGCAAAATTTGGCCCCTTTTCAGACTCTTTAATCAATTTTACCTCGGAAAATTTAGCACAAATACTGGCCGTACTATCTATACTGGCATTATCAACCACGATCACTTCCACATTTTTTTGCAAACCCAAATTATCCACCTCGGCCAAGATGGACTCCAAACAATTCTCAATTGTTTTCTCTTCATTATAGGCCGGAATAACAAAAGATAGCTTCATGTTTTATCTATATGTCTATAATACTTAAAATTTTATAGTAAAATTACATTGCAGTCAAAGTGGGCGACTACTTGAAAAAAAATAAAAAGTGTGATATAAATAAGCCACAGTCGCTAATGGGGTGGCTATAGTTTAGTGGTAAAACTGCGGTTTGTGGTACCGCTATCGAGAGTTCGATTCTCTCTAGCCACCCCAATGGTGATTGAAAAAACATCCCCCGACAAAATCGGAGGATGTTTTTATTATTTTTAATAACAATAGCCATTATTACAATTCTGTAGAGGTAGTTGTTGTACGCCCCAATAACTTCCCGGCACCACTCCGTTGCCCAAAACCGTATTAAAGACAAAGATAGTGATACTATAGGCCAACAAAATTATCATCAATCCGATTACCGCTCGAGTAAGCAGTGTTTTTGCTTTGGTGACATCATCTTCATTGCCACCGGCCGTCATCCATAGATATCCAGCATATAGAGTCAAACACAAAAATATTGTACCAAGCAACCCCAACAAAATTCTTATTACCGTTGCCACGATCGCGCGCGGGTCCTGGGGATTGTTGCCAAAACCACTACTACCGGCGGCCGCTCCAAGCTGAACATCAATATCATTATTAAAACCGGTACTGGTCTGAGCCAACACCGGTACTGTCAAAAAGATTGAGAATAAAAATAATCCTAATAAGATTAGTGAAATGGAAAATTTTTTTGAGAAGAACATACTATTTTTATTTTAAGGCTTTACTGGCACGCCAGCCGCGTTATTTTGGGCGGCATTTTTAAAACCTTGATACCAGCAAGTAAAGAAACCGTCGGTACAATTACTACCACTACTTCCACCTACAGATGGGGTAGAAGAGGATCCTGATCTGGTCGCCGCTATTACAAAAGCGGTAATTGCAAAAGCCGATACGGTTATTAATAAACCCAAAGACGCTCTGGTAACGATTTCTTTAGCTTTAGTGACTTGATCTTCATTTCCCGAAGCGGTCATCCACAAAAATCCGGCATAAACCGTCAACACCAAGAATATTGTCCCGGACAATGACAGAGCTACTTTTATGTATTTACCAATTTGTTGTGACAAACTCAGTTCATTGGCTTGTTCATAACCGGCTCCAGTGGCGATACTACCGGCCATATCAGTACCAATATCCGGAGCGGCCTGTACTAAAACCGGAACAACTAGCGTGAACAACAAGATGACAAAAGTGACTATTGAAACTACTGATTTCATAATTATTTTTTTACACTACAATTACTGTCCGAATAATTATTTCCGTCTACACAAGTAGTGATCTTGATGGTGCCGCATTTACCATCTTTATCTTTACAATAAATTTCTGTTTCCGGACTAGGGGCCGGCGGACCACTATTCAATTTGGCAGTCACAAACGCCGTAATGGCATAAGCTGCCAAAGTAATAGCCAAACCAATTATGGCCTGAGTCACAATATCTTTGGCTTTGGTTACTCTTTCTTCATTTCCCGAAGCCGTCATCCAGAGAATACCGGCATATACCGAAAGAATCAAAAAAATCGTTCCGACCAAAGAAAGTGCACCTTTAATAATTGTACTAACTGAAGAATTTATATCTTTATTTAGTCCAGCCCCTCCTTCGCCCGCCACCTGATCTAATCTGGAAATGGCCGAACCAAATTGGGCGTGAGTGGTAAGTGGGAAAGTGAAAGCTATCAGTAAGATTGCTAAGATAAAAAACTTTTTCATACTCCACAAAAATTATATAGATTACACAATTTTTTACTTTTAACTAGCACAACACGAAGCACTGTTGGGACAGGTAGCTGAAGTGGCGGCTGGCACAGTGCAACTCGGTAAACACACTCCGCCATTTGGCGGATTTTTTGCTACTCCATTTTTATATCGACATTCCGGTTGACATTCTCCTGCTCCTGCGTCACAAGTCTGACCTTTATTTTTTCCACAGTTCCATTGTCCATCCAAACCAGTCAAGCCTGCTCCGTAGGTGTCATCGGCAATTTTACAAGCATCACCATCTTTTTTACTATTGTTATTTCCTTTACTTCCTTGAGGTGGATTGTTGGTTGTTTCAGCACTACCACTCAACCCACTAAATACAAAGCTGGTTATAGCATAAGCCGCCGAAACTATTATCAAACCTATTATCGCCGACTGAATTATTTCTTTGGATCGCTCTACATCTTCACTTGCACCCATTGATTTCATCCAAACTATGCCGGCATAAAGCATCAAACCAAGAAAAAAGACACCGACTAAAGATAGCAAAAGTTTCACTACCAAACCTACTACGCCAATCAAATTTGTCTGTCCTTTTATGTTGTCTGGCAAACCAGCACTTTTCTGCGTAGCCGTGAGACCATAGTCGCTATCAGCATATACCTTTTGAGGCACTACCAAAGCCGACAAATAAAAAAGTAAACTTAAAAAAATCAGGCTACTTATTATTTTCTTTAAATACATACCTTTTTATTATTGGGAAAAGAAAGAATTTTTTCCTTTCTCTTACCAATAAAATAACAATTTATAATAGAGAAGGCGCGCCAGCTTCCTAGGATTTTCCGGCGAACCGGCGCGCTAAATTCTCTAAAAATAATTTTATCCTCAACCTGTTGTAGTTGCTGTTATTAATTGAGTGATGACAAATGAGGCCAAAGCGTAGGCGGACAAAATAATGGCCAAACCGATAACACCGGAGAATATCCATTTTTTGGCTTCGCCAACCTGATCTTCATTACCACCGGCAGTCATCCATTTAAACCCACCGATAAGCACGATTACTACGGCTACGATACCGAGTAAACCCATCGCTACTTTGATAATTGAAGCGATCGTACTTCGGACATCGGTACTGCCCAAACCAATTGAGGCACCATACTGCAAACCTAAGGCATTGGCGTCAATCGGTGGAGTGCTGGTAGCGCCAGCGGCTACTGGACCAAAAGCGACCAAAGCCAACAATAATATGGCTGACAAAGACAGACTAGTTGCTAAAATCTTTTTCATAATGTCACCTCCTTCCAAAATTTTATTTGCATATCAAATATTATAACACACTTCCTTTTTTTAGACCAGATAATTTTCCTATTGAGTCAAAGGACTAAAAAAAGCACCAATTATCGCATGTAATATCACATAACTAGCTACGGTTAAAACCGCCCCAATTATTGCCCAAATAATAGTCTTGGTGCCGGCCTGAATATTTTCTGGATTTCCGTTGGCACTGATCCAAGTGGTAGCGCCTTTTACGACCATTACCAAAACTGCTCCGCCCATTACGCCCATAGCTATTTTTATAACATTTCCCAGTATATCCGTGACCCCATACACACCCACTAAAGGATTATCCAATTTGGTTGTAAATTTATTTTTAGATGGCGGCTTGGAAGAAGGTGGTGGAGCGGGCTTCTCATCACCAGGACAAACACCGGGTGTTGCCACACAAGCATCGGCTGGTGCGCCATCGGGAGCAATACATTTATTATTTGCTTCCGGCAAAGAGGTAAATGTTTTACAATTTGTGTCAGCGCAATTTCCCTTACATATGTAACTTTCTGCCAAAACAGCCGTGGGTAAAAAAAATACCACAAATAGATAAAAAAATAGAAAAAATTTAATCAGATTTTTCATAATTATCCAAACAAATTACTAAACACAAACTTAACCAACAAATAACTAGATAAACTAAATATTACTCCTAAAGTAGTCCAAACCAAAATACTTTTGGCTTTACTGATATTATCGGCATTGGCTGACATCCACAAAAATCCGGCCCAAATATACATTAACATCGCCAAGGCTCCAATAGGAAACATAAGAAAAGCGATAAATCTGCCCATCAATTCTAAAATTCCTTTTTGCCCGGTAATAAATCCTACGGGATTTAATTTTTGTTTAGCCTCATTTTTTAAAGAATCTAAATTTAATTTTCCTCCATTATTGTAATCCTTACAATCCCCTCCTTCTATTTTGCAATTCAAGTGATTTTTATCTATTTTAGCGGCACAATCACTTTCTAATTCAACGGTAAAAATTTTTGGCTGAAGATCATAGATACAAACTGATTTCCCTTTTGGGTCATCACAAATACATCGGACTTCGTCTACCGGACCACCGGCTTCCGCCGATTTTGTTGGGTTTACCGGAGCGGCCGAACAACTTCCTAATATGGCCCCACATTTAACTCCCGCTTTTTCCTCGTCTTTACACTGAGAATCAGCATCTGCCGGTGAATTGGCAGATTTATCAACACAACTATCATCACTGCACACACATTTATAACTTTCAGCCAAAACAGGTTTAGTTAAAAAAAATATTTGTAAAAAAATAAAAAAACTTAGTGTAATAAAAAATCTTCCTAAAAAAACTTTCATAAAACTTTACTTTAATTTATACACACTACTAATACCCACAGCGTCTCCCAGGAAACTGACTAACACATAGCCACAAAAAGCCACTACCAATCCGATTAATGCCCCTACTATTATCTCTTTTCCTTGAGTTATTTTATCTGGCGCTCCACTAGAAAATATTAATACAAAACCCCCGTAGATAAAAAATAATAAGGCCAAACCACCAACAAAACTCAATAAATAATTGACGATATCCAACATTAACTTAACAAAAATAGTAATATCGCCGCAACTTGAACTGAGATCCAATTTATCGGCTAAAATACAAGCTGGTAAAAATTGACTCTGTTTTGAAGCGGCTATTTTTTTTTCCGTTTTATCGGACTGAGCTAAATCAGCTATACCTTTTGCTTTTTGTTTCTTCCAATTATTTGAGTCGGCTGTACATTCTTTCTTATCTTTAGTTACCAAACAGGCAAAACCACTCTTCCCTGTTTTTTCTAAATTGGCCGCATAGCTATTACAATTATCAGTGGTCATCTGCTCACAGATTGGATCTGAAGCCGCTTTTAATTTATCAACATCTCCGGTATCCACTGAACAAAAACAAAATATACTATCGGCTTTTGCTGGTTGAACCGGCAGAAGAAATATCGTCAGAGATAAAATCAAAAAAGATATTTTCGCAAAATTTTTCATACTATCACAGAGTTTGATTAACTTTCGCCGCGCCTTGATTTAAAATATTATTCTGGATCTCATTGATATGACCGAGATCGGTAATTGGTTGTAGCCACTGAGCTAACATATCGCTGATAGCTTTTTTGGCCGCCGCGTAATCGCGGCCACGGTACCAATTTTTGGCGATCAATACTTGATCAATAAATGGTTGTAATTCTGGTTTGGTTTTTTGATCGGCAATATAAGCACGCAAAGCGGTCGGTCGGTCGGTTTTATCCAAATAATCTTTGGTGGCTTTGGAGTGAGTTAAAAAATTTATTAAACCCCAAGCTTCATTTTGGTGTTTTGATTTAGCGGGGACAGCCTGAACCCAATAGTTGGCTACATTTACAGGTTGATCAGAATTTAATTGAAATAACGACAAAATACGAAAATCCAGTTGCGGGGCGCGCGCCCTAATAATTGGATAGTGATAGCTATAGCCAAAGAAAAATCCTACTTTGCCATTTACAAAAGCGTCAAGCGCATCACCTTGATCAGTCGACCAAGAATAAGTATCGCGAGCCGGATTGGCATAATCGGTATAAAAATTCATCACATCAAATGCTCCGGCCGATTGATTAAATAACGCTTGGCCGCCATTTGACACAAAACCTAAATTACTCTGCTGATATAAAATATAGAGCAGATCATCACTACCGGGAATATTTTCACCAGTTCCCAAAGCGGTGCCGGATTGAATAATTTTACCGGTTTTTTTATCGTATTTATTAATCTTTTTTACATCTTGCTGAAAATCATCCCAATTGGTCGGGGGCTGAGCAACGCCGGAGCGATCCAACAGATCTTTATTATAGTAAACCGCCATCATATCTACTGAAAGCGGCAAACCATAAATTTTTCCGCCTTTGACGACGTCATCTCCCACCACTTTTATATATTCACTATCTATCTGCGCGGGAGTGACTAGAGGTACGGTTTGAGTATTTACGGTCACGGTCTTACTAAATTTCCCTTGCTCCACTAGTACGGTAGTATCGGACACGCTGGGTGGCATCGGCGAAAGTTTGCTTAAAAATTTTCCCAAATCGCGATTTTGTATGGAAATTATATCTGGGCCATGATCTTCAGCCAGTGCTTCTACTAGACGAGGATACAATTCTTCCGCCCGCAGTTGACGTATATTAACATTTAAATATGATCTTAAACCGCGATAATTAGTGATCTCTTTTTGCAGAGCATCCACATCATCAAAGACTGTCCAATATTCTAATGTCACCGGCGCGGTAGCCTGTTGTTGGGCCGTAGACAATCCCTGACAACCAAAACCAGCGGTTAAAAGTAAAACCGCTAAAGTGGAAAATGAAATTATGTATTTTAATTTCATAATTCAAAAGATTTGTGGTTTATTATACCACACTCTTTAAATATTTCCTAAAATCATCTTTCAATTTTGGATCACGCAAAGCAAATTCCACATTCGCCCTAAGATAACCAAGTTTAGATCCAGTATCATGGTAAGTGCCGTCTACCAAACAAGCATAATAAGGGCGTTTTTTTAGAACTTTAGTATGCGCATCAGCCAACCATAATTCTCCACCTTTACCAATTTTAGTTTTTTCCAATGCCTCAAAAATATCCGGCGTCAAAATAAATCCTCCCAATATAGCCAGATGCGATGGAGCGTTTTCCGGACCAGGTTTTTCAACAATTTTTTTCACCTGATAGATTCCTTTTTCTACTTCCAAAGCATCAATAATGCCATATTTTTTAGTATCTTCCGCGCTTACCTGGCAGGTGGTAATAACCGGAT
>CALRGC010000005.1:0-14596 GCA_943357105.1 Candidatus Magasanikiibacteriota bacterium | reverse complement strand
AATTAATTGTTGCAACTGAGATTTTTTTGGAGTGTAAAAAAATTCATCACCCCACATCACCGCGAACGGCTCATCCCCAATAATATCTTTGGCACACAAAACCGGCGTTCCGTTTCCATATGGACCTTTTTGACGAATGAAAATAAAATTGGCCATATCCGCGATTTTCTTCACATCTTCGGCCATTTCATCTTTTTTTTGTTTTTTCAGCCAATTAATCAGTTCATAATTAGGGCTAAAATGATCTTCGACCGCGCGTTTGCTCGGCCCGGTGACCATAATAATATCGGTAATGCCCGCCCGCACCGCGTCTTCTACAACATATTGAATAATTGGTTTGTCTACCACCGGCAACATCTCTTTTGGCTGGGCTTTGGTAGCTGGTAAAAATCTAGTACCAAGTCCGGCCACTGGAATAACTAGCTTGCGAATTTTTTGTGACATAAATTGTAGTTAAAAATCTTTACCTAATTATAACAAAGAAGCAAAAAAATGCAATTTTAATCCATTTCTTCCCAAGAAATCAAGTTGTATTGCGAACCAACCGGAAAACCCGGTGGTGGTCCATAGGTGAGATTGGCATCGTAGGTAGAATTGGTATTTTTATATCCCGATACTACCGCACCACCACCCGATACCCAACTCCAGGTCCAAAGTCCGTTGGAAATTACCGAACCATAAATTATTAAACTAGTTTTCATATCCCCCGGATAATAATAACGCTTCGCCGCGCCGTTTTGAGCCAACAAAGCCGCGTCAATTTCTAAAGAATCCAAAGAATCATGCGGAATTAAAATATTTTGTTCGGCCATTAAACCCAAAACATGATTGCCATCTTTGGCGGTATACAAAATATTACCGTTGATAAGAATACTTTTGCCAGTGGCTACACCCACGGTGGCTCGGCCATTTACAGTACCATCTACCCACACCATATCTTCTACATATATATAACCATTGGTAGGCATATTATAAGTAGTGGCCGCCCCATAAGTAGCCGCGTCAATACACGGCCAAAAATAATTATTATTATTTACATCCTTGGCTTTATAACAGTTGGTAGTATTTACCTTGTAAGCTTTGAAAGTACCATTAGATAAAAACTGTAAACGCCAACCTTGTTTGCCAGAAGAAGAAATATAAACACCACCGGCTTGTTGCGAACCGGTTTTAATTTGCGCCAAATTGGCCGTGATCGCCGAAAAATCTTGAGCGGGGGCGGGGAAACTCCAGTAAGTTTGCGGGCCGCCTTGTCCCCAAATTCCCGGTTTAGTTTGGTTGCCACACCCATGATAAACTTTACACAAATAAGTCGGCACCGCGCTAGTAATTGGCGCGTTTCCCGTACCATCAAAACGAATACCGCCATTGGCGTGAAATTTCCCGCTGATTGATTCATTATTTCCAATCCAAACATCCCCATTCGTCAAAAAAGCATAGTCGGTCAGAGCGGGAAAACCCAGGCGCGCCTTGAGCGTGCGTTTGCTATTGGGTTGCGAATCCAGCCAACCGGTAGAAGACACCGTCACCACCGTAGAACCATTTGGTGGCGGTGTAATATTTAAAGAAAAATGACCAATTGGGTTGCCATCTTTGTCTTCATAAACATGCACATATGGTCCGCTCACTCCTGTACCATCTTGGTAATCAGTTTTATTATGCGCCAAATGCCAACGATAATAATTTATCCCCGCTTCCGCAATTTGAAAAGCCATCTCGCGATTATGTTTATAATTGGAAGCGCCATTTTCGGAAATCGCGTACCCGGCTACACCTATTACAATCATACTAAAAGCGATAGCGCCAAAAACCATGACAAACATTAAAATATTGCCGCGATTATTTAAATTTTTAAAAACTAATTTCATTTAATTACTCTTTAAATTCCTAATTTCGGTTTTACCTTCAATATAAAGGGGTGCCGGCGAAACATTGGGGCGCAGATCCAACCAAAGCTTTATCCCAATCATCCTAATTTTAGAAATATCTATCGGAAAAGTCATGGTGGAAGTATTACTTATTCCATCATAATTTTGATCATAATAATAAAAAATTGTCGTAGTGTTATTGAGGTCATGCGCTACCTCGGTACTTATTTCATTGGCATTATTATAACTCAAAGGATTGCCGCTTGGTTTAGTAATGCCGCGCTTTAATATAGTGCTCGAAACAAAATAATGAACGCGCTCTTTCCAACTATCAGTATCGACATTGGAATAAAAAATTATTTCATTGGCACTGGCTAATTCAATCGGGTAAGCGCCAATACTGGAATAACTGGAGCGGCGCAAATCATTTAAAAAATTTTGACTGGCGTTACGGCCATCATTCTGTTTGGATAATTGTTCAAAAATTACATCCTTGCCGTGATTCCCCCAAATCATCAATTCGGCAATTGTGCCGGCGAACAATATAAACAATCCTATTACCACGATCATCTCAAGCATCGAAAAACCATAATTATTTTTATTTAAAACCATATTATAAAGGCGATAAATTTACTTCTAGCAGGCCGTTGCCGCCAACTGTTACGGTGCCATTATTGGTAGCATAGCCGGCGCGTGAAACATCAATATTATAGGTATCGCTATTTAAACCACTAAAAAATACCTGCCCGGGTGGTATACAATTATTGGTATAAGTAATATCCAATTCCGAAAGCTGAGGCGTATAATGATTGTCAGCGGTTGATAAAAACGCTCGGTAACGCAAATATTGATTATTGGCCAAACCTGGATATATCACCGTATTAGTGCTGGAATAATAAGAACTGGTGGTACCGTCTGGACCAACAAAATTCCAAATAGCGGCATTAGGCGTATTGGTCGCGGCCAACTGAAATAATATTGGAGACGGCCCGGTCTGAGACGGCTGAGACAAAGGCTCAAAAATCAGATTACGCAAAGTAACACTACTGCCTAAATCAATCGTAGACGATTCTAAATTGCCACCAACGGCATAGAAATTGCCGGTCTTTTTTAATTTTAAATCACCAGGAGAAGATGAATTATTTAAATTGCCATCATCAGAAAAATATTTAGTATCATCAATAAAATTTATTTGACCACTACCGCCGGACCAATCGGTCTGACGAATATAGCCCAAATCGGTTTGCAAGCTGTCATCAAAACCAGTGCCGGTGAGATGCACTACCGCGTTGGAGAGCGGTAGGCCCGTACCGGCATCTTTTACTTTCACAAGTAATGAATTGGTAGTGTGCGGTTCAAAAATTAAGGATAGATTTTGCGTTGATCCGGGATTTAATTTAAGTGGCAACATTGGTACCGATCCAGCCAAATCATAGGTAGTACCCTGTAAATTAAAATCATAAGTATCCCATTCTAAATTATTCAAACTATAATTATTGGAGGACAAAGAAAAATTTAGATTGGTTTTATTCACATTAGGATTGGCTCCAAGAATTTTGGTACCAAATAAATTTACAGACGGACCGCCGATTGCACTGCAGGCAGAATTAATCGAAGTCACATTTAAAGCCGACGATTTATCAATACTAAAACTTATTTCCGTTATCGCCTGACTCACTACATTGGATGGCGGCTTGAGCGGATTGGGATTTTGGGCCGAGCTGGTCACGGTATAGTCACTACTATATCCATTTTTACTAACGGTAATATTATAACTAAGGGTGCCAGTCGGCGCATCTACTATTTTTAACATGCCATCATTATCTGTCACATCATCAATTATCACATCGGGATTGGCCGAGGTATTTAATATATGTATGTTGGCTTGCGCTACCGCCAAACCATTGGCATCAAAGACATGGATAAACAGGGCGCCATTTTTAGTGGCTCCTTCCAAATTTTTTGGAGATACAATCGTGCTGAGTATTACCGGCTCTTGTTGAGTACAATTATTACAAATAGCCGAAATTTCTACCTGTTTATAATCGGCCGGCGCCGTGTCATTAGGCGTACCACCCAAAATACCATCAAACGGATCATCAATATTGCGCACCGACGTGATCACCGTAAAACTGGCACCATCGCGATTAATAGTTTGCGAATGTAAAAGCACCCCAATTGGGATACCATTTACGATACCGATGCTATCATATGGTAAATTGCGCGCGATCTCGAGCTGCTCACTCAAAAGAGCGGTTTCGAGAATTTTCATGCGTGACTGATAGACAATTTTGAAGACCATCGACATGGTACTATAAATCCCCACGGAAAAAATCAAAAAAATCGCGATCGCAACAGTCAGCTCGATCAAAGTAAAGCCGCGGTTTTTAAAAAATTTCTTGTGCATACACATATTATATCAAATTTTGTGATAAAAAAATATCCACTTTAAACAAAAATAGGAAAATGTGATATAATAGTCTCAACAAAAATTTATGGCGCGAATGTATCGTCATTATCAAAAACGTCAGCGCGACGATAAACCTAGAATCAATCTAAATCCCGAAGTTTCTCAGGGACTTTTGGCAATTTTGTTATTCGTCGTGGCTGGGCTATCTATCTTGAGCTTCTTTAATATGGCCGGAGTGGCTGGAATTTTTATTGATTCTACTTTGGCACTCATATTTGGCAGTGTCCGCTATGTATTTCCGCTCATGCTGATCACGATCGCGGTCTTGCTTATCAAAGATTTGGAATATAATTATCGTCATACCCACACTATCGGCGCCGTCTTATTCTTCTTAAGCTTTAATGGCCTTATCCATATCCAAAAACCAATTACGGAAATGGTGAGCGTAGCTACTCAGGGCTACGCCGGCGGCTTTTTTGGTCTAGCCCTCTCTTGGCCACTGCTCAAATATGTCGGCTATTGGGGCGGATTGATGATTTTGATTGGCCTACTCTTAATTTCTATAATATTTTTATTCAATACTACCCTAGCCCAAATTGTAGATATAAATAAAAAATTCTTTATGATGCTTGGCTGGGGGGGACAGCAAATTGTCAATTTTTTTGCCGGATTTAAAAAGAATAAATCAGAGGAACCGGTAAAATTTAGTATTAAAGGAGAATACGAATATAATGAAAACGAAGAAGTGGTTGAAGATGACGAAGAAGAAAGAGTATTTAATAAAAAAGCTATTGACGATGAAGAGGAAAAAATTGAAGAAACAACCGAAGCAGACGAAACCGAAAATATTATTACCACAAAAGAAGAAATTGTGGTAGAAAAACCAGACTATTCGGATTTCAAATTGCCGGCTGTGGATCTATTATTTACTTCCAAATCCAAACCAACCTCGGGTGATATCAAAGGTAACGCCGAAACCATCAAAGACACTTTTCAAAATTTTGGTATTGAAGTAGATATGGGCGAAGTGCGCGTTGGCCCGACCGTGACGCAATATTCCATGAAACCGGCCAAGGGAGTAAAACTCACTCGCATCACTACCCTATCCAATGATCTGGCTTTGGCTCTAGCCGCTCACCCGATTCGTATCGAAGCGCCAATTCCCGGACAATCGCTCGTGGGTATTGAGGTTCCAAATGAAAAAGTTGCGATGGTGACCCTCAAAGAATTGCTCGAAAGTCCGGAATTCAAAGATCGTAGTCACAATCTCATGATCGCGCTAGGCAAAGATGTGGCTGGTAAAGTCTGGTTTGCAGATTTACCAAAAATGCCGCACTTGCTGGTAGCGGGTTCGACTGGGTCTGGTAAAACTGTCTGTATCAATACCATTATTTTAAGTTTACTTTACCAAAATACTCCGGAAACTTTGCGTTTCATTATGGTGGATCCAAAACGCGTGGAGTTAACTCTATATAATGGTATTCCTCATCTACTCACTCCAGTAATTACTGATCCAGCCAAAACTGTAAACGCACTAAAATGGACAATCGGTGAGATGGAACGACGTTTTGACACTTTAGCCAAAGCTGGTGTGCGCGATATTCTATCTTACAATAAAACCGCGGACGAAAAATTACCTTATATAGTATTTGTAATTGATGAATTGGCCGACCTCATGGCCACTGCCGCCAGCGAAGTGGAAGCTGGAATTATTCGTATCGCTCAAATGGCCCGCGCCGTTGGTATTCATCTTATAGTGGCTACCCAGCGCCCGAGTGTGGAAGTCATTACCGGTCTGATGAAAGCTAACATCCCGGCGCGTATCGCTTTTTCCGTTGCCTCTTTGATCGATTCGCGCACAATTTTGGATTGTTCCGGCGCCGAAAAATTACTTGGTCGTGGAGATATGCTTTACCTCACGGCCGATCTATCCAAACCAAAACGCGTACAAGGCGCTTTTGTTTCGGAAGAAGAGATGAAACGCGTAGTAAAATCTATCAAGGGAGATAATTTACCGGCTTATGACGAATCAATTGTTTCCAAAAATTCCAGTGGTAGCGGTGGTACCGTGAATTTATTTGGTGGTGCCAGCGATGATCAGGACTCACTTTTTGATGAAGCCAAACGCACCGTAATTGAATCTGGCAAAGCCTCGGCCTCGCTTCTCCAGCGTCGTCTCAAAGTAGGCTACGCGCGCGCCGCCAGACTCCTTGACGAACTAGAGGAAGCTGGTATAGTAGGAGCAGCCGATGGCGCGAAACCACGCGAAGTTTTTACCGAACATTTGTCGGCCAAACCAGGCATTCATCGACCTCAATTTGATGAAGAAATGCCCGAAGATGAACAAACTTTAGATACCGGTGGCACCGTGTTTGACAGTCCGCAAAAAACTGAATCATCGGATGAAGAAAATGCCGTTGAAAATTAATTATGTCGGTTTTTTGTTATAAAAACTTAGACACCGCTCGACATCTGGGGACGGAGCTAAAAGAAGCGCGCGAAAAAAAACAATTTTCCCTCCCCGAAGTCGAGCGACTTTCTTTCATTCCTCTGAAATATTTGCAGGCACTTGAAGCCGGTGATTTTTTATTGTTGCCAAAAGGACGCGCGCACCTCAAAGCTTACTTGCGAAAATTATGCGATCTCTACGGTTTGAATTTTGAAAATATTATTTATAAATTTCACTGCGAAGATGGATTTAAAAAAACCGCCCAGGATCAATTAAAAAATAAACCGTCGCACTTGCATCATAATTTTTTATGGGCGCGCAATTTATCTTTGGCGACCTTCATATTATTTTTTGTCGGCTATCTGGGTTTTCAAATTTACGGCATCACTACTCCACCCAAGCTGGTGATTTTCACTCCGATTGAAGGACAAGTTTCGGCTCGTACCGAAATCGCGGTTCAAGGCGCGACCGATAAAGAGTGCCATCTCGAAGCCAACGGCCAGGAGATAAAAGTAGATGAAAAAGGGCAATTTAACACCACAATTTTGTTGGCCGATGGTGTGAATACCCTCACCTTGTCGACGACTAAAAAACATGGTAAAACTACTACGGTGGTTCGCCATGTAGTGGTCAATGATCGCAACGCTCAAAAAGTTTCCGTTAAGAACTTGGGAGATAAAGCCTTTTAGCTTTAGCTCTTAATTCCTTAACTTTTAATTATGGCAAAAGCAGTTAGTGACGAAGTAAAACAGAAACTCAAAGCCGCCGAAAGCGCGATTGATCAGATCAAAAGCAAATTTGGTGAGGGCGCGATTATGACCTTTGGTGAGGCTAAAACTATGCAGGTAGACGCGGTGCCAACCGGTTGTTTATCGGTAGATATTGCTCTAGGTGTGGGTGGCGTACCGCGCGGTCGCGTGATTGAAATCTATGGTCCAGAAAGCTCCGGTAAAACCACTTTGGCTCAGCATATCGTGGCCGAAGTCCAAAAATTGGGTGGTATTGCCGCTTTTGTGGATGCCGAACATGCTTTAGATCCAGATTATGCCAAAAAAATTGGTGTAAAAGTAGACGAACTTCTCATATCTCAACCAGACACCGGTGAACAGGCTCTAGACATCGTAGAGACTCTGGTGCGCTCCAATGCGGTGGATGTAATTGTAATTGACTCTGTGGCCGCCCTGGTGCCAAAAGCAGAAATTGAAGGCGATATGGGCGATTCCCACATGGGTTTACACGCTCGCTTAATGAGCCAAGCTCTACGAAAATTAACTGCTATTATTACAAAATCCAAAACTGTGGTGATTTTCATCAACCATACTATTATGAAGATTGGCATCGTATTTGGCAACCCAGAAACCACTACCGGTGGTATGGCTTTGAAATTTTATTCTTCCGTACGTATCGAAGTCCGCCGCGCTGCTCAAATAAAACAAGGTGACAAAATTATCGGCAACCGCGTGAAAGTAAAGGTAGTAAAAAATAAAGTAGCCGCTCCTTTCCGTACTTGTGAATTTGATATTATGTATAATGAAGGCATCTCTCTTTCCGGCGATACCTTGGACGCCGGCGTACTTTATAAAGTAATTGAAAAACGCGGCACTACCTATAGCTTTGGTGAAGAAAAATTAGGTGTTGGTCGTGAAGCGGCCAAACGCTACCTTAAAGAAAATCCTAAATTGCTCAAAGCAATTGGCAAAGTAGTCATGGACGCGGTCGCCAAAGGTGAACTGCCGGTAGATGAGGAAGAAGCTGATGCCGAAGTACCACCACCAACTGAAGAATAAATTATATTTTTAAAAAAATATGTTCATTCTTCCAAAATTAAATTACGACTACGACGCGCTCGAGCCCTATGTGGATGCCAAAACTATGGAAATCCACTACAGCAAACATCACCAGACCTACATCGACAATCTCAATAATGTTTTGGGCAAATATCCAACTTTACAAAGAATGTCCGGTGAAGAAATTGTTAAAAATTTAAATACTTTGGAAGTATCCGAAGAAGACCGCAAAAAAATTCGCAACCATGGTGGCGGTTTTGTGAACCACTCACTGTTTTGGGAAATGATGGCACCAAAAAAAGAAGTTGATGAGAAATTATTGACCAATATCACCGCCACTTTTGGTTCACTCGACGAATTTAAAAAACTTTTCACCGCCGCGGCCACCTCACAATTTGGTAGTGGCTGGGCTTGGCTCGTAACGGATGAAAATAATCAACTAAAAGTATACTCCACCGCCAATCAAGATTCCCCGCTTACTCTAGGCCACACTCCACTTATTGCTCTAGATGTTTGGGAGCATGCCTACTACCTCAAATACCAAAACCGCCGCGGGGATTATATTGAAAATTGGTGGAATGTTTTAAAATTAATATAATGGTTGACAATTTTATTGCAGTGGATATATTCATTTGCTATAATATAGGTTAATAATTAATTTATTAACCTATTTTTATTTATGAAAAATAAAAGTATTATTCTTTCCGCGGCCGTAGCCGTATTGGCGCTAAATATAGCCGTAGCTCCAAACGCCGATGCCGCTGTAAAGTTGGAAGTGCCAAAATCCATTGTAAATCTTTGGCAAAAAATTAAGTTACAAAATGCTCAGGCTGAAGAAAACGGCGGAACGCTTTCTGCTCCTCGAGTAGCACCTTCCAATCCTCCGGCTGGGGATACTAATAATCAAAGGCCGCCACAAGGAGATCCTGACCAAAATTTAAATAATCCGCCGATGATGGACAGGACAAACGAAAATTCTAAAAAATATCCTGATCCCGACCATTTGAATGGAGACAAAAATAACCAAACTTACCCCGACCCTGATCATCTGAACGGAGATAATAATCGTGATCAATCTTATCCAAATCCTGACCATCAAAATGTTATGCCTGACCCTGGTGCGGACCAGAAAGATTTACGCACTTTCAAAAAAGGTGCCAAACAAATGAATGGAATGCTAAACAATTTTCAACAGCAGATAAAAGGCACACAAAGAAACGGTGCCTTCCCGCCAAAAATACAGTCCAAAATGGAAGAAGCCAAAGGTTTAATAGATAAAATTCAAGATGCCAATTCCACCAGTGAACTGGGCAATGATACTGTAGATCAATTGCAAGGCGTGATGGGAGATTTACAACAATCCGGCGAACAAGCAATAGCTGAAACAAAAAGATTGGCTGGAATGAAAAAAGAGATGGGCGGTTTAGAAAAAAATATCGCTAATTTCCAAAAACAGTTGGACAAACTCGCCAGACAAGGAATCTCGGCCCCTAGCAACGTTAGCGACAACCTAGCCCAGATAAAAACGATTCTTGACGCTATCAAAAATGCCCAATCCATGGACGATGCGCAAAGCGCCGGCATGGAAAATATGGGTGAATTGATGAGTAATCTCAACGACAGTCGTCAGCAGTTAGAAATGCTTTCACGCTGGCCACAAACTTCCAAACAAATAGACAAACAATTAAAAACTTTTGACCGTTCTTTAAGCAAAGATAGAAACTTGGTAGATAAACTGGCCAAACAAGGCGTAGATATTAGCGACACCTACCAGAAATTGGCCGACGGTCTCGCCCAAATGAAAGCTGTCCGTGATCAAGCCGCCGATAAAATAAAATCCGGAGATGCCGATGGCGCCTATGATCTATTACAAAATGACCTCTTTGATAAAACCGACGATCTGAGAGAACAACAATCTATCTTTGATACCTTGAGCAACTTGGGGCGCTTTAATTCTGACTTCAAACGCGAAACCAGTAATAGCAAAAGGACTTTGGCTCGTTTGAGCAAAGATGGTCAAGATATTTCTGATTTAAATAATCAGTTGGCTGAAATAAATCAAAAAGGTGAGGAACTCTCTGCGGCGCTTAAAGTCAAACCGATAGATATTGAATCAGTCTCTAATCAATTGGAAGAGCTTAGCGGTCTACGCCAAGACTTCCAAAATGCTATTCAAGAATTAAGCCCGGATAATAGTCCAAAACCATGGGAACAAGGACGCGATCAATTCCAAGATTTAAAAGTTTCTAAAAATCTTAGCAACTTACTCGATTCAAATTCTCAAAGATAAAATAGACTAAAGTAAAAGGAAAACCACTCTGCTATGGGTGGTTTTCTTGATTTATTTTTATTTTTATTGTATGATGTCTTGGTCTAAATATGAACAACAATCCCCTACAACACATCGCTTTCATCATGGATGGCAATCGTACTTGGGCCACCGCACGCGGCTTGCCAAAATTGGTCGGTCACAACGAAGCGGCCAAGTCACTAAAAAAGATAATTACCTCCTGTCATGACCGCGGAATCCCCTTTGCGACTTTTTGGGCTTTGTCTACCGACAATCTAAAACAACGTAGTCAGGAAGAATTGAATAATCTATTTTCTTTGTTTGAAAAAGTAGTGGATGAAATCCAAGAACTAAAAGACAAAAAAATTAAAATCCAATTCCTTGGAGATCTTACCAAACTTCCGGAAAAAACCGCTAAAAAATTACTTTTAGCACAAGAACAAACCAAAGACAATTCTGGCCTAGTAGTAAATTTAGCAATCAATTATGGTGGTCGTGACGAATTAACTCGCGCTATTCAAAAAATAGTAAGAGAAAATTACAAACCGGAAGATATAAACGAAGAATTGATAGAAAAATTTCTAGACACCGCCGATATGCCGGATCCGGAATTAATTGTCCGCAGTGGCGGCCATTTTCGCCTCTCTGGATTTTTGCCTTGGCAAGGAATCTACTCAGAATTCTATTTCACTCCCGTGAAATGGCCAGATTTTACTCCGGAAGAATTAGATAAGGCCATTGACTGGTATAGACAACAAGAACGCAAACACGGTAAATAAAAAACAGGGATCAAATCTCTATTTTTTAATATCTATATATTATTACCCCTGCAAAAAAATTTTAATCAAAGGATAAATTTCTTTTCGAAGGATCATTTTATTACTAAAAGCTATTGAATTTTCAAACTTTATACCCAATACTTGTGCCAATAACTCTTCGGTATACCGGTCTTCTGCCACAAAAATATTAATACCTTCCTCCAAATCAATAAAATTTAAAAATAGGTAATCCAACTGCTGTTCATTTTTTAATTCTTCTAAAACTTGCTTAATTTCAACTAAATTATTTTTGATAAAATCATTTTTATCCAAAATTTCCAACTGTGCAATACTCACTTTTTTACCATTTAAATTAAAGGTTTTAAAATCTGATAAAAATATTTCTTTAATTGGTTGATCCAAATTGGACTTATGCGCGAACATCTCGTATTCGAAATTTTTTGGTATAGCGGCTCGCTCTTTTAGCCATTGGGCCATTTTTATATCTCGATTGGTGGTCACACTGCCTTTAAAATTTAAAGTGTTTGATACGATCGCACAATATAGTAGGGTAGCCGACTCCTTGGAAATATCTGCTTTAATATTATAAAATCTTTCAGCAATCAAAGTGGCGCAAGCGCCTACCAATTCCAACTGAATTTTAGCCTTTGGGAAATTATCGGTGTCATTAAATGAGCGATGATCAACCACCTCTGCTACTTGGTCAGGAACAATTCCATCTGGCAAAGATTCAACATCGCTGGCATCTACAAATACTACTCTTGAATCACTTGAAATTCCCTCGTTAATTTTATTCAAGTTGGAAATATTGAATTTTTCCAACACAAATTGCGCTTCTTTGTGGGGGTTACCGGCAATCACGGCCTTCGCTAGTGTTGCCTGCTTATTCAAAAATTCCGCGTAAGCGACCGCACAAGCCACGCCATCCAGATCGGCATTTTTATAAGAAGTTACTAATATTTCTGCCATATTTTTTTATTTATCCAATTTTTCCTGCAATAATTGGATTGTGGCTTTAGCCAAACCCTCACATTTGGCTATCAAGACCACATCCACTTCGGCGGTCGCTACTACTTCTTTATTAAAAATCTTTATTCTTTCATCCCAAAGCTCTCTAGTGGGACTATCCAATAATTTAGTAGCAAACTGCAAATCACCCAAGGTAGCGGTAAACCAACCTTTTCTAAATTTATTTTTCTTTAAATCTTGCAATTTCTGTTTACCCTCAGGCGATCGATCATTATAAAATTCCGGTAAAATTCTTTTACTGGGATCGGCGTAAAATTCCGAAGATAACTTTCTTTTTATATCGGCGATGGCTTCTAGTATTTCTTGTCTTTGTTCGTTTTTTTCTGGACTTTCTATCTGATCTTGATGTGCAGGCATTTGGCTCATTTCCAAACCAGGTGAATCAGGTAAAAATTCTCTAAACATATATTCAATTATTATATCGATAATTATAGCTAGTTTGGGTTGGTTTGTCTATTAAAACAAAAACTTCCCTTTTCAAAGAGAAGTCTCATCATGTCGGGGTGACAGGACTTGAACCTGCAACCTTCTGGTCCCAAACCAGACGCTCTAGCCAATTGAGCCACACCCCGAATAATTTGAAACACCGGCTAAGTGGTATTCTGTGCCGGGAGTGAGGATCGAACTCACGACGCAAGGCTCTTCAGGCCTTCGCTCTACCACTGAGCTACCCCGGCAAATGTTTATTTTACTCCTTGTGGACTGACAGGGATTCGAACCCTGGACCCTCGCGTTGCAAACGCGATGCTCTACCAGCTGAGCTATCAGCCCGTGGTTTTATAAACAGGAATAGTATATCAATTATTAACAAAAAAGTCAATTGGTGGTATAATGACAACAATAATCTTTAAATATGCTCAATAGTTTTATCTCTCTTCAACAATTAACTTTCATCGGCCAAGTATTTTTATCCATTGTGCTCGGTGGTATGCTCGGACTACAGCGTGAACGCTGGGGAAAATGGGCTGGACCACGCACCTATGCCCTGGTATGTGCCGGCGCCGCCTTGTTTACGATTTTATCCCGCAATTTTTTCACCAATAATTCTACGGTAGCGAGTGCTGTCATCAGCGGTATCGGTTTTCTTGGCGCCGGTACTATTTTGCACAAAGAAAATCGCGTCGAAGGCCTCACCACCGCCGCCGGACTATGGATGGTCTCCGCCATCGGTATGACAATCGGTGTGGAAGAATATTTATTGGCCACGATTGTGTCAATAATTATCTTGGGCGTATTAATGTTCAATGACAAACCACTTAAAAAATTAAAATAAACATTGTAAATACAAAAAAATTACCACATAAAAGTGAGCCCCTAATTGGCGTTAAGTAAATTTGAGTGGTGCCCCGAAGGGGCAATGGCCCTACCCTTAGGGCCATAACGAAAATTTATAGCCAATTATGCGAACTTTTATCAGGTAATTTTTTTGTATTTACAATTTTATTTTTTTAGAAAGATATTCCCCAGCCAAAACAAAACAATCACCAATATCCAATCCAAATGAATTCTTTTCATCCAATAAAAAACATACATCAAAAATACAAATGGATACCCAATAATCACGAGCGGGTTTCTAAACACCCGCCGATTGGCCAAAGACAATAGCGCCTGCGCGTCACCATCGGATGGTATCGCGTGCAAACCCACCGCGATCCCGAAATATAGCCATACCCAAGGATGCCAATCAACAGTAGAAAATTTAAATTTAGCAAAAGCAAACAAGGTAAAAAGCGTATTGGCAATGAGCGGCCCAATGCTGATCAAAAAACCTTGATAAAATTTCTCCGGTTCGTCGTGCAATACATACCCGGCCGTGCGACCAAACTGAAATAATTTTATTTTATGCACTCGCACCCCGGCCGTGAGGCAAAAAAAGGCGTGTCCTAGCTCGTGCATCGCCACCCCCGGAGCGGTGACCAAATCAAATAGATAATAAAAAAACATATTTTAAATAAAAATTATCGCCGCCATTACCCACCACAAA